>NZ_JBVISR010000010.1:30513-373077 GCF_055575415.1 Streptomyces sp. NPDC034099 | reverse complement strand
CGCCCGGTTACATTTCGAACCCGGAAGCTAAGCCTTACAGCGCCGATGGTACTGCAGGGGGGACCCTGTGGGAGAGTAGGACGCCGCCGAACAATCTTTGGGAAGGACCCCTGGTCCCCAGCGTTCAGCTGGGGACCAGGGGTCCTTTCGTTTTTCCAGGGCGCACCGGGTAGCCGGCTGCGCGAGAATGACTTGCGGTACCGAAGACAGGAGTCACCGATGACCACCAACTCTCCCGACGACCGACCGGAGCGCGACCAGCGGCGACGGGACAGTGGTGACCGCGGCGACCGTAGGGGTCAGCGCGGTGACCGTGGTGGGTTCCGCCGCGACGACCGCAGGGGTGATGCCCGTGGCGGACAGAGTGGCGGCTTCCGCCGGGACGATCGCGACCGCGGGCCCCGCCGCGACGATCGCGATCGTGGGGGCGACCGTCCGTCTTTCCGGCGTGACGACCGGCGTGATGACCGGGGCGGCGACCGTCCTCCCTTCCGCCGTGACGACCGGCGTGATGACCGGGGCGGCGACCGTCCTCCCTTCCGCCGTGACGACCGGCGTGATGACCGGGGCGGCGACCGTCCTCCCTTCCGCCGTGACGACCGCCGTGATGACCGGGGCGGCGACCGTCCCTCGTACCGGCGTGACGACCGTCGGGATGACCGGCGTGACGATCGAGGTGGCGACCGTCCTCCCTTCCGGCGCGACGACCGCCGTGATGACCGTCCCTCCTTCCGCCGTGATGACCGCCGTGACGACGGCGCCGGGCAGCGCGGTGGTTTCCGGCGTGACGACCGCCGTGACGACCGTCGTGAGGACAACCGTGGTGGCGGTTACGGACGGCGTGACGATCGCGATCGTGGGGGCGACCGTCCGTCTTTCCGTCGTGATGACCGGGGCGGCGACCGTCCTCCCTTCCGCCGTGACGACCGCCGTGATGACCGGGGTGGCGACCGTCCTCCCTTCCGCCGGGACGACCGCCGTGATGACCGGGGCGGCGACCGTCCGTCGTACCGGCGGGACGACCGTCGGGATGACCGGCGTGACGATCGAGGTGGCGACCGTCCTCCCTTCCGGCGCGACGACCGCCGTGATGACCGTCCGTCTTTCCGGCGTGACGACCGGCGGGACGAGCGTCCTCCCTTCCGCCGTGACGATCGGCGTGACGACCGTGGTGGCTTCCGGCGGGACGACAACCGTGGAGAGCGTGGCGGGTTCCGCGGGCGTGACGACCGGGGTGGCGACCGCGGTGGGTTCCGCGGGCGTGACGACCGGGGCGGTCGTGGGCCCCGTCGTGACGACCGGGGTGGTCGGCCCGGCGGTTACCGCGGGCGTGACGACCGGCAGGGTGGCGGCGGTGGCCGCTTCCGTGAGGAGCGGGACCGTGACCGGGACCGCGAGCCGATCAAGCGTCTGCCGATCCCCGAGGAGGTCACGGGCGACGAGATCGACAAGGACGTACGGCAGGAGCTGCAGAGCCTGCCCAAGACGCTCGCGGAGGACGTCGCCAGGAACCTGGTGATGGTCGCGCGGCTGCTGGACGAGGACCCCGAGGCAGCGTACGGCTACTCCAGGGTGGCCCTGCGCCTGGCGTCCCGCGTCGCCGCCGTACGGGAGGCGGCCGGGTTCGCCGCGTATGCCAACCAGAAGTACGGCGAGGCGCTGGCGGAGTTCCGGGCCGCGCGGCGGATGACCGGTTCCGTGGAGCTGTGGCCGGTCATGGCCGACTGCGAGCGTGGCCTCGGCCGGCCGGAGAAGGCACTGGACATGGCCGGTGCCCCCGAGGTGCACAAGCTGGACAAGGCCGGCCAGGTCGAGATGCGGCTCGTGGCGGCCGGTGCCCGGCGTGACATGGGGCAGTTGGACGCGGCCATCGTGACGCTGCAGAGCCCCGAGCTGGCCTCCAACTCCGTACAGCCGTGGACCGCGCGGCTGCGGTACGCCTACGCCGACGCGCTGCTGGCCGCGGGCCGGGAGCGGGAGGCGCGGGAGTGGTTCGCGAAGGCCGTGGAGTCGGACCGGGACGGCAGCACGGACGCCTCCGACCGGCTCGCCGAGCTGGACGGCGTGGAGTTCATGGACGCCCTGGACGAGGGTGAGTCCGAGAGCGACGGTGGGGGGAGCCCTTCCGCCGAGGACGGGGACAAGGACTGAGGGTCTGAATACCTGACGGCCTGACGGCCTGACGGCGTGACGAAGGGGGCGGGACCGGTTCACGGGCCCGCCCCCTTCGGCGTGTCGTCAGGCCGTCTCAGGTGTCGAGTGTGCGCAGCACCAGGCCCGAGGCCGGTTTCGGGCCGAAGGACGTGGACTTGCGGGGCATCGTGACGCCCTGCCGGGCCAGGTCGCGGACGACCTCCTCGTGGACCGGGTGCATCAGCACCGCCGTACCGCCGTCGCGTTCGGCCTTCTCGACGGTGGCCGCCGTGTCGTGGATGTAGGAGACGTGGGCCGCCGAGTCGTCGGGGACGTGCCAGACGTGGGCGAGGAGCGTGGCGTGCAGGACGGTGGCGTCCAGGGTGCGCCAGGCCTCGGGCCGGTCGGTGGGGACCGTACGGGCCAGCAGGCCGGGCTCCGGCAGGTCGACGAGGTGGAAGTCGCCGTCGCCGGCGAGGAGGAAGGCGTTGCCCGCGGCGGCTGCCTCCGCCAGCGTTTCCAGGGACGCGTCCAGCGGGGTGCCCAGGCGGCGGACGCGGAAGCGGCCGTCCAGGGCGGCCACGGCGTCGCGCACCGGCAGGCCGTGCAGCAGCCGGTGGATGGCGCGGACGCGGAGCGGGTAGCGGGCCGTGTCGACCAGGAGGACCAGGCCGTGGTCCCACGGGCTGGGCGAAGGGTGTTCCGCGCGCAGGGTGCGGTAGGTGGCCCAGCGGTGGTGGCCGTCGGCGATGAGGGCCTGGTGCCGGGACAGCTCGGCCTGGACGTGGGCCACGGTGTCCGGGTCGGTGACCGACCACAGGCGGTGGCAGTGGCCGTCCTCGGTGGTCGTGGACAGGAGCGGCGGCTGTTCGGCGGTGCGTTCCACGAGGGCGGTGGTGGCAGGGGCCTCGCCGTCGCCGCGGTAGGTCAGGAGCAGCGGTTCGAGGTTCGCCCGGGTGGCCCGCATGAGTGCCGCGCGGTCCGCGACCACGTGGGGCATGACGTCCTCGTGCGGCAGGACCACCTGCTCGGCGGGGTCCGACACGCGCAGGGTACCGATGACGCCGCGCTGCACCATGCCCTCGCGGTCGCGTTGCTCGTAGACGTACAGGCCCGGTTCGGGGTCGGTGGTCAGGACGCCCTCCGCCGTCCAGCGCCGCAGGGTGCGCGCGGCCTGCTCGTTGCGCTCCTCGGGCGTGGCGGCCTGCGGCAGGATCAGCCGGACGATGTTGTACGGGTCGGCGGACTCGAGGTGGAGCAGGCCGTCGGGGCGGACCACGACGTCGTAGGGAGGGGAGGTCACGGCGGCCAGGCTGCCGACCCGGTCGGGGTCGTAACGGAGGCCTCGGAACGGGGTGAGTTCCAGGCCCCGGCGCGCCGTTGCTTCCGGGTGACCTGCAGAGTTCATCCCGGCATCGTACGTGTGTCAGTGGCATGGGGGATGATCGGGGGAAAGGCGACGAACGAGGAGCGATGCGGAATGAGCCGGAGCGTCAGGACGAGGCCCGAGGGCAGTGGGCGGGGTCTGAACGAGGCCTACGACACGGCGCTGCTCGACCTGGACGGCGTGGTGTACGCCGGGGGGCACGCGATCGCTCACGCCGTCGACTCCCTGGCCACGGCCCGCGATGGCGGCATGCGCCTGGCGTACGTCACCAACAACGCGCTCCGTACCACCGACGCGGTGGCCGCGCACCTGACCGAGCTGGGCATACCGACGGGGGCGGAGGACGTCATCACGTCGGCGCAGGCGGTCGCCCGGCTGATCGCCGAGCAGCTGCCCTCGGGGGCGCGGGTGCTGGTGATCGGCGGTGAGGGGCTGCGCGTGGCATTGCGTGAGCGTGGTCTCGAGCCCGTCGAGTCGGCCGAGGACGATCCGGCGGCCGTGGTGCAGGGGTTCGGCGGTCCCGAGCTGCCGTGGGGCCGGTTCGCCGAGGCCTGCTACGCGATCGCGCGGGGTGTCCCCTGGTACGCCTCCAACACCGACCTGACCATCCCGGGCGCCCGCGGGATCGCCCCGGGCAACGGCGCGGCGGTGGAGGTCGTGCGGATCGCGACCGGCGCCGAGCCGCAGGTCGCGGGGAAGCCCTTGCCTCCCATGCACCGGGAGACGATCCTGCGGACCGGCGCTCAGCGTCCGTTGGTGGTGGGCGACCGGCTGGACACGGACATCGAGGGCGCGTTCAACGGGGAGGTCGACTCGCTGCTCGTCCTGACCGGTGTGACCGACGGGCCGCAGTTGCTGGCGGCGCCGCCACAGCATCGGCCGACATACGTCGACGCCGATCTGCGCGGGCTGCTCACCGGGCAGCCGGAGGTCACGGGTGACGCGGAGGGAGGCTTCCGCTGCGGAGGCTGGACCGCGACGGCCGGCGGCGAGCGGCTGGAACTGGACGGTGAGGGCGCGGCGCTGGACGGGCTGCGTGCGTTGTGCGCGGCGGCCTGGACGGAGGGCGGAGAGCGGGGTTGCGGGCTGGACTCGGGGAAGGCGCTGGCGCGGTTGGGGTTGTGACGGCGGTGTACGGGGAAGGCGCCCGTTCACGGATGGGACGGACGCGGGCCGGGGCCTCGTGGCAGTCCTCGGGAATCGTGATCGATTGGCAGGGTAGGCTAACCTAACTGCGTGTTGGTCGACAGTCCCCCCGAACAGCGCGCGGAGACCGCTCCCGCGCCGCCCTCCAAGCGCCGCGTCCTGCGTGCCGCGGGGCTGCCCGTCTCCGTCGCGGTCCTGGTGTTCATCGCTTTGGCGAGCATCGCGATCGGCGCCAAGGACCTGTCCCTGGCCCAGGTCTGGCACGGCCTCTTCCACGACTCGGGCACCTACGGCGACGTCGTGGTCGGCGAGCGCCTGTCGCGCACCGTCCTCGGCCTGCTGGCCGGCGCCGCCCTCGGCCTCGCGGGAGCCGTGCTGCAGGCGCTGACCCGCAATCCGCTGGCCGATCCCGGACTGCTCGGCATCAACGCGGGCGCCTCGGCGGCCGTCGTCACGGGCATCACCTTCTTCGGCGTCACCTCGCTGACCGGGTACGTCTGGTTCGCCTTCGCCGGTGCGGCGGGGGTCGGCGCACTGGTCTGGTTCCTGGGCGGCAGCCGGGGCGCCACGCCGGTGCGGCTGGTGCTGGCCGGGACCGCGATCAGCGCCGCGCTCTTCGGCTACCTCCAGGCCGTGATGATCATGGACGACGCGGCGCTGGGCAGGATGCGCTTCTGGACGGTCGGTTCGCTCGCCTCGGCGACGACCGGCACCATCCGGGAGGTGCTGCCCTTCTTCGTGACAGGCACGGTCCTCGCCCTCGCGCTCGCCCGGCCGCTGAACGCCATGGAGATGGGCGACGACACCGCCAAGGCCCTCGGCGCCAACCTGAACCGCACCCGGGCGCTGGCCATGCTCGCCGCGACCGTGCTGTGCGGGGCCGCGACCGCCGCCTGCGGGCCGATCGTGTTCGTCGGGCTGATGATCCCGCACATCGTCCGCTCCTTCACCGGACCCGACCTGCGCTGGATCCTGCCGTACGCGGCGATCCTGTCCCCGGTGCTGCTGCTGGGCGCGGACGTCCTCGGCCGGATCGTCGCCCGGCCCTCCGAACTCCAGGTCGGCATCGTCACCGCCGTCCTCGGCGGACCGGTCTTCATCTTTCTCGTACGACGGCGGAGGACGGCCCAGCTGTGAAGAACGGGAAGACCGTGAAGAGCAACCGTGCCGTGCGTACCGCGGGCGGGCTGTCCCTCCGCCTGGACGTGCGGGCCGCGGTCGTCGTCGTCCTGCTGCTGCTCCTCGCTCTCGCCGCGAGCGTGCTGCTGATCGGCACCGGCGACTTCGACATACCGGCCGCCGACGTGCTGAGGACCCTGGTCGGTCAGGGCAACGCCGGGCAGGAGTTCATCGTCAACGAGCTGCGGCTGCCGCGGGTCCTGGTCGGACTGCTGGTCGGCGGCGCGCTCGGCGTCGGCGGCGCGCTCTTCCAGGCCATCTCCCGCAACCCGCTCGGCAGTCCGGACGTCCTGGGCCTCGGGCAGGGGGCGACGGCCGGTGCGCTCATCATGATCGTCCTGTTCTCCGGCAGCTCGGCCCAGGTCACCGTCGGCGCACTCGCCGGCGGCCTGGTGACCGGTCTCGCCATCTATCTGCTCGCTTGGAAGCGGGGCGTGCACGGATACCGACTGGTCCTGGTCGGTATCGGCGTGTCCGCGATCGTCACGGCGGTCAACGGCTACCTGCTCACCCGCGCCGACATCGTCGACGCCTCGCGCGCCGTCGTCTGGATGACCGGCTCCCTCAACGGCCGCGACTGGGACCAGGTCTGGCCCCTGCTCGCGCTGTGCGCCGTGCTCGTCCCGCTGGTGCTCACCAACGGGCGGGCGCTGCGGATGATGGAGATGGGCGACGACGTCTCGTACGCCCTCGGGGTGCGCGTCGAGCGGGTGCGGGCGCTGCTGATGGTGGCCGCCGTCCTGCTCACCGCCTCGGCCACCGCCGCCGCGGGACCGGTCAGCTTCGTGGCGCTCACCGCGCCGCAGCTCGCCCGGCGGCTGACCCGCTCGCCCGGCCCCAACCTGCTGCCGTCCCTGTGCATGGGCGCCGCCCTGCTGGTCAGTGCCGACTGGATCTCGCAGCGGGTCTTCGGCGCCGACCAGCTGCCCGTCGGCGTCGTCACCGGCGTCCTCGGCGGCGTCTACCTGCTGTGGCTGCTGGTCACCGAGCGCAAGGCGGGCCGGATATGAGCGCCGGCACCGGCCACCGCAGCGGGCCCGAGAACCGAAGGAGCAACGTGAACCGCCTGACCGCCGAGAACGTCACCCTCGCCTACGACCAGCGGGTCATCGCGGAGAAGCTGTCGGTGGAGATACCCGACAACTCCTTCACGGTGATCGTCGGCCCGAACGCGTGCGGCAAGTCCACCCTGCTGCGCGCCCTGTCACGGATGCTCAAGCCGAGCCAGGGCCGGGTACTGCTCGACGGGTCGGTCATCCAGTCGATGCCCGCCAAGAAGGTGGCCCGGACCCTCGGCCTGCTCCCGCAGTCCTCCATCGCGCCCGACGGCATCACCGTCGGCGACCTCGTCGGCCGCGGCCGCTACCCGCATCAGGGCATCCTTCGCCAGTGGTCGACCGAGGACGAGCGGGTCGTCCAGGAGTCGATGGCCCAGACCGGCATCTCCGAGCTGGCCGACCGCTACGTCGACGAACTCTCCGGCGGACAGCGCCAGCGCGTGTGGATCGCCATGGCGCTCGCCCAGCAGACCCCGCTGCTGCTGCTCGACGAGCCGACGACGTACCTGGACATCCAGCACCAGATCGACGTCCTCGACCTGTGCGCGGAGCTCCACGAGGAGCAGGGCCGCACCCTCGTGGCCGTGCTGCACGACCTCAACCACGCCGCCCGCTACGCCACCCACCTCATCGCCCTGCGCGGCGGGGAGATCATCGCCGAGGGCGCGCCGAAGGACGTTGTCACCGCCGACCTGGTCGAGCGGGTCTTCGGGCTGCGCTGCCAGGTCATCGACGACCCGGAGACGGGCACGCCGCTGGTGGTGCCGGCCGCCCGCAAGGGGCGTACCCAGCGGGCGGAAGCGGCCGCTACAGGAGCTTCCTGAGCCGGAACAGGTCACGCAGGCCCGCCTCCAGCCTCACCCGGCCCGAGCCCCACGCCTTGGCGAAGTTCAGTTCGCCCGCCACCAGGGCCACCAGGTCGTCGCCGGTCATCGCCAGCCTGATCTCGGCCTTCTCGCGCGGCGGACCCTGCAGGGTCTCGCGCACGTCGATGCGGCCGTCCGCCATGCGTCCGGCGAAGGTGACGTCCAGGTCGGTGATGTGGCAGCTCACCGAGCGGTCCAGCTCCGTGGCCGACCGCACGTCCCCTTCGGCGCCGCGCATGCTGTCCGAGAGCTTGTCGAGTGCGGCACGGCACTCCTCAGTCGTCGCCATCGTGACCGACCGTACCCCAGCGCCACGCGGTAGCGTCGGGGCATGAGCGACGCAGTACCGGAGCCGGAGCCCGAGGAGACGGAGCCCGGCGCCCACCCGGACCCCGGGTACGAGCCGGCCGCCCCCGCCCCGCTGGACGTCCCCCGCACCCCCATCGGGAACGCCGAGGTCGACGCCCGGCTGGCGCGGCTGGCCGACGCCGACCACCTGGCCACCGACGGACATGTCGAGGTGTACGAGGATGTACACCGGGGGCTGCGCGACGCGCTCACCGCGCTCGACGCCCGCCCGGGTCCACCGGCGCCCCCGTCCCCGCACGAACACAGGAGCTGAACCGAACGTGGCAGGAGTCGCACGCCGCCGTCTCGACGCGGAGCTGGTCCGCCGCAGGCTGGCGCGCTCGCGCGAGCACGCGAGCCAGCTGATCGCCGCCGGGCGGGTCACCGTCGGCAAGACCGTCGCGACGAAGCCCGCCACACAGGTCGAGACCGCCGCCGCGATCGTGGTGACCGCCGACGACAACGACCCCGACTACGTCTCGCGCGGCGGCCACAAGCTCGCCGGGGCGCTGTCGGCGTTCGTTCCGCAGGGCCTCGTCGTCGAGGGGCGGCGGGCCCTGGACGCCGGTGCCTCCACCGGCGGCTTCACCGACGTACTGCTGCGGGCGGGCGCCGCGCACGTCGTCGCCGTGGACGTCGGATACGGACAACTCGCCTGGAGTCTCCGGCAGGATGAACGCGTCACCGTCAAGGACCGTACGAACGTACGCGAGTTGACGCCGGAAGCGATCGATGGGGAGCCCGTGGACCTTGTCGTGGGGGATCTGTCCTTCATCCCGCTCGGACTGGTACTGCCCGCACTGGTGCGGTGCACCCGGCCGGACGCCGACCTGGTGATGATGGTGAAGCCGCAGTTCGAGGTGGGGAAGGAACGTCTCGGCAGCGGGGGAGTGGTACGCAGCGCGCAGCTGCGGGCCGAGGCCGTGCGGGCGGTGGCGCGGAGGGCCTGGGAGCTGGGGCTCGGGGTGAAGGGGGTCACCGCCAGTCCGCTGCCCGGTCCCTCCGGGAACGTCGAGTACTTTCTGTGGCTGCGGGCCGGTGCCGGTGAACTGGACCCGGCCGATGTCGATCGTGCAGTGGCGGAGGGGCCGCGTTGACACAGAACCGAGCGCGTACTGTTTTCCTGCTCGCCCACACCGGGCGCCCCGCTGCCATCCGCAGCGCCGAGCTGGTGGTCAAGGGGCTGCTGCGGGCCGGGATCGGCGTACGGGTCCTGGAGGCCGAGGCGCGCGACCTGCCACTGCCGGGCGAGGTGGAGCTGGTCGGCGAGGCCACTCCGCAGTGCCTGGACGGGTGCGAGCTGCTGATCGTGCTGGGCGGCGACGGCACGCTGCTGCGCGGCGCCGAGTTCGCCCGTGCCTCGGGCGTTCCGATGCTCGGCGTCAATCTGGGCAGGGTCGGTTTCCTCGCGGAGGCCGAGCGCGACGACCTGGACAAGGTCGTCGACCGGGTGGTGAGCCGGGCCTACGAGGTCGAGGAGCGGATGACCGTCGACGTCGTCGTGCACCGCAACGGCGACATCGTGCACACCGACTGGGCGCTGAACGAGGCGGCCGTGCAGAAGGCGGGCGCGGAGAAGCTCCTGGAAGTCGTGCTGGAGATCGACGGCCGGCCGGTGACGGGGTTCGGCTGCGACGGCATCGTGCTGTCCACGCCGACCGGGTCGACGGCGTACGCGTTCTCGGCCGGGGGGCCGGTGGTGTGGCCCGAGGTGGAGGCGCTGCTGATGGTGCCCATCAGCGCCCACGCGCTGTTCGCGAAGCCGCTGGTGACCTCGCCGGACTCGGTGCTGGCGGTGGAGGTGCTGCCGCATGTCCCGCCGGGGGTGCTGTGGTGCGACGGGCGGCGGACGGTGGAGTTGCCGCCCGGGGCGCGGGTGGAGGTGCGGCGGGGGGCGGTGCCGGTGCGGTTGGCTCGGTTGCACCATGCGTCGTTCACGGACCGGCTGGTGGCGAAGTTCGCGCTGCCGGTGTCCGGGTGGCGGGGCGCTCCGCATTAGCGCCGTAGGGCCGGGGGCGGTACGGCGTGTGCGGGTCGTGTGTGGTTCTCGCGCCCACGCGGCGAGCCGCACATGACACAGCCCCGCGCCCCTGAAGGGGCGCGTCCACTCCCCTGGGTGACAAGGGCGGGCCGGTCGCACTCCCGGGCTCGGACCTCGTATGGTCGTGTCCGTGCTTGAGGAGATGCGGATACGGTCGCTCGGGGTCATCGACGACGCCGTGGTCGAGCTGTCGCCGGGGTTCACCGCTGTCACCGGTGAGACGGGTGCCGGCAAGACCATGGTGGTCACCAGCCTGGGGCTGCTGCTGGGCGGACGCGCGGACGCGGCGCTCGTGCGGATCGGGGCGAAGAGCGCGGTCGTCGAGGGGCGCATCGCCGTGCCCGACGACGCCGCGGCCGCCGTCCGGGCCGAGGAGGCCGGGGCCGAGCTGGACGACGGGGCGCTGCTGATCAGCCGTACCGTTTCCGCCGAGGGGCGCTCGCGCGCGCATCTGGGCGGGCGGTCGGTGCCGGTGGGGATGCTCGCCGAGCTGGCCGACGAGCTGGTGGCCGTGCACGGGCAGACCGACCAGCAGGGGCTGCTCAAGCTGTCCCGGCAGCGGCAGGCGCTCGACCGGTACGCGGGCGACGCGGTCGCCGGTCCGCTCACCAAGTACGCCGAGGCGTACCGCAGGCTGCGGGCCGTCACCACGGAGCTGGAGGAGATCACCACGCGCGCGCGTGAGCGCGCCCAGGAGGCCGACCTCCTGCGCTACGGCCTCGACGAGATCGCGGCCGTCGAGCCGCGCGCCGGTGAGGACGTGGAGCTGGCGGAGGAGGCGGAGCGGCTGGGACACGCCGAGGCGCTCGCGTCGGCCGCCACGGCCGCCCACGCCGCCCTGGCGGGCAACCCGGAGGACCCCGAGGGCGTGGACGGCTCCACGCTCGTCGCGGGCGCGCAGCGGGCCCTGGATGCTGTACGGTCGCACGACCCGGCGCTGGCCGCGCTCGCCGAGCGGATCGGTGAGGTCGGCATCCTGCTGCGCGACGTGGCCGGGGAGCTCGCCGGGTACGCCGACGACCTGGACGCCGACCCGCTGCGGCTGGCGGCGGTCGAGGAGCGCCGGGCCGCGCTCACGGCGCTGACCCGGAAGTACGGCGAGGACATCGCGGCCGTGCTGAGCTGGGCCGAGCAGAGCGCCGCGCGGCTGACCGAGCTGGACGGCGACGACGAGCGGATCGGCGAGCTGACCGCCGAGCGGGACGCGCTGCGGGCGGAACTGGGCGGGCTCGCCCAGGCGCTGACCGACGCGCGTACCGAGGCAGCCGAGCGGTTCGCCGCCGCGGTGACCGCCGAGCTGGCGTCGCTGGCCATGCCCCACGCGCGCGTGTCGTTCGAGATCCGGCAGACCGAGGACCCGGAGGGCGTCGAGGTCGGCGGGCGGACGGTCGCCTGCGGGCCGTCGGGCGCCGACGAGGTGGAGCTGCTGCTCGCGCCGCACCCCGGAGCGCCGCCGCGGCCGATCGCCAAGGGCGCGTCCGGTGGTGAGCTGTCGCGCGTGATGCTGGCGGTGGAGGTCGTCTTCGCGGGCACCGATCCGGTGCCGACGTACCTGTTCGACGAGGTCGACGCGGGGGTCGGCGGCAAGGCGGCGGTGGAGATCGGGCGGCGGCTGGCGCGGCTGGCGAAGAGCGCGCAGGTCGTGGTCGTCACGCATCTGCCGCAGGTGGCCGCGTTCGCCGACCGTCAGCTGCTGGTGGAGAAGACGAACGACGGCTCGGTCACCCGCTCCGGCGTGAAGGTCCTGGAGGGCGAGGAACGCGTACGGGAACTCTCCCGGATGCTCGCCGGCCAGGAGGACTCGGAGACGGCCCGCGCCCACGCGGAGGAACTGCTGGCGACGGCCCGGGCCGACCAGTAGGGACTCCGGCGTCCGAGCGGGCGTACCGGGCTCCTGGACGTACGCCCCGGGTGGGCCGGTGCGACGGCGTGACATTCACTCGTACGAGTGAGACGGACCGGTGTCGTTGTCCCGTCGGTCGTCCGGTCGTGGCGGTCGTCGTTCCCGGAACACCCGTGCGGCCTGGCATCCTTGACGGAGCGGCGCACCGGAATCCGCCCGGCGCGCCCCGTCCGCACCATCCTTCTGTACGTTCTTCGTGACCGTCCCCCGCCGAACCAGGAGCCGCGGCCAGGTGACCCCCGTGAGCAGCCACTCACCGCACGGCCAGTCGCCGTTGCGCACCGTGCAGGTGCTGGGCGGCGGCAACGCCGGCAGCAGCGCGCACGTGCGCTCACTGGCCGCGGGGCTCGTCGCACGGGGCGTGAAAGTGACGGTGTGCGCCCCCTTTGATGCGGAACGCACCTACGACTTCACGGGCGCCGGGGCCGACCACGTGCACGTGCCGCGCAGCAGCGATCCCGTGTCGGTGGCCACGCTGCGGACGGTGTGCGCCGAGGCCGACCTGGTGCACGCGCACGGACTGCACGCCTCCTTCCGGGCCGCCCTGGCCCTGGGCGGGCGGCGCGTGCGCACACCGCTCGTCGTCACCTGGCACGACCGGGCGCACGCCGAAGGGGCCCGCGGCCAGCTGCTGCGCGTGCTGGAGCGGCGGGTGATGAAGGCCGCCACCGTCGTGCTCGGCGCCACCTCGGAGCTGGTCGACGGGGCGCGGCGGACGGGCGCGCGGGACGCCCGTCTCGGCCCTGTCGCGCTTCCCGCCCGGCCGGACCGGCCCGCCGGACCCGAGGACCCCGACCGGCTGCGGCCCAAGGTCCGGGCCGAACTCGGCGTCATCGACCGCCCGTTGCTGGTCGCCGTCGGCTCCCTGGAGCCGCACCGGGGATACGACGTCCTGCTCGACGCCGCGCGCGTATGGCGCCGCCTCGACCCCGCGCCGCTGGTCGTGGTCGCCGGGGAGGGCCCGCTGCGCGGCGAGTTGCAGGGGCGGATCGAGGACGAGGGACTGCCGGTCGTGCTCGTCGGCAGCCGCGACGACGTTCCCGACCTGCTGGCGGCGGCCGACCTGGCGCTGCTGCCGAGCCGCCGTGAGCCGGGGCGTTCCGTCCTCGCCCAGGAGGCACTCCACGCACGCGTGCCGCTGGTCGCCGGTGCCGTCGGCGGCATCCCCGAGCTGGTCGGCGACGCCGCCGAACTCGTGCCGCCCGGGGACGCGGTGGCCCTCGCCGACGCCGTGGTCCGCCTGCTCGCCGACCCCGCGCGGCGGGACGAGCTGAGCGAGCGGGGCGCACGGCAGGCGGCCGGCTGGCCGACCGAGGACGAGACCGTCGCCCAGGTGCTGAGCATCTACGACGAGTTGACGCAGCCCACGCCGTTGCTCTAGGCACCCGCCTCGGACACCCCCTAGGGCACGTGCCGGCGGGCGCGCAGGGCCAGGCTCAACGCCAGCACCGTCTGCGGGTCGTCGAGGTCCGTGCCCAGCAGCTCCCCGATCCGCGCCAGCCGGTTGTAGAGCGTCTGCCGGTTGAGGTGGAGTTCGCGCGCCGTCTCCGCCTTGCGGCCGGCGTGGGCCAGGTACGTCTGGAGGGTGGGCAGCAGCGGCGGCTTCGAGCGCTCGTCGTGGTCCCGCAACGGACCGATCGCCCGGTCCACGAACGCCGCGAGGTCCGGGTCGTCGCGCAGCCGCCACAGCAGCAGGTCGATGTCCAGGCGCCGGGCGTCGTACCAGGGCCGGTCGGTCAGGCCCTGCGCCGCGGTCGCCGTCTCCGCCGCGTGCCTGAGGCCCGCCGAGGCCGCCGCCCAGCCGCCGCACACCCCGACGACCACGACCGGCGGCTGCGCCCCCGGCCGCTGCATCCCGGCCCGCTCCACGCCCGCCCGCAGCGCCGCGGCGACCCGGTCGGCGACCGCCGCCCGCTCGGACTCCGAGCGCAGCCCCAGCAGCAGCGGGACCCGGCCCTCCACCGGCCGCACGCCCAGCAGGACCGGCACCCCCACCGAGGCCAGTTCCTCGGCGACCGCGCGCGCCAGCAGCGCCCAGCCGCCGCCCGCCGGGGACAGGGCGTCACCCAGCCGCATCACCACCGGCAGCAGCGGTCCCGACCCCGGCTTGAAGCCCAGGACCCGGGCCTGCGCCGGAGCGTCCTCCGCGGTGATCCGGCCCTCGGCGAGGTCGGTGAGGAAGTCGCCCCGACCACGTGCCGCCAGCTCCTCCTCCTGCCGTGCCTGCATCAGCACCACGGCGAGGATGCCCGCCGCCCGCTCCGCCGCCATCCGGTGCACCGGCGCCAGCGGGGACCGTACCGGCAGCAGGGCGAGGCGGGCCCGGACCGACCCCGTGCCCGGTCCGCCGCCGGGCACGTCCACGAGGACCGAGCCCGCCGGGGGCGGCGCCTCCTTGTGCGGGCCCCGCAGCCCCTCCCAGACCTGGAGGGGGTCGGCGCCCTCGGGCCCGGGACCGGCGGCGTACAGCAGGCGGCCGTCGATGGTCTCCAGGAAGACCGGGTTCCCGGCGAAGTCGGCCAGGATGGCGAGGACCTGGGGCACTCCGCCGCCGCCCAGCAGGGCCTCGGTGCAGCGGCGGTGCACCTCCTCGGCACGCTGGAGCAGCGCGTAGTGGCCGTTGACGATCTCGGTGTGGATCTCCTCGGTGACCGTCACGAACGGCACCTCGCGGTGCAGCTGCACCAGCGGCAGCCCGGCCGCGCGGGCCGTGTCGACCAGCGCCGCCGGCAGCCGGGCGAAGCGCGGGCCCAGCTCCACGACGAGCGCCGCGATGCCGCGCTCGGCCAGCGTGCGCACGAACGCCCGCTGCTCGGCGGGGCGGGTGCCGAGGCCGTATCCCGTGGTCAGCAGCAGTTCGCCACCCTTGAGCAGCGAGGCGATGTTGGGCACCTCACCGGCGTGCACCCAGCGCACGGTGCGCTGCATGCGGTCGGCGCCCGCGAGGACCTCCGGCAGACCGCTGCGCAGCCCGGGCAGCTCCAGTGCCCGCCGCACGGTGATCCCGGCGCCCTGCGTGTCGAACCCGCTGTTCATGCCGCTGTCCATGAGCCGGACGCTACCCGGCACGGCCCCGCCCGGGACATCCACCCGGCCTCCGCCGGGTCGGCGGGCGTCCGCGGGGTAGGGCACCGGACATGGACATCACCGTCGTGGCCGCCGCACGTGAGGACGCCAGCCCCCTCGACGAGCCCTTGCGGGTGGCGCAGCAGGCAGACCGGCTGGGATACCCCGAGGTGTGGCTGGGGGAGGGGCCGACCTGGGACGCGTTCGTGCTGGCCGCGGCCGTCGGGGCGGGCACCCGGCGGATCGCGCTCACCGCCGGGCCGGTCGCCGTGTCGGTGCGCGACCCGCACGGCATCGCGCGGGGCGCCGCCTCGGTCGCCGCGGTCACCGGGCGCCCGGTCGGCGTGGCGCTGGGCACGTCGAGCAAGCGGGTCGTCGAGGGTGTCCACGGCCGGGTCCGGGAGCGGCCGGCGGCCGTGCTGGCGGAGACCGCCGGGGCACTGCGGGAACTGCTCCACGGCGTGCCGGGCGAACCCGTCGTGCCCGGCAGCGCCTTCCGGCGCCGCCACCGGCCGCCGGGCGGTCCGCTCACCGTGGCGGCCTTCGGCGACCGGGCGATCTCCGTCGCCGCCCGGTACGCCGACCGCATGCTCCTCGACGTGGTCTCGCCCGAGCAGGTCCGCGCCCTGCGCGCCAAGCTGCTCACGGCTTGCGGCGAGGCCGGACGGACCCCGCCGACGCTGGCCGCCTGGGTCCCCGCCGCCGTCGACCCCGATCCCGCCTCCCTCACCCAGGTCATGCGCAGCGTCGTGGGCTATCTCACGGTGCCCGGCTACCGCGAGATGTTCGAGGAGGCCGGCTTCGGCGAGGCGGTCGCGCTGGCCCGCACGGGAGCCGACGCCGACACCCTGCTGCGGGCGCTGCCTGAAGAGGCGGCGGCCACCGTGGGCCTGATCGGCGGCCTCGACACCGTACGGGCCCGGATGGACGCCTACGCGGACGCGGGCCTGGACGAGATCGCCCTGGTACCGGCGACGTCCGGCGACCCGGGCGCAGAACGCACCCTGACAGCACTGGCACCCTGAGCCCGCCCGCGCGGCCACGGCCGACAGGGGTGCCGGCGGTGGACGACGGAGAGCGGCCGGATCACCGGGCCGTGTGGCATTCCGAATGCCGAGCACCCGGGGGCGGCCCCCGACCCGCTCGGTGTCGGCGTCGGTCCTGTCCGGCGAGGCATCGGCAGTGGCCGGTGGGGTGGCGGAGCCCCTGGTGTCGGCCACGGGAGGGGCGGGCCGTTGTGAGCCGGTCCGCCCCTCCGTGGCCGAATTCCGGCGCCCCGCGCCCCGTCCTCAGCCGCCGTACGCCCCGCTCGCCGTCAGCCTGAGGGCCGTGTCGATCAGGGGGACGTGGCTGAAGGCCTGGGGGAAGTTGCCGACCTGGCGCTGCAGGCGGGGGTCCCACTCCTCGGCCAGGAGGCCCAGGTCGTTGCGGAGGGAGAGGAGCTTCTCGAACAGCTTGCGCGCCTCGTCGACCCGGCCGATCATCGCCAGGTCGTCGGCCATCCAGAACGAGCAGGCGAGGAAGGCCCCCTCGTCGCCCGGCAGACCGTCGACGCCCTCGTCCTTGCCGTCCGTCGGGTAGCGCAGGATGAAGCCGTCCGAGGTGGACAGCTCGCGCTGGATGGCCTCGATGGTGCCGATGACCCGCTTGTCGTCCGGCGGCAGGAAGCCCATCTGCGGGATCAGCAGCAGGGAGGCGTCCAGCTCCTGGGAGCCGTAGGACTGCGTGAAGGTGTTGCGTTCCTTGTCGTAGCCCTTCTCGCACACGTCCCGGTGGATGTCGTCGCGCAGCTGCTTCCAGCGCTCCAGCGGGCCGTCGGCGTCGCCGGACTCGATCAGCTTGATGGTGCGGTCGACGGCGACCCAGGCCATCACCTTGGAGTGCACGAAGTGGCGGCGCGGGCCGCGCACCTCCCAGATGCCCTCGTCCGGCTCGTGCCAGTGGGACTCCAGGTAGCGGATCAGCTTGAGCTGGAGCACCGAGGCGTAGTCGTTGCGGGCCAGGCCCGTCATGTGGCCCAGGTGGAGGGCCTCGGTCACCTCGCCGTAGACGTCCAGCTGGAGCTGGTGGGCCGCGCCGTTGCCGACCCGGACCGGGCCGGAGCCCTCGTAGCCGGGCAGCCAGTCCAGTTCCGCCTCGCCCAGTTCCCGCTCACCGGCGATGCCGTACATGATCTGCAGGTTCTCGGGGTCGCCGGCGACCGCGCGCAGCAGCCACTCGCGCCAGGCGCGGGCCTCCTCGCGGTAGCCGGTGCGCAGCAGCGAGGACAGGGTGATCGCGGCGTCGCGCAGCCAGGTGTAGCGGTAGTCCCAGTTGCGGACGCCGCCGATGTCCTCCGGCAGGGAGGTGGTGGGCGCGGCGACGATGCCGCCGGTGGGGGCGTACGTCAGGGCCTTCAGCGTGATCAGGGAGCGGACCACGGCCTCCCGGTAGGGACCGTGGTACGTACAGTGCTCGACCCAGTCGCGCCAGAAGTCCTCGGTGGCCACCAGCGACTGCTCGGGCTCCGGCAGCGCCGGCGGCTCCTTGTGCGAGGGCTCCCACGAGATCGTGAACGCGATCCGGTCACCCGGCGCCACCGTGAAGTCCGCGTACGTGGTCAGCGCCTTGCCGTAGGTCTCCGCCTCCGTGTCGAACCACACGGAGTCCGGGCCCGCGACGGCCACCGTGCGGCCCTCGTGCTTGTGGACCCAGGGGACCACCCGGCCGTAGCTGAACCGCATCCGCAGCTCCGAGCGCATCGGAACCCGGCCGGAGACGCCCTCCACGATCCGGATCAGCTGCGGCGCACCGTCGCGCGGCGGCATGAAATCGGTCACCCGGACGGTGCCGCGCGGGGTGTCCCACTCGGACTCCAGGATCAGCGAGTCGCCGCGGTAGGTCCGCCGGGCCGACGTGGGCGGTTCCGCGCCGGGGGCATAGGCGGGTCCGAGCCGCCAGAAGCCGTGTTCCCCGGTGCCCAGCAGGCCGGCGAAGATGGCATGCGAGTCGAAGCGGGGCAGGCACAGCCAGTCGACTGTGCCGTCCCGGCAGACCAGGGCAGCGGTCTGCATGTCTCCGATGAGTGCGTAGTCTTCGATGCGCCCGGCCACGTGCAACTCCAGTCGAACGGCCACGTCACCCCGCATGGGGGCGGTCGCTAGTGCGGTCAGCGGTCAAGGGTGGGGTCAGGGGTGTGTGTCAGGGAATGTGTGTCGAGGATGTCTGTCCTGTGTGCCATGCCTCGTTGAGCGATGAAGCAAAGCAGCCATTCGGCCGTGCAGCCAAACGTGGTGCCCCGAACGACAATTGTTGCTCAACGAACTGACGAGCTCTCGTTGTTCCGGCGCTGACGGGCGAGGGGTGGTGCCGTGTCGCCGGGCGGGCTCGGCAGCGAACGTCCGAGCAGGATACGACGCACGTAGATGATCTGTGTGCCGCTCCGGGCAACCCGGGTCCGCCGAACGGGTGACCACCGCGTGAGGAAACGGTGACGGTCCCACCTGCGTGTCCGTGCGTGCGCGGAGGGTGGCCGGAAGCCATCGCCCCGAGGCGCTGATACGCTGGTAGCCCGTGGACCGGTGGGAGAAAAACCCCGGAACCGCAGCGACGGCGCCGCCGACGACACCCCGGACGACCGGGGCGGAGGGCGAACGCACCGCACCCCAGACCGCGACCACGGGAGCCCCCTCTTGGCCATGCCGCCCACCGCTTTTCGAAACAGCACAGCCTCGACGACCAAGCACATCTTCGTCACCGGGGGTGTCGCCTCCTCGCTCGGCAAGGGGCTCACCGCCTCCAGCCTCGGCATGTTGCTCAAGGCCCGGGGCCTGCGCGTCGTGATGCAGAAGCTCGACCCGTACCTGAACGTCGACCCCGGCACGATGAACCCCTTCCAGCACGGTGAGGTGTTCGTCACCAACGACGGCGCCGAGACCGACCTGGACATCGGCCACTACGAGCGCTTCCTCGACCGCGACCTCGACGGCTCGGCCAACGTCACCACCGGCCAGGTGTACTCCACGGTGATCGCCAAGGAGCGGCGCGGCGAGTACCTGGGCGACACCGTCCAGGTCATCCCGCACATCACCAACGAGATCAAGCACCGCATCCGCCGCATGGCGACGGACGAGGTCGACGTCGTGATCACCGAGGTCGGCGGCACGGTCGGCGACATCGAGTCGCTGCCGTTCCTGGAGACCGTCCGCCAGGTCCGGCACGAGGTCGGCCGCGACAACGTCTTCGTCGTCCACATCTCGCTCCTGCCCTACATCGGCCCGTCGGGCGAGCTGAAGACCAAGCCCACCCAGCACAGCGTCGCCGCCCTGCGCAACATCGGCATCCAGCCGGACGCGATCGTCCTGCGCTGCGACCGCGAGGTCCCGACCGCGATCAAGCGCAAGATCTCGCTGATGTGCGACGTCGACGAGGCAGCCGTGGTGGCCTGCCCCGACGCCCGCTCCATCTACGACATCCCCAAGGTCGTCCACGCCGAGGGCCTGGACGCCTACGTCGTCCGCAAGATGGACCTGCCGTTCCGCGACGTGGACTGGACGACCTGGGACGACCTGCTCGACCGCGTCCACAAGCCCGAGCACGAGATCGTCATGGCCCTGGTCGGCAAGTACATCGACCTGCCCGACGCCTACCTCTCGGTCACCGAGGCGCTGCGCGCGGGCGGCTTCGCCAACAAGGCCCGCGTGAAGATCAAGTGGGTCACCTCCGACGACTGCAAGACCCCGGCCGGTGCCAAGGCGCAGCTCGGCGACGTCGACGCGATCTGCATCCCCGGCGGCTTCGGCGAACGCGGCGTGACCGGCAAGGTCGGCGCGATCAAGTACGCCCGTGAGAACCGGATCCCGCTGCTCGGCCTCTGCCTCGGCCTGCAGTGCATCGTGGTCGAGGCCGCGCGCAACCTGGCCGGGATCGCGGACGCCAACTCCACCGAGTTCGACCCCGCCACCGCCCACCCGGTCGTCTCCACCATGGCCGAGCAGCTGGACATCGTGGCCGGCGAGGGCGACATGGGCGGCACCATGCGGCTCGGCATGTACCCGGCGAAGCTGGCCGAGGGCTCCATCGTGCGCGAGGTCTACGACGGCAAGGAGTACGTCGAGGAGCGGCACCGCCACCGCTACGAGGTGAACAACGCCTACCGCGCGGAGCTGGAGAAGAAGGCCGGCCTCCTCTTCTCGGGCACCTCCCCGGACGGCAAGCTCGTCGAGTACGTCGAGTACCCGCGCGACGTCCACCCCTACCTGGTCGCCACGCAGGCCCACCCGGAGCTGCGCTCGCGCCCGACCCGCCCGCACCCGCTCTTCGCGGGGCTGGTCAAGGCCGCGGTCGAGCGGAAGACGTCGAAGTAACACACCAGTTGTACGGTGGCCGGGGCGCGCGCACTCAACCGCGCGGGCCCCGGCTTTCGCGTACGTCTGGAAGGGCAGGTCAGGCAATGACGGGCAGCACGATCAAGGACACTCCCGAGGAGTGGGAGATCCGGGGCAGCCAGACCCCCTTCCGGGGCAAGAAGACCTCGGTCCGCACGGACGACGTGGTCATGCCCGACGGCTCCGTGGTGACCCGCGACTACCAGGTCCACCCCGGCTCGGTCGCCGTCCTCGCCCTGGACGACGAGGGCCGGGTGCTGGTCATCCGGCAGTACCGGCACCCCGTGCGCGAGAAGCTGTGGGAGATCCCGGCCGGGCTGCTCGACGTCCCCGGCGAGAACCCGCTGCACGCCGCCCAGCGCGAGCTGTACGAGGAGGCGCACGTCAAGGCCGAGGACTGGCGGGTGCTGACCGACGTCTACACCACCCCCGGCGGCTGCGACGAGGCCGTACGGATCTTCCTCGCCCGGGACCTGTCCGAGGCCGCCGGTGAGCGCTTCGAGGTCGAGGACGAGGAGGCCGACATGGAGCTGGAGCGGGTGCCCGTCGCCGACCTGGTGCGGGGGGTGCTCGCGGGAGAGCTGCACAACAACTGCCTGGTCGTGGGCGTGCTCTCGCTGGTCGCCGCCGAGCAGGGCGACGGACTCGACGCCCTGCGTCCGGCCCAGGCCCCGTGGCCGGCCCGCCCGTTCGAGGCCTGAGGGCGCTCTCGGAGCCTCCGCCGGTGTGACCATCGGCTGATCCGATCGGGGGATGTGCCCGCCGCGCTCCACCGGGAACGTCGCAGAGCGTGAACTAGGCTCTCAAACGCCCGAACCGGGCTTCCGGCGGGCACCGGCGTGCGGTGGGATCGGGAGTGTGGCCCGTGACGGATCAGGCGGTGGACACGGACGGCGTACGACTGTCTCAGGACCCTGCTGCGGACAGCGGATTCCTGGGCCGCACCCGGGAGCTGAAAGAGCTGCGCGCCGACATCGAGCGCGCCGGCCTCGACACCCTCTCCGGCCGCAAGGCCCCCCGCGCGCGCGTGCTGCTGATCGCGGGCCGCCCCGGCTCGGGGCGCACCGCGCTCGCGGAGGAACTGGCCGCGCGGGTCGCGGACGACTACCCGGACGGCGTGCTGCGGGCCCGGCTGAGCGAGCCGGACGGCACCCGCGTCCCCGTCGAACGCGTCGCCCGGGACCTGCTCACCGAACTGGACCGCACCGCGCCGCCCGGGGCCGAGGAGGACGACCTCACCGAGACCCTGCGCAGCGCGCTCGCCGACCGCAGGGTCCTGCTCCTGCTCGACGCCGTCGCCGACGCCGAGCAGGTCGACGCCCTGCTGCCGGACACCCCGGACTGCCTGGCCGTCGCCGTGGCCGAGGGCCCGCTGACCGGCATCGCGGACGTCCGCCCGTGCACGCTGGGCGGCCTGGACACCAAGTCGGCCGTGGAACTGCTGTCCCGCCACACCGGCTCGGTCCGCATCACCGTCGACCCCCGGGCCGCCGAACAGCTGGTCGAGCTGTGCCAGGCCCAGCCCGCCGCGCTGACCCTGGCCGGCGGCTGGCTCGCGGCCCGTCCCCAGGCGGCCGTCGCCGACCTGGCCAAGCACGTGCACGCGGAGAGCGACGAGGGGAGCGCGCTCGGCCGCGTCTTCCGCCTCGTCTACGCGTCGCTGCCCAGCACCGCCGCCCGCATGCTGCGGCTGCTCTCCCTCGCCCCGGCGGGCCTGGTCGACCCGCACACCGCCTCCGCGCTCGCCGGCTGCTCGGTGAGCGGCGCCCGCACCACCCTGGACGACTTCGTCGGCCTCGGCCTGCTGCGCGCCGTCGACTCGCCGCTGCCCGAGTACGAGGTCCCCGGGTGCCTGCACGGCCGGCTGCGCGCCCTCGCCCGCAAGCACGACCGGCCCGCCGAGCTGCAACTGGCCCGCGCCCGCATGCTGGAGCGGACCGTGCGGCTGCTCCAGTCCTGCCGGGCGGTCACCGAGACCGACAGCCCGCAGGCCCGTGAGAAGCTCCTCGCCACGCCGCGCGACCTGCGCTTCCCGCACCCGAGGGCCGCCGCCGACTGGCTGCGCGCCCGGCGTCCGGCCCTGCTGGCCGCGGCCCGCCTCGCGGTCGCCGACGGCGAGCTGGACACCCTTGCCCGCAGACTGATGTCCCAGCTGGTGCGGGCCATGGTCGCCCACTTCGGCACCCGGGCCGCCGCCCCCGACCTGTACGGCGTCCACCGCCTCGTCCTCGATGTGGCCGAGCGCCGCGAACTGCCCCGGGAGAAGGCCGCGGCGCTGCTGAACCTGGCCGACCTGGACGCCCGCACCGGCCGCACCGCCGAGGCCCTGGTGCGCTATCGGGCCGCGCTGGACGCCGGACGCGAGGCGAACGACCCGTACGCGACCGGCCGCGCGATGGAATCCGTGGGCGGCGCCCACCTGGAGCTGGGGGACTACGACCGCGCCGCCGACTGGTTCGGCCGGGCCCTCGCCCAGCGCCTCGCCCGGGACGAGCGCGCCGACGCCGCCCGGATCTACGGCCGCCTCGCCACCGCCCACACCTACGCCGGACGCTACGGCGAGGCGGTGCGGTCCTGGCGCGCCGCGCTGGCCGGGTACCGCAAGGCGGGGGACGTGGCCGCACACGCGCGGGCACTGTCCGAGCTGGCCCGGGTCCAGGAGTACGCCGGGCGCCCCGAGGAGTCGCTGCGCACCTGCCGGGAGGCCGTCGACTGGGCCCGCCGGGCCGAGGACGTACGGCTCCAGGCCGCGCTGCACCTGCGGCTCGCCGACACGCTGGACCGGCTCGGCGACCCCACCGCCGCGGGCCTGGAGCGGGGCGCGGCCGAACGGATGTTGAGGGAAGATCCCGCAGACGCCTGCGAAATCCGCAGCACATCGTCTGAAGATTAATGCTTTGAAAGGCTAGACAGAGGGAACACCTTCATTAGACTGGCTCTGCCGCACGTTCTCCTGCGGTCTCTCCCGGTGTGCCCGCGCTTGAGCGGGTATGCCTTGTAATAGCCCATCCTCTGAGGCAAGGACCGTGATCCACGTGAAGGTCGGCATCCCCCGCGAGGTCAAGAACAACGAGTTCCGGGTGGCCATCACCCCCGCCGGCGTGCACGAGCTGGTGCGCCACGGTCATCAGGTCGTCATCGAGCACAACGCCGGCGTCGGCTCCTCGATCCCCGACGAGGAGTACGTCGCGGCCGGTGCGCGGATACTCGGCACCGCCGACGAGGTGTGGGCCACCGCGGACCTGCTCCTGAAGGTCAAGGAGCCGATCGCGGAGGAGTACCACCGCCTGCGCAAGGACCAGACGCTCTTCACCTACCTGCACCTGGCCGCCTCCAAGGAGTGCACGGACGCGCTCATCGAGTCCGGCACCACCGCCATCGCCTACGAGACGGTCGAGCTGCCCAGCCGCGCGCTGCCGCTGCTGGCCCCCATGTCCGAGGTCGCGGGCCGGATCGCCCCGCAGGTCGGCGCCTACCACCTGATGGCCCCCAACGGCGGGCGCGGCGTGCTGCCCGGCGGTGTGCCGGGCGTGACCCCCGCCAAGGCCGTCGTCATCGGCGGTGGCGTCTCCGGCTGGAACGCCACCCAGATCGCCGTCGGCATGGGCTTCGAGGTGACCCTGCTCGACCGCGACATCAACAAGCTGCGCGAGGCCGACAAGATCTTCGGCACCAAGGTCAAGGCCGTCATGTCCAACTCCTTCGAGCTGGAGAAGGCCGTCGTCGACGCCGACCTGGTCATCGGTGCGGTGCTCATCCCGGGCGCCAAGGCCCCGAAGCTGGTCACCAACGAGCTGGTCTCCCGCATGAAGCCGGGCAGTGTCCTTGTCGACATCGCGATCGACCAGGGCGGCTGCTTCGAGGACTCGCACCCGACCACGCACGCCGAGCCGACCTTCAGGGTCCACAACTCGGTCTTCTACTGCGTCGCCAACATGCCGGGCGCGGTGCCCAACACCTCCACCAACGCGCTCACCAACGCCACGCTGCCCTACATCGTCGAGCTGGCCGACCGCGGCTGGGCCGAGGCGCTGCGCCGCGACCCCGCGCTGGCCAAGGGTCTCAACACCCATGACGGCAAGGTGGTTTACCGCGAGGTCGCCGAGGCGCACGGTCTGGAGTATGTCGACCCGGCGACTCTGCTCGCCTAAGTCATCAAACGGCAAAGGCGATACGTCAACAGTCGTCGTCAACCCCGCACACCCGGCCGGACCTTGCCCGACAAGGTCCGGCCGGGTGTGTGTATGGTCACTTTGCGATTCTCGGTCAACTCGCCTCGAACGTAACGCTTCAACCGATTCGCGCACCGGTGAAACCTGCTGTGCGACGGCCGTACGCCCTTGACAGAGGGATGTTTCATTGCCGACACATCGGGCCGGGTCCGGCGGATTGTGTTGCTGCGGACGGCCGACACGCCATAGAGTCGCCGAACGTCGGCATGGTGCCACGCTGACCTGTCTAGAAGTTCCCTGGTCACCAAGGAGGTAAGACGACTTGTGAATGAGTCGACATTTACTCCCGGGGGTGGTCAACCAGGAATGCCGGCACGGACCCACGGTCCCGGGCGTCTCGAGGCTGTCGGCTCCGTGGCTGTACGCACCTTGGCAGCCGACCACCAGAGTCCGCAGGCAACTCGGACAGCACACATGAGTATGGATGGCCAACACGTGAACGCCATGGCCGGCGACGGAAGTGGCGCGCCACGCAACCACTTCGCCGACTACGACGAACTGCCCGAGGGGCACTTCTACGACCCGGACGCGGAGTACGAGCCGGATCCCGAGTACGCCGCCACGCTCGCGCCCGACGCGGCCCGACAGCGCCGCGAGCGCATCGGCCCGACCGGACGCCCGCTGCCGTACTTCCCGATCCCGGGCCCGCTGACCGAGCACGGCCCCGCCAAGATCATCGCGATGTGCAACCAGAAGGGCGGCGTGGGCAAGACCACGTCGACCATCAACCTGGGTGCCGCGCTCGCCGAGTACGGGCGCCGGGTGCTGCTCGTCGACTTCGACCCGCAGGGCGCGCTTTCGGTCGGACTCGGCGTCAACCCGATGGAGCTCGACCTCACCGTCTACAACCTGCTCATGGAGCGGGGCATGGCGGCCGACGAGGTGCTGCTGAAGACCGCGGTCCCCAACATGGACCTGCTGCCCAGCAACATCGACCTGTCGGCGGCCGAGGTGCAGCTGGTGAGCGAGGTGGCGCGCGAGTCCACGCTGCAGCGGGCGCTCAAGCCGCTGATGGACGACTACGACTACATCGTGATCGACTGCCAGCCCTCGCTCGGCCTGCTCACGGTCAACGCGCTGACCGCGGCGCACAAGGTGATCGTGCCGCTGGAGTGCGAGTTCTTCGCGCTGCGCGGTGTGGCGCTGCTGACCGAGACGATCGAGAAGGTCCAGGAGCGGCTCAACCCCGACCTGGAGCTCGACGGCATCCTCGCCACGATGTACGACTCGCGCACGGTGCACAGCCGTGAGGTGCTCGCGCGGGTCGTCGAGGCGTTCGACGACCACGTCTACCACACGGTCATCGGGCGCACGGTCCGCTTCCCGGAGACCACGGTCGCCGGTGAGCCGATCACCACGTACGCGTCCAACTCCGTCGGTGCCGCCGCCTACCGCCAGCTCGCCAGGGAGGTGCTCGCCCGGTGTCACGCCGAGTGAGTCTGCCGGGGGCCGACGAACTCTTCCGTACGACAGGGGGAATGGCGCTCCAGGCGTCCACCCCGCGGCGACCGGCGGGCGGCGAGGCCCGGGTGCCGGCCCCGGCGGGGGAGAGCGACCAGGCAGCCGCCGAGGACGCACCGCAGTCGGTGCCCGCGCAGGCCGGGGACGGCGAGGGCGCGGAGCACGCGGCGGCGGACGCGGAGCCGGGCTCGGCGGGCGAGACGCACACACGGGGCACGGAGCGCTCCGCACGGGCCTCCGGGCCGGGAACGGGCGCGCAGGAAGGTTCTGCCGCCCCTGGCGTCGACCGGCCCCGCAAGCGCGGCAGGGCCGCCGCACGGCGCCCCAGCGGGCGTGAGCGCCACGACGAGAAGATCACCGTGTACGTCTCCGCCGAGGAGCTGATGGACCTGGAGCACGCCCGCCTGGTGCTCCGGGGCGAGCACGGCCTGGCCGTGGACCGGGGCCGCATCGTCCGCGAGGCCGTCGCCGTGGTCCTGGCCGACCTGGAGACCCGCGGGGACGCCAGCATCCTCGTACGACGGCTGCGCGGACGGTAGCGGTAGCCTGCGGGGGCCATGACCTCGAACGACGCCCCCCACCCCGGCCGCGGCCCGCGCGCCGCCCGCCGGCGTGCGCTGGGCCGGGGCCCGGAGGCGCCGACGGCCGCGCCGCTCCCCGAGGAGGGGCTCCCCGCCACCGGCCTCTCCCCGGCCGCCGCTCCGGAGGACGACGAGCGGCCTGCCCGGGGCGAGTCCGCCCCCGCAGCCCCCGCAGCCCCCGCAGCCCCGGCCGGGGCGCCGGACGCGGGACCCGGAGACCCGGCGCGGGTCCGGGAGACGACGGAACCGGGCGCGGACGGACGGGACCACCCCGGCCCTTCGGACACCAGGACGCCCGCGACGGGCCCGGGTCCCGTGGATTCCGTGGAGCCGCCCCCCGTGCCCGCACAGGCTTCTGGGGACGCGGACCGCGAAGGTGCCGGGGTACCAGGGGGGCCACCGCGTCAGGAACCCTCGGAGGACGTCCCCGACGACGGGGGCGACGGTGTCTTCACGGTGCGGCTCGCCAACTTCGAGGGGCCGTTCGACCTGCTGCTCCAGCTGATCTCCAAGCACAAGATGGACGTCACCGAGGTCGCGCTGTCGAAGGTGACCGACGAGTTCATGGCGCACATCCGGGCGATGGGACCGGACTGGGACCTCGACCAGACCACCGAGTTCCTGGTGGTCGCGGCCACGCTGCTGGACCTGAAGGCGGCCCGGCTGCTGCCCGCCGCCGAGGTCGAGGACGAGGCCGACCTGGCGCTCCTGGAGGCCCGCGACCTGCTCTTCGCCCGCCTGCTCCAGTACCGCGCGTACAAGCAGATCGCGGAGATCTTCAACGAGCGGCTGGAGGCCGAGGCCCGCCGCTACCCCCGTACCGTGGGCCTGGAGCCGCACCACGCCGAGCTGCTGCCCGAGGTCGTCATCAGCATCGGTCCCGAGGGCTTCGCCAAGCTCGCCGTGAAGGCGATGCAGCCGAAGCCCAAGCCGCAGGTGTACGTCGAACACATCCACGCGCCCCTGGTCAGCGTGCAGGAGCAGGCCGGGATCGTGGTCGCCCGCCTGAGGGAACTGGGCGAGGCCAGCTTCCGCGTGCTGGTCCAGGACACCGAGGACACCCTGACCGTCGTCGCCCGCTTCCTGGCCCTGCTGGAGCTGTACCGGGAGAAGGCCGTCGAACTGGACCAGGAGACCGCCCTCGGCGACCTGCTGGTGCGCTGGACCGGCGGGGACGGGGAGACGCAGCCGGTGGTGACCGACGAGTTCGACCGGCCGCCCGAGGTCCCGAAGGAGGAGCAGAAGGCGTGAGAGAACAGACCACCGGGGCCGAAGCGGCAACCGGGGCTCCGGACGGGCCGGAGGGCGTCGCCGGACTCGACCTGAAGCCCGCCCTCGAAGCCGTCCTCATGGTCGTCGACGAGCCCGCGACCGAGGAGCAGCTGGCGAAGATACTGCAGCGGCCCCGGCGGCGGATCGCGGACGCCCTGCGCGAGCTGGCCGACGAGTACGCCGTCCAGGGCCGGGGCTTCGAGCTGCGCCTGGTCGCGGGCGGCTGGCGCTTCTACAGCCGGCCCGAGTACGCCGCGGCCGTCGAGGGCTTCGTCCTGGACGGCCAGCACGCCCGCCTCACCCAGGCCGCCCTGGAGACCCTCGCCGTGGTCGCCTACCGCCAGCCGGTCAGCCGCAGCCGCGTCTCCGCGGTACGCGGCGTGAACTGCGACGGCGTGATGCGCACCCTCCTGCAGCGGGGCCTGGTCGAGGAGGCGGGCACGGAACCCGAAACAGGTGCGATCCTGTACGTGACGACGAACTACTTCCTGGAGCGGATGGGCCTGCGCGGCCTGGACGAGCTCCCGGAGCTCGCGCCCTTCCTCCCGGAGGCGGAGGCGATCGAGGCCGAGACGCTGGAAGCGGTCCCGTCGTTCGATCCGGACGCCCCGGATTCCGAGGGCGCACACGACAAGACGGAATTCTGATGCGAAGCAGCAGCGGCAGGAACAGCAGCGGAAACAACGGCGGGAGCCGTGGTGGCAACAGCGGCGGCCGCGGCGGGAGTGGCGGTGGCCGCGGCAACCACCGCGGCGCCGGCAACGACCGCGACGACAAGCAGGGCGGCCGACCCAAGAAGCCGCGCCCGGAGGAGCGGCGCTACGACGTGGGCCCCGGCGCCACCAAGGACGGCCCGAAGTCGGGCCGCGGACCCTCGGCCCGGGGCGGCGCCAAGGGCGGCCCCAAGCGGCCCCAGCAGCGCGGCCGCAGCGCCCCGGCCACGTCCCGCGAGTACGAGACGCGGGCCGAGGAGCGCAACCGCGAACGGTACGCGGGGAAGAAGGACGTCAAGCTGCCCAAGACCTTCCCGGGCGCCGAGCAGGAGGGCGAGCGGCTGCAGAAGGTCCTCGCGCGCGCGGGCTACGGCTCCCGGCGCGCCTGCGAGGAGCTGATCGAGCAGGCCAGGGTCGAGATCAACGGCGAGATCGTGCTGGAGCAGGGCCGCCGCGTCGACCCGGAGAAGGACGAGGTCAAGGTCGACGGCCTGACCGTCGCCACGCAGTCGTACCAGTTCTTCTCGCTCAACAAGCCCGCCGGTGTCGTCTCCACCATGGAGGACCCGGAGGGCCGCCAGTGCCTCGGTGACTACGTCACCAACCGTGAGACCCGCCTCTTCCACGTCGGCCGGCTCGACACCGAGACCGAGGGCGTCATCCTGCTCACCAACCACGGCGAGCTGGCCCACCGCCTGACCCACCCCCGGTACGGCGTGAAGAAGACCTACCTCGCGCACATCGTGGGCCCGATCCCGCGCGACCTCGGCAAGCAGCTCAAGGACGGCATCCAGCTGGAGGACGGGTACGCGCGCGCGGACCACTTCCGGGTCGTCGAGCAGACCGGCAAGAACTACCTGGTCGAGGTCACCCTGCACGAGGGCCGCAAGCACATCGTCCGCCGGATGCTGGCGGAGGCGGGCTACCCCGTCGACAAGCTGGTGCGCACCGCCTTCGGCCCGATCACGCTGGGCGACCAGAAGTCGGGCTGGCTGCGCCGCCTGTCCAACACGGAGGTCGGGATGCTGATGCAGGAGGTCGAGCTGTAGGTCTCCGAGGGTTGTTCCGAGCGCCCGCCATCTTTATAGTCGTAGTGACTATTAAGGGGGTGGGCGTTCGTGCACGGCTACGACAAGCACGCTTTCGAACCCTTCGCCGTCACCGTCGACCTCGCCGTTCTCACGCTCCGCGCGGGCGTCCTGCACGCGCTGCTCGTCGAGCGGGGCCAGGAGCCGTACGCGGGCCGCTGGGCACTGCCCGGCGGCTTCCTGATGCCCGAGGAGTCGGCGGAGACGGCGGCCCGGCGCGAGCTGGCCGAGGAGACCGGCCTCGCGGACGTGACCGGGCTGCACCTGGAGCAGCTGCGGACCTACAGCGAACCCGGCCGCGACCCCCGGATGCGGGTCGTCTCCGTGGCCTTCGCCGCGCTGCTGCCGGACCCTCCCGAGCCGCGCGGCGGCGGTGACGCGGCCGAGGCCCGCTGGGTGCCGTACGACGAGGCCCGGGGTCTCGCCTTCGACCACGACCGGATCCTGGCCGACGCCCGGGACCGGGTCGGCGCCAAGCTGGAGTACACCTGCCTGGCCACCGCCTTCTGCCCGGCCGAGTTCACCCTGGGCGAGCTGCAGCAGGTCTACGAGACGGTGTGGGGCACGGCCCTGGACCGGCCCAACTTCCGCCGCAAGGTCCTCGCCACCCCCGGTTTCGTCGAGTCCGTCCCGGGCGCCGCCCGCCTGACCGGAGGCCGCGGCAAGCCCGCCGCCGTGTACCGGGCCGGCCCGGCCACCACCCTGCACCCGCCCCTGCTCCGCACCCCTCGGGAAGGACGCCCCGCATGACCACGACCACCGGCACCAAGCGCGCCGCCACCGGAGCGCTCACCGGCCTCGCCCTCGGCGACGCGCTGGGCTTCCCCACCGAGTTCAACGACGTGCCGTCGATCCTCGCCAAGTGCGGCCCCTGGCGCGAGATGGCGCTGCCCCGGCCCGCGATCGTCACCGACGACACCCAGATGACCCTGGCGCTGGGCAAGGGGCTGCGAACCGCCATGGACCGGGGAGTGCTGGCTCCGGAGGGCATGGCCGAGCCGGTACGGCAGGAGTTCATCGCCTGGAACCGTTCACCGGACAACAACCGGGCCCCGGGCAACACCTGCCTCAGGGCCTGCGACCTCCTCGAGCGGGAAGACCGCCCCTGGCAGGACGCCAGCCAGATCCACTCCAAGGGCTGCGGCGCCAACATGCGCGTCGCGCCGGTCGGGCTCGTCCCCGGCCTGAGCGACGAACAGCGCGCGGGTGCCGCCCAGTTGCAGTCCGCGCTCACCCACGGGCACCCCACCGCGCTCGCCGCCTCCGACCTCACCGCGCACGCCGTACGGCTGCTCGCCGAGGGAGCCGAGCCGACCGGGCTGGTCGGGCGGCTGCGGTCGTACGCCTACGACAACCGCACCCGCTACCACGAGCGCTGGCTCGGCGACCTGTGGACCCGCTCCCAGGACCCGACGCCCGAGCACTTCATCGCGCGCGGCTGGGACGAGTGCCTGGCGACACTCGACCGGCTCCAAGAGGCGGTGCGCGCCGTCTCGCCCGAGACCGACCCCTGCCTGGCCGTCGGTGAGGGCTGGATCGCCGAGGAGGCCATGGCGGCCGGGCTGCTCTGCTTCCTGCTCTTCGTCGACGAGCCGCTCACCGCCCTGCGCCGCGGCGCCTGCACCTCCGGCGACTCCGACTCCATCGCCTGCCTCGCGGGCGCCTTCGCGGGCGCGCACCTGGGGGCCGACGCCTGGCCCACCGACTGGGCGGACCGCATCGAGTACCGGGGCGACCTGCTGGCCCTCGGAGCGCTCTGGGACGCTTGAGCGCATGCTCGACGCCCTGGACATCGACTTGGCACCGGTGGTGGCCGAACAGCCCTTCCCGGTGCTGTTCGCCACCGTCTCCGGCGCCCATCACTACCGGGGGTTCGCGGGCACCCAGTGGCAACTGTTCGAGAAGACCGGCCAGCTGAAGCCCCTGCTGTACAGCTGATCGCGGCCGAGCGTGAGCACGGGGACGCGGGCGTCGACCACGAGCGGGGGCGGGGCGACGTGGAGCGGCTGCACGGCGTGCTGGACGAGGCGCAGGGCGCGTCAGTCCTCCCCGACGCCCCGGCCGCGTACGACGCCCTGCACGACTTCGTCGTACGGACCCGGCTGGAGCGCTGAGGCGCGGCGGGTACGGACCAGGAAGTCCTCGACGCGGCGCCGGTCCGGCTCGTCGGGGAGCGGGCTGCGCCGGGCCGCCTCCTCGCCCTCCCGCGCCAGGCGGTTCATCCGCGCCTCCACCTCGGGCCAGGGCACCTCGCCGCGCTTCACGGCGAGCAGCGGCTCCCGTTCGTCGCCGACGTCGATCGTCAGGACGCCGGTGCGCAGCAGGTCGCGGGCGCTGGTCAGGAGCCGCAGCAGGTGCATCGCGTGCTTCCAGCGCGGGGCGCCGTGGGTGCGCACGTCGGCGTCGAGCTTGTGGCGCTGGCCGTGCGCGTAACACGTGAACGTCTCGTGGGTCCGGCGGGAGAGGAAGGCCTCGCGGAGGGAGAGGAGTTCGCGGCCGGTGTCGTCCACGGACTCCACCAGCGGTGAGTGCAGGCACTCCAGGATGTTCGGGTTCGCCCGCAGGGCCAGCTCGCAGAAGCGCTCCAGCTCCCAGCTGAACTGCTCCTCCGCGGGTCCCTCCACGTGCGTCGGCGGCTTCTCGAAGCGCCAGTACAGCGCGGTCGGCGCGAGGAAGACGCCCCGGCGGTCCGTGTCGCTCTCCTCCGTCGCCAAACCGAAGGCCCGCGAGCCCATGACGCAGGAGTAGACCGTGTGGTCGCGGACCAGGGACTCGGGGGTCTGGGGGCGCATGGCGGGAGCGTACGCGGGCGGCTCACGCCAGGCGGACCGCATTTCCCCGCACCGTGATCCGCTTGCCGGGCAGCGGCTTCGTGGCCGGACCCCGCACCACCGAGCCGTCGGCCGCGGAGAACCTGCTGCCGTGGCAGGCGCAGTCGATGGTGCCGTCCCGCACGTCCGACACGATGCAGCCCTGGTGGGTGCAGACCGCCGAGAACGCCTTGAACTCGTCCTTCTCCGGCTGGGTCACCACGATCTTCTCCTCGGTGAGGATCTTGCCGCCGGCGATCGGGACGTCGCCCGTGGCCGTCAGCTCCCGCCCGGGTGAGACGGCCGAGGAGCCGCCGTCACCGCCCTCGTCGCCGCAGCCCGCGCAGAGCGCCACCGCGCCCGCGCAGCCGAGGACCGTGCGGCGGGTCGGGATCTGGGTCATGTCGCAACTCCGGGGGAGGGGGTTCCAGGCGGCGGGGCCAGCGTCTCAGGAGACGGGCGCCGCGGGCCGGTACGCGGCGGGCTGACTAGGCTGGACGGACCAAGAACCGATACATGCGTCAGCACTGTGAGCAAGGAGCATCGCCGTGGCGGTACGAGCGGTCCGGGGCGCCGTCCAACTGGAGCGGGACGAGGCGGGGCACATGGACGAGCAGGTCGCGGCCCTGCTGACCGCCCTGATGGAGCGCAACGGCCTGAGGGTCGACGACCTGATCAGCCTGTGGTTCACCGCCACCCCCGATCTGCACAGCGACTTCCCGGCCGCCGCGGCCCGCGGGCTCGGCATCACCGACGTGCCGCTGATCTGCGCCCAGGAACTGGACATCGAGGGCGCCATGCCCCGCGTCGTGCGTGTCCTCGCCCACATCGAGTCGGACCGGCCCCGCGCCGAGATCGCCCACGTCTACCTCGGCGCCGCCGCGGCCCTGCGCAAGGACATCGCCCAGTGAGAACCGCACTCGTCATCGGCACCGGCCTCATCGGGACCTCCGCCGCCCTCGCCCTCACCGACCGGGGCGTCACCGTCCACCTCGCCGACCACGACCCCGAGCAGGCCCGCACCGCCGCCGCGCTCGGCGCCGGCACCGACGAGGCCCCGGACGGCCCGGTCGACCTCGCGATCGTCGCCGCCCCGCCCGCCCTGGTGGCCGACGTGCTCGCCGACGCCATGGCCCGCGGCGCCGCCCGCGGCTACATCGACGTGGCCAGCGTCAAGGGCGGCCCCCGGCGCGAGCTGGAGGCGCGCGGCCTCGACCTGTCGGCGTACATCGGCACCCACCCCATGTCCGGCCGGGAGAAGTCCGGTCCGCTGGCCGCCACCGCCGACCTCTTCGAGGGGCGCCCCTGGGTGCTGACCCCGACCCGGGACACCGACACCGAGGTGCTGAACCTGGCCCTGGAGCTGGTCTCGCACTGCCGCGCGGTGCCGGTGGTGATGGAGGCGGACGCCCACGACCGCGCCGTGGCCCTCGTCTCGCACATGCCCCACCTGGTCTCCAGCATGGTCGCCGCGCGCCTGGAGCACGCCGAGGAGGCCGCCGTACGGCTGTGCGGGCAGGGCATCCGCGACGTGACCCGGATCGCCGCCTCCGACCCCCGGATGTGGATCGACATCCTCTCCGCCAACCCGGGGCCGGTCGCCGACCTGCTCACCGACGTCGCCGCCGACCTGGAGGAGACGGTGCGGGCCCTGCGCGCCCTGCAGTCCTCCGACGAGGACAAGCGCCGCGAGGGCGGCACCGGCATCGCCGAGGTGCTGCGGCGCGGCAACGCCGGGCAGGTCCGCGTCCCCGGCAAGCACGGCTCGGCCCCGCGGGCCTACGAGACGGTGGCCGTCCTCATCGACGACCAGCCCGGCCAGCTGGCCCGCATCTTCGCGGACGCGGGACGGGCCGGGGTCAACATCGAGGACGTACGGATCGAGCACGCGACCGGGCAGCAGGCGGGTCTGGTGCAGCTCATGGTGGAGCCGAAGGCCGCCGCCGTCCTCACCGCGGCCCTGAAGGAGCGGGGCTGGGCGATCCGCCAGTGAGCGCGGGGCGCCGGACGCCTGTCGGAGGGCCCTCCTGGGCCCGGTAACCTTGTGCGGGACGCGCTCGCGTCCCGCACACCACCCACCGCACCGCACCAGGAAGGTGTCCCCTCGTGGAAAACGGCGCCGCCCCGACCGTCCCGGCCGTGATTGTCGCCATCGACGGCCCCTCCGGCACGGGCAAGTCGAGCACGTCGAAGGCCGTGGCCGCACAGCTCGGCCTGAGCTACCTGGACACCGGTGCCCAGTACCGGGCGATCACCTGGTGGATGGTGACCAACGGCATCGACACCGACGACCCGCACGCCGTGGCCGCCGCGGCCGGCAAGCCCGAGATCGTCTCCGGCACCGATCCGGCCGGACCGACCATCACGGTCGACGGTGTGGACGTGGCCGGCCCGATCCGCACCCAGGAGGTCACCTCCAAGGTCAGCGCGGTCAGCGCCGTACCGGAGATCCGCGCCCGGATCACCGAGCTGCAGCGCTCCATCGCCGCCGCGGCGCCGCTCGGCATCGTCGTCGAGGGCCGCGACATCGGCACCACCGTGCTGCCCGACGCCGACCTGAAGATCTTCCTGACCGCCTCGGCGGAGGCCCGCGCCGCCCGCCGCAGCGGCGAGCTGAAGGGCGCCGACGTCAACGCCACCCGCGAGGCCCTGATCAAGCGGGACGCGGCCGACTCCAGCCGCAAGACCTCCCCGCTGGCCAAGGCCGGCGACGCGGTCGAGGTGGACACCACCGCCCTCACCCTGCCGCAGGTCATCGAGTGCGTCGTCACCCTCGTCGAGGAGAAGCGGGCGGGGAAGTGACCGCATCCCCCGCGGCGCCCGTCCCCTCCGAGAAGGGCGCAGAGGTCGGCCGGCGCATCGGCGTCGGCCTGATGTACGGCCTGTGGAGGCCGCGCGTGCTCGGCGCCTGGCGGGTGCCCGCGACCGGTCCGGTGATCTACGCCGTCAACCACGCGCACAACATCGACGGCCCGATGGTCATGGGCGTGGCGCCCCGGCCGACGCACTTCCTGATCAAGAAGGAGGCGTTCGTCGGCCCGCTCGGACGGTTCCTGACCGGCATCGGCCAGCTGAAGGTGGACCGCCACTCCACCGACCGCGCCGCCATAGGGCAGGCGCTCGGCGTGCTGGCCGACGGCGGCGTCCTGGGCATCTTCCCGGAGGGCACCCGGGGCGAGGGCGACTTCGCCTCGCTGCGCGCCGGGCTCGCCTACTTCGCGGTGCGCAGCGGCGCCCCGATCGTCCCGGTCGCGGTACTGGGAAGCACGGACCGACCCGGACGGTTGATAAAGGCGCTGCCCCCGCTGCGCTCCCGCGTGGACGTCGTCTTCGGCGACCCCTTCGACGCGGGCGACGGCAGCGGGCGGCGCACCCGCAAGGCCCTGGACGAGGCCACCGAACGCATCCAGAAGCAGCTCACCGCGCACCTGGAAAACGCCAGGCGCCTCACCGGGCGCTGAGTGACACTTGAGTAGTGGATCACCCGGTACAGGGGTGTTCCACCGATCACCACGATGAACGAGGTACGGACTTCATGAACGACCACATCCACCCCGAGGGCTCGGGCGAGGAGCACGACCACGGGGCGCTCGGCGACGCCGAGTACGCGCAGTTCATGGAGCTGGCCGCCGAAGAGGGCTTCGACGTCGAGGAGGTCGAGGGCGCGATCGAGGAGGCCGGGCACGGTCCGCTGCCCGTCCTCGCCGTCGTCGGCCGCCCCAATGTCGGCAAGTCGACCCTCGTGAACCGCATCATCGGCCGCCGCGAGGCCGTCGTCGAGGACAAGCCCGGCGTCACCCGCGACCGCGTCACCTACGAGGCCGAGTGGGCCGGGCGCCGCTTCAAGGTCGTCGACACCGGCGGCTGGGAGCAGGACGTCCTCGGCATCGACGCCTCCGTGGCCGCCCAGGCCGAGTACGCCATCGAGGCCGCCGACGCGGTCGTCTTCGTCGTGGACGCCAAGGTCGGCGCCACCGACACCGACGAGGCGGTCGTCCGGCTGCTGCGCAAGGCAGGCAAGCCCGTCGTGCTGTGCGCCAACAAGGTCGACGGCCCGAGCGGCGAGGCCGACGCCTCCTACCTGTGGTCGCTGGGCCTGGGCGAGCCGCACCCGGTCTCCGCGCTGCACGGCCGCGGCACCGGCGACATGCTGGACCGGGTCCTGGAGGCGCTGCCCGAGGCCCCGGCCCAGACCTTCGGCACCGCCGTCGGCGGCCCGCGCCGCATCGCCCTGATCGGCCGCCCCAACGTCGGCAAGTCCTCGCTGCTGAACAAGGTCGCGGGCGAGGAGCGCGTCGTCGTCAACGAACTGGCCGGCACCACCCGCGACCCGGTCGACGAGCTGATCGAGCTGGGCGGCGTCACCTGGAAGTTCGTCGACACGGCGGGCATCCGCAAGCGCGTCCACCTCCAGCAGGGCGCCGACTACTACGCCTCGCTGCGCACCGCCGCCGCCGTCGAGAAGGCGGAGGTCGCCGTCATCCTCATCGACGCCTCCGAGTCGATCTCGGTCCAGGACCAGCGGATCGTCACCATGGCCGTCGAGGCGGGCCGCGCCATCGTCGTCGCCTACAACAAGTGGGACACCCTCGACGAGGAGCGCCGCTACTACCTGGAGCGGGAAATCGAGACGGAGCTGGGCCAGGTGGCCTGGGCGCCGCGGGTCAACGTCTCGGCGCAGACCGGGCGGCACATGGAAAAGCTCGTCCCGGCGATCGAGACCGCCCTCGCGGGCTGGGAGGCCCGGGTCCCGACGGGCCGGCTGAACGCCTTCCTCGGCGAGCTGGTCGCCGCCCACCCGCACCCCGTGCGGGGCGGCAAGCAGCCGCGCATCCTCTTCGGCACTCAGGCGGGCACCAAGCCCCCGCGGTTCGTGCTCTTCGCCTCCGGCTTCATCGAGGCGGGCTACCGGCGCTTCATCGAGCGCCGGCTGCGCGAGGAGTTCGGCTTCGAGGGGACGCCGATCCACATCTCGGTGCGGGTGCGCGAGAAGCGCGGCGCGAAGAAGAAGTAGGACCGCCCTGGGAACACCCAGTGACGCGTGAGGGGCGCCCCGGCCGGGGGCGCCCCTCACGCGTCGGTCGTACGGCGGTCAGGTGCCGGACCGCGGGGCCGGTGGCAGCGCCGCCGGGACGTGATGCGTGCCGCCGACACGCTGCCACACCGAGTGCTGGCCGACGCGGGCGCTCTGGGCCCCCGCGCTGTAGGCGCTGTAGCCGCCTCTGCCGCGCGGGATGCTCCTGAAGGCCGTGAATCCGAACTCCTCCTCACCGCTGCGATCCCCCGGCAGCGATCGGAAGGACCTGACGTACTCGGCGTAGAGCGCGTCGTAGATCGGCGTGGTCGAGGGGCCGCCGTGGCGGTGGAAGGCGTCGTATGCGTACACGTATGTCCAAACGACCCCGCGGTGGAAGGGATGCGGCCCAGGTGACGGCCGTCCGGCAGCCGCGTGAACGGGCTCAGGTCCCCGCCAGCGGCAGCGCCGCCGCGACCAGCTGCCCGTTCGCCGCCGCCTTGTCCAGCGCGTCGCGCAGCAGGTCCTCGCGCGGCTGCCGGCCGATCGACCCGACGGGCGCCGCGAACATCAGCACCTGCTGGTGCTTGTTGGCCGCCGTGCGCCACCCCTCGGTGACCTGGAGCGGCTGGTGCGCCTGCCACCAGGCCACCGGCCGGCCGCCGTTCGTCCCGGGCTGCAGCACCGCGTGCAGCTGGCCCATCGCGAGCAGGACCGACCAGCCGTGCAGCACGGCCGGCGCGGACGCCAGCTCGGTGACCGGCATGAAACCCTGCTCGATCAGCAGCGGCAGGAAGTCGTCGCCGGCGCCGGCCGTGCCGGGCCGTGCGATGGGGGCGGTCGGCTCCACCACGAGGGCCGGGTGCAGCTCCCCGGCGATCAGGATCAGCCCGCTGGTGACACCGAGCACGGCCTGCTCGGGTGCGGCCTTCTCCGGGGCGGCGGGAGCGGGCTCGGAGCGGGCCTGGTCGGCGCTGATCGACCGCACCGCGCCCTGGAGCTGCTCCTCGGTGACCTTGACCACCTGCGAGGGCAGGCAGCCCGCGTGGGCGAAGGCGAGCACGGCGGTCTCGTCCCCGATGAACAGGACGGTGCTGGTGCGCTCCTGCTCGCAGTCGCCCGGGGTGCGGCAGGACGTGCAGTCGTAGCTGCCCGGGGCGGACTCCCCGGCCAGCAGGCGGTCGGCTTCTTCGTCGCCGATCTCGGCGCGTACGTCGTCGCTGACGTCGAGCATGCGCGGCACGGGTGGCTCCCTCGGGATGCGGTGCGTGGCCGGACCGGGTGGCTCCCGGGCCGTGGTCCGGGCGGGTCCCCGGCTCATGCAAGGACAACGGGGGACCGGTGGCGGGAGTCACGCCCCACGGCCGACGGAATCGAACCATGCGACGCATGCGACCGCCCGAGGGCGGGGATCGTCGTCATAGGCCCAAGTGGGGTGTCGCGCAACGGGGTTGGGTCGCTGGAGGAGGGGCATCCGCTCGACCTGCGAGTCGACAAATCATGAAATCAGTGAATGAACTGGGTGACTGGAAAGAGCCGTCGTCGGGCGCCCGTCCCCGTCGTGACCACATCGCAATCGGACACGGACAACCAGAAGGCAGGGTTCCGGGTCTAACCGGACGACGAGAAGCCCAGGGGAGGAACCGCACCGCATGACGCCGCCGGCCGCACCGGCCGCCCCGCTGCGCGCCGACTGCATCGGCGACTCCGCGGGCGGTCTGACCTTCGACGTCGCCGCGCGCGGAAAGACCGGGGCGGCCCTGCTCGTCCTGCGCCGCCGCGTCCCCGAGGCCGCCGACGCCGACGCCGCGGACACGGTCAGCCTCCCGCTGGCCCCGGCGGCGGAGGGCCGGCTGCGCGCCGCGCTGCCCAGCAGCGTCTCCCTGCCCGAGGGCCGCTGGGACGCCTACGCCCGTCTGTCCGACGGCCGGCCGCGGCGCCTGGTGCCCGGCGTCACCGATCTGCGCTCCCTGGCCGGGCGCACGCCCAGCGCACTGCTCGGCCACGTCGCCGTCCGCATCCCGTACGCCACCCGGCAGGGCAACCTCACGGTCCGCAGCTGGCTGCGCGCCCCGCACGCGGAGGCGGTGGACCTGCGCCCCGCGAGCGGCGGTCTGACCGTACGCGGGCGCGTGTACGGCACCCAGCTCGTGCCCGGGGCGGACGCCGAGCTGCGGGCCCGGCCCGGCGACGGAGCAGGTGGCGCGGACGGCTCCGGCGTGCGCCGGGTGGACCTCGCCGCCGAGCGGACGGAGTTCGCCTTCACCGTGCCCTACGACGGCCTGGCACCGGGCCTGTGGGACCTGTGGCTGCGGCCCGCCGGTGAGTCCGGGCCGGTGGTGCGGCTCGCCCGGCTGCTGGACGACGTCGCCGACAAGCACCCGGTGTTCACGTTTCCCCGCGCGCGGGTGCGGACGCCGCACGGCCCCGTGGAGGCCGGCCCGTACTACACCCGGGACAACGACCTGTCGCTCGCCGTCACTCCGCTGGAAGTCTGACCGCGTGTCCGATGTTCGATTCGTGTAAGTGATCCGGGGCTCTTCCGCGCGGGCGCGCGCACGTCAGTTCGGGAGTCTTCGGACGCGGAATGCGGGGCCTCACCGGGACACCCCGAGCGCCTTTTCCGTCCACTTATTCGACGGAGTAGCGCGACACGCGGGAATTCACCTCGGCCGCCCGCGGAAGCCGCGCAAAACCGTCCGTCCGTGTGAACGGGTTCCGGCAAAACGCGCAGCGTGATCCTGTGACAGAAATGTGACCGTAGGTGCATCTGTGGCCCGGGTTACCGGCTCGGGCTTCCCTGCCCCCTGAGCAGGGCATAGCGTGGCGGCATGGCACCGATTCCGACACCCCCGGCCGAGCCCCAGGACAGTCCGGACACCTACGTCGGCCTCGATTCCGACGCGGCCGAGCGGCAGGCGCGCGAGCGCGGCTGGTCGACGGTGCGGTCCCTGGCGCCCGGCACGGTCATCACCATGGAGTACCGCGTGGGCCGCCTCAACTTCGAGGTGAAGGACGGCCGCGTGTCCCGGGCCTGGAAGGGCTAGGACGGGTCCCGAGTCCGGTCAGCCGCCCGACAGGGGGCGCGCGGCCGGGGCCGTGTTGCGCGGGTGGCGGTCGGCGTGCGGCGGCCGGCGGCTGCCGGCCGGGGTCACGGGCGTACGGTCCGAGCGGGCCGTGTGCGGGCCCGGGGCCAGGTACACCGGGGCCCGGGTGGTGTGCGGCGCGGCGACCGGCTCGCGGGCGGGTGTCTCCGGCCGCCCGGAGCCTGCCGGGGCGACGGGCACGGGCCGGCCGACCGGCCGCTTCGTCGCCCGCTCGCGGCCCAGGCGGGCGTACCAGCGGTCGCGCAGGCCGAGGATCCAGGCCTCCGCCCGGGTGATCAGCGGTTCGACCCAGGGGAGCGCCAGCAGGATCAGCAGCCCCGCCGCCCAGCCGAGGAGCACGTCGCTGAGCCAGTGCGTACCGAGGTAGACGGTGGACATGCCCACCCCGAGCGAGGTGACCGCGGACAGCGCGGACAGCCAGCGCCGGGCGCGGTGCGTCGAGGCCAGGTAGGCGAGGATGCCCCAGGTCACGACGGCGTTCGCGGTGTGACCGCTCGGAAATATATCGCCGCCGAGCCACATCTCGTTGGCGCCGATCGTGGTCGCGTAGTGCGGCCCCAGCCGGCCCATGCCGTACTTGGCGGCGCCGACCGTGATGTTCAGCAGGAGCAGTGAGACGCCGAGCGCCAGCAGCGGACGCAGGGTGTGCTGCCGCCAGGAGCGCCAGCCGAGCCAGGCCGCGACCATCACGGCGGTGGGGCCGCGCTGGCCGAGCACCACGTAGTAGTCGACGAACGCGTGGATCTCCGGCCACTGCTGGTAGGGCCTGAAGAACATGACCTGCCAGTCGAGCCGGACCAGCCACGAGCTGATCACTACGGCCCACACGATCGCGAGGTAGAACGCGAGGGTCCCGGCGAACAGCGCGAACCTGTGCCGGGACATCTCCGGCACGTCCAGGAGCTCCGGTCGTTCCGGCTCCCGGTCCAGTCTCGCGAACACCCGGTCCAGACGGGTGGGCTTCCGTTCGGTACGCACCCAATCGACGTTACAGCGAGTGAGGAGTGATCCCGGCCGAATCAACGGCTTTGTGATGACGATGTGATGTGGGATTCCTCTCAGCCGGCGCCTTATTTCCGGGTAATCCGTAATCCCGTCCGGCCGCGGACTTCAATTCCTTTGATCTGTCCGGCCGGCGGTTTTATCGTGCTTATGAATTCGTTCACCGAATGCTGGTACGGAATTGTCCCGGCAGTCATCGGACGGCCCCCGACGGTCAGGGCGGCCCGGAGCCGTTCAGCCAGAAGGCCCCGTAGACCGCCGACGCCGCCGCGACGGCGCACACGACCGCCGCCGCCCCGGCGGTGCGCAGCCGGGCCAGGCCCAGGGCCAGGGGGAACAGCAGCGGGAACGCGGGCAGCAGCAGCCGGGGCTTGGAGCCGAAGTAGCTCGACGCACACAGGGCGAGCACGGTGACGATCCCCGTGTACACCAGGAGCGGCAGCGGCTGGCGCTGCCGCACGCACACCACGTACAGCCAGGCCAGCAGCGCGACCCCGACGATCAGCCCGACGCCCGCCAGCGCCGCCGGGAACGACGTGAACCTCGCCGCGACGAAGCGGGCGAAGGCCACGCCCCCGTCGAAGCCGTTGCGCCAGCCGGCCTGCACGTCGAGATAGCCGAGCGGGCCCTTGCCGGTGCGGTGGCCGACCCACAGGACGTAACCGGCGGCGCCCAGGGGCGCGAGCAGCATGCCGAGCACGTGCCGAGCACCCGGGGCGCCGCCGGTACCGCTCTCGCCCCGGCTCCGCACGAACGCCGTGATCACGGCCGCCCACACCGCCGCCGTCACCGCGAGCCCGACCGGGCGGGTCAGCCCGGCCAGCGCGGCCAGTGCCCCGGCCGTCACCCAGCGCCCGGTCAGCACCGCGTACAGCGACCAGGCGGCCAGCGCCGTGAACAGGGACTCGCTGTACGCCATCGACTGCACGATCCCGACCGGCAGCACGGCCCACAGCAACGCCGCGCACACGCCCGCGCGGGGGCCGTACTCGTGGTCCGCCACCGCGAAGATCCCCCAGGCCGCGGCGAGCGAGGCGAGCAGGGAGACGACGAACCCGGCGTCGGCGTACGACAGGGGCGTCATCGCCGCGCCGAGCCGCTCCAGCCAGGGCAGCAGCGGGAAGAAGGCCAGATTGGAGTGCACGTCACCGCCTGGCAGCCGCACCTCGTAGCCGTATCCCAGCTCGGCGACCCTGGTGTACCAGAGGGAGTCCCAGCGGGCCGTCAGCAGCGAGTACGCGCTCTTGTCGCGCGCCGCGCTCCACAGGGCCAGGGCGAGCAGGCCCAGGGCGCGCACGGCCGCGTAGCCGAGGAGCGCCGGGGCGGCCCGGCGCAGGGCACCGGACGGACCCGGGGCGCCGGGGCGGCCCGCGGTGCGCGTTTCAAGATCGGTCACGGGCTCGATTATCTGCCGTGCGCCGGGCCGGCCGTCCCGGCGGGGCGGACGGGACGGCGGCCGCAGTGGCGCACGCCACACGGGTGACGCGGGATGTGTGAGGCCCGCCACATGTGCCGTGCCCGGTCTCGCGTACTCTGGCCAGTCACTCGCGTTCCGTTGCACGGCCCGGAGCCCCCCGCTCCTCTCCGGCCGAGCCGCAGGGGAGTCCCCACCCCACGGCCCGCCGGACGCGAGGGAACATCTTGGAGGTACGTACATGTCCGGGACGACCACGGCTGCCGCGCCGCGCCGTCGGGCGGCCGGGGCCGGTGCCAACCGCTGGGTGGTCCTGGTCGTCCTCTGTGTCAGCCTGCTCCTCGTCGCCGTCGACGCGACCGTGCTGCACGTGGCGGTCCCCGCCGTCACCGAGGACCTCAGGCCCGGCGCCATCGACCTGCTCTGGATCGTCGACGTCTATCCGCTCGTCTGCGCCTCGCTGCTGATCCTCTTCGGCACGCTGGGCGACCGGGTGGGCCGCAGACGGGTCCTGCTGCTCGGCTACGCCCTCTTCGGCGTCGCCTCCGCGCTCGCGGCGCTCGCCGAGACCGCCCAGGTGCTGATCGCGGCCCGTGCGCTGCTCGGCGTCGGCGGCGCCATGATCATGCCGGCGACCCTGTCGATCCTGCGGCAGGTCTTCCCCGACCGGCGGGAGCGGGCGCTGGCCATCGGCATCTGGAGCGCCGTGGCCGCGGTCGGCGCGGCGGTCGGTCCGCTGCTCGGCGGCTTCCTGCTGGAGCACTTCTGGTGGGGCTCGGTCTTCCTGGTCAACATCCCGCTGATGCTGGTCAGCCTGCCGGTAGGGCGGCTGCTGCTGCCCGAGTCGAAGGGCGACGGCCGCGGGCCCTGGGACGTGGCCGGCGCGCTGATGGCGGCGGGCGGACTGTTCGGGGTCGTCCTGGGAGTGAAGCGGCTGGGCGGCGGGGAGCCGGTGGTGAGCGTGCTCACCGTGCTGCCGCTGGTGCTGGGCGCGCTGCTGCTGGCGGGCTTCGTGCGGCGGCAGCGGAGGCGTACGTATCCGCTGGTGGACCTCGCGATGTTCCGGCGGCCGGCGTTCAGTACGTCGGTGGGGTGCATCGTGCTGGCCATGCTGGCGCTGGTGGGACTCGAGCTGATCGCGGCGCAGTACCTGCAGCTGGTGCTCGGGCTGTCCCCGCTGGAGACCGGGCTGAGGCTGCTGCCGCTGACCTTCGCGGCGATGGCGGCGGGACTCGCGGGAGCGCGGCTGCTGCGGCGCTTCGGGCCGCGGCGGACGGTGTGCGCGGGATTCTGCCTGACCGCCTTCGCGGTGCTGCTGCTGACGGCGATGGGCCGGGCCGACAACTGGGCGCTGCTGCTGACCGGGTTCGTGCTGCTCGGCTTCGGTCTGGAGACGACGCTGTTCGGGGCGTACGAGTCGATGCTGAGCGAGGCGCCGCAGGAGCAGTCGGGCGGGGCGGCGGCGATCGGCGAGACCTCGTACCAGCTGGGTGCCGGGATCGGTATAGCCCTGCTGGGCAGCGTGATGAACGCGGCGTACACGCCCGGGCTGGCGGGGGGCGTGCCCGGGGTGCCGGGGTCGGCGTCGGTGGCGGCGGGGCATTCGCTGGGGGAGGCGTACGAGGTCGCCGCGCAGCTCGGGGGGCCCGCCGGGGTGGCGTTGCGGCGGGCCGCGGGGGACGCGTTCGTGCACGGGCTGCATGTGACGTTGCTGGTGAGCGCGGGGTTGTTGGTGCTGGGGGCGGTGATGGCGTTGCGGTTGCCGCGGGTGATGCAGTGCGAGGAGGTTTCCGTGCCGGCGCAGCGGGATGCGGTGAAGTCCCAGTCCCGTGTCTCGGTGTGACCCCGTCGTCTCCCACCCACGCCCACCCGTTCGCCGTCGGCCGAGGGGTGGACGTCGCCCGTGGCTGGTCGAGGAGCGTTGGCGGCTGCGGGTCATGTCGCTGTGGGCACAGGCTCGGCACACCGACCACCGCAAGCCGCCGACGGCGGATCACCCCCACGGGCGACGTCCTGGAGACGGGCATGGTGGACGTGCGGAGCGCCGCATCGTAACGTCGGCAACGACAGCCGTGACTAGCGGCGCTAGTTTTAGAGTCCCGGAGGGTGTCCCCATGGCCGCGTCCCCCAAGCCGCCCGCGTTCGATCCCACCGACCCCCTCGGCATCGACGACCTCCTCGAGCCGGAGGATCTCGCGGTCCGGGACACCGTGCGGAACTGGGCCGCCGACCGTGTGCTGCCGTACGTCGCCGACTGGTACGAGAAGGGCGAGCTGCCCGGGATCAGGGAGCTGGCGCGCGAGCTCGGTTCCCTCGGCGCGCTCGGCATGTCCCTGGAGGGGTACGGCTGCGCCGGGGCGAGCGCCGTCCAGTACGGGCTGGCCTGTCTGGAGCTGGAGGCGGCCGACTCCGGCATCCGCTCCCTGGTCTCCGTGCAGGGCTCCCTCGCCATGTACGCCATCCACCGCTTCGGGAGCGAGGAGCAGAAGCAGACGTGGCTGCCCCGCATGGCCGCCGGTGAGGTCATCGGGTGCTTCGGGCTCACCGAGCCCGACCACGGGTCCGACCCGGCCGCCATGCGCACCCATGCCAAGCGCGACGCCGGCGGGGACTGGGTGCTCAACGGGCGCAAGATGTGGATCACCAACGGCTCGGTGGCCGGGGTCGCCGTCGTCTGGGCGCGGACCGAGGAGGGGATCCGCGGCTTCGTCGTGCCGACCGACAGCGCCGGGTTCTCCGCCCCCGAGATCAAGCACAAGTGGTCCCTGCGGGCCAGCGTCACCAGCGAGCTGGTCCTCGACGACGTACGGCTGCCCGCCGACGCCGTACTGCCGGAGGTGACCGGGCTGCGCGGACCGCTCAGCTGTCTGTCGCACGCCCGTTACGGGATCGTCTGGGGCTCGATGGGCGCGGCGCGCAGCTCCTTCGAGGCGGCCCTGGAGTACGCGAAGTCGCGGGAGCAGTTCGGGCGGGCCATCGGAGGCTTCCAGCTGACCCAGGCCAAGCTCGCCGACATGGCGGTCGAACTGCACAAGGGGATCCTGCTCGCCCATCACCTGGGGCGCCGCATGGACGCCGGCCGCCTGCGTCCCGAGCAGGTCAGCTTCGGCAAGCTCAACAACGTGCGCGAGGCCATCGACATCTGCCGCACGGCCCGTACGATCCTCGGCGCCAACGGGATCTCCCTCGAATACCCCGTGATGCGGCACGCGACGAACCTGGAATCGGTGCTCACCTATGAGGGCACCGTCGAGATGCACCAGCTGGTGCTCGGCAAGGCGCTCACCGGGCTCGACGCCTTCCGGTAGGAGGCGCCCGGCGAGCGGGGGAGCGGGGCCGTGGTGTGCGGCCCCGCCTCAGCTCTGGTTGAAGAAACCGTCGGAACGGTGTGCGGCGGGCTCGCCGCTGATGACCTGGGTGTCGGCCGGGCTCAGCAGGAACACCCGGGTGGACACCCGCTCGATCGAGCCGCGCAGGCCGAAGATGAGCCCGGCCGCGAAGTCGACCACGCGCTTGGCGTCGGTCCCCTCCATGGCCGTCAGGTTCACGATGACCGGGACTCCGTCCCGGAACAGCTCACCGATGGCCCGTGCGTCCCGGAAGCTGTCCGGGGTGACCGTCGCGATGCGGCGGCCCTTCTCCTCGGCCACGTCCGAGGCCACCTTGACCCGCGGGTCCGTGACCCAGGCGTCCCCGGGCTGCTCGGTGCCCTCGGAGTAGTCGTCGTCGTAGTAACGCTCGTCATCGTTGTCGTCGACGAGGCCGAGCCACGCACTCGCCTTGCGTACCGATCCCATGGACGCCTCCTCTCACAGCGGGCTTTCGTGCTTCCGCATCCCTATGGTCATCCATGATGCGGACGTCGCGCCAAGTGGATAGACGCCGCGCGGGGGGTTTGTGACGGTACTGGTGCACAGCGGATCCGTCGAGAGTCCTTGTGTCCCAAGGGCCGTTTCCCAAACGGCTGCTGACTGTGAGTGAAATATGATTCTTCACGGCACACGGGTGAGAGAGGGTGCGTACGGGTGATGGCGGCGGTCGGTACGATGCCGCAGCTCAGCGTCGTACCAACCACGGGGGAGCGTCGTGTTCGGAATCGTCAGGCCGTGCAGGCACCGGCTCGGAGAGAGCCTCACGAGCCAGTGGATGGCTCATTTGTGCGGGTTGTGCCTCGCACTGCGCAAGGACCACGGACAGTTCGCACGGATCGTGACGAACTATGACGGGCTGCTCATATCGGTTTTGACGGAGGCTCAGGCCGAGCGGGGCGGTGCGGGCGCCGGGCGGCGCACCGCCGGGCCCTGTCCGCTGCGCGGGATGCGCACCGCGTCCGTCGCGCACGGCGAGGGAGCCCGGCTCGCGGCGGCCGTCTCCCTGGTGCTGGCCTCGGCCAAGGTGCGCGACCATGTCGCCGACGGGGACGGCCTGCTGGCCCGCCGGCCGGTGGCGCTCGCCGCCCGCCGGATCGCCGGCGGCTGGGACGCGGCCGGGGCACGCGGCGGCAGCGCCGTCGGCTTCGACACCGCCGTACTGGTCGACGCCGTGGACCGGCAGGGCGGCATCGAGGCGCTCGCCGGGCCCGGCACGCCCCTGCTGACCGTCACCGAACCGACCGAGACCGCGACCGCCGCCGCCTTCGCGCACACCGCGCACCTTGCCGGGCGGCCGCACAACGCCGCGCCGCTCGCCGAGGCCGGACGGCTCTTCGGGCGGCTCGCCCATCTCCTGGACGCTGTGGAGGACCGGGAGGCCGATGCCGCGTCCGGCGCCTGGAATCCGCTCACCGCCACCGGGACGCCGCTCACCGAGGCGCGGCGGCTCGCGGACGACGCCGTGCGCGGGGTGCGGCTGGCCCTGCGGGAGACCGAGTTCACCGACGGGCGGCTGGTGCACCGGCTGCTCGTGCACGAGCTGGGCAATTCCGTGGACCGCGCGTTCGGCACCGTCTCGTGCGCCCACGGCAGCCATCCGTACGCCCCTCCCGGCGCGCCCGGTACCCCGGGTGCTCCCGGCGGCCCCGGTGGGCCGACGCCCCCGGAACCGCCGCGCCGCGACCGGCGCGGGCTGCTCGCGGGGTGCGCCGTGTGGCTCGGGCTGGCCTGCACGTGCCAGATGTGCTGCGGCACGTTCGAGGACCCCTGGAGCAGGCAGCGCAGGGAAGGGCTCTGCTCCAACTGTGACTGCGGCGACTGCTGCGACTGTTGTGACTGCTGCAGCTGCTGCGGCGACGGGTGCGACTGCGGCTGTGACGGCTGCGACTGCGGGTGCAGCTGCTGAGACGTCGTCAGCCTCGGCCCGGCCTCTCCGGGCCGTCAGTCCTTCAGCTCCGGGGGTGAGATCTCGGACCTCGCTATCGCCGACTCCGTCGTGTCCCACTTCTTCAGGATGCGGGCGTACGTCCCGTCGGCGATCAGCCCGTTCACCGCGGCCCGGAGGGCGGGCGCCAGCGCGGAGCCCTTCTTCAGGGCGAAGCCGACGTCCAGGCGGTGGAACTCGTTCAGGAACTTCAGGCCCTGCTGGTGGGCGACCGCGTAGCGCAGGCCGTTGATGGTCGACATCACCACGTCGCTGCGCCCCTGCTGGAGCGAGGACCACAGCGCGCCGGGCTCGCTGTACGTCTGCACCGTGTACGCCTCGCCGCCCGCGTCCGTGCAGCGGTGCCGGTTCTCCTCCAGCGTCGCCTCGAAGGTGGTGCCGGCGCCGGTCGCCACCTTCCGTCCGCACAGCTGCTTCAGGTCGGTGACCTCGGACAACTCGCTGTCCTCGCGGGCGGCGAAGCCCTGGCCGTCGTTGATGTAGGTGACGAAGTCGATGGTCCCGCGCCGTTCGTCGGTCACCCCGAAGTTGCTGGCGCCGACGTCGTACTTGCCGCTGTCCAGGGCCGGCAGGATCGCCTCGAAGGAGGCCTGCTCGGTCTTGAGCCTGATGTCGAGCGCCCTGGCGACCGCGTGCGCGAAGTCGACGTCCTGGCCGGTCAGCGTCTTGCCGTCGGACAGGTAGGTGGTGCCCGGCGGGGCGCCGCCGACGCTGACGGCGAGGGTGAGTTCGGTGGTGCCCGCCGGCAGCAGCCGCACGGCGTCCGCGTTCCGCCGGACACCGGAGACGACGTCCGTGGTGGGGACCGCGTCGGAGCCGGCCGCCGCGCCCGCGACGTCGCCGGCGGGATCACCGGAGCCGCACGCCGTGAGCAGCAGGGCGGCCGAAGCGATGAGGGCGAAGGGGAGGAAGAGGCGTTTTCGGGCACGCGTGGGCGTACGCATCGTCACTGGTCTCCTGAGAGCAAAGGCATGGGGCGGCGCGAGGGGAGGGGGCGTGCGCGTGTGAAGGCGGGTCGACGACAGGTCGAACCCGAGAAGGCCCCGACGGGATCAGACGATCAGGCGGTACGAGTGATCACGTGATCACGCGATCGGGGCAGGCAGGGGGGTCGGCTCAACAGGAACAGGACCACACTCGACCGAAGTCGATGTGGGAGCGCGTGACCAGCCACTGCTGTGGATGCATGGGCCAAGTGGAACAGGCATCCGGTTCCGCGTCAACGACTTGAGATGCGCGGCTCACAGTGTGGACAGCCTTGACAGCGGGCGGAAACACCCCCGTACTCTCGGCGGACGGCCATGCTGAGGGGCTCGGCCGTGTGAAGGCACCACCCACCGTGTCCGACTGACTCGATGTCACGGAGCCTTCGCATGTCCTCCGACACCCTCGCCAAGTCCGCCGCCGTACCCGACACCCCGGGCCGTGCGGACCTCCCGCGGATCGTCCCGCAACGCCGCCCCGGCCAGTGGACGGCCGCCGTCGTCGTCCTCGTCCTGCTCGCTCTCGCCGCCAACTCCGTCCTGCGCAACGACGCGTTCCAGTGGGGTGTCGTCGCCGACTGGTTCACCTCCGACACCGTCCTGCGCGGCCTGTGGCTCACCCTCTGGCTCACCGCCGTCGTCATGGTCCTCGGCTTCGCGCTGGGCACCCTGCTCGCCGCGTTCCGGCTCTCCGCCAACCCCGTGCTGCGCGCCGTGAGCTGGGGCTACGTGTGGCTGTTCCGGTCGATACCGATCCTGGTGCAGCTGCTGCTGTGGTTCAACATCGGCGCCCTGTACCCGCGGGTCCTCGGCGTGAAGACGGTCGATCTGCTCGGTCCGGTCACCGTGGCGGTCATCGGCCTGACGCTGCACGAGGCCGCGTACGCCGCCGAGGTGGTGCGCGGCGGCATCCTGTCCGTGGACCGCGGCCAGGTCGAGGCCGCGCAGGCGCTCGGACTGAGCCGGTGGCGCCGGTGGCGGCGGATCGTCCTCCCGCAGGCCATGCGCGCCATCGTGCCGCCCGCCGGGAACATGCTGATCGGCACCCTCAAGGGCACCTCCATCGTCAGCGTCATCGCCGTACAGGACCTGCTCTACTCGGTGCAGCTCGTCTACCACCGCACCTACCAGGTCATCCCGATGCTGATGGTGGCCACCGTCTGGTACACCGTCGTCACCTCCCTGCTCGGCATCGGCCAGTACTACGTCGAGAAGCACTACGCCCGCGGCACGGAGCGCACCCGATGAGCCGCCCCGCGCCGGGCACCAGGGCCTCCCTGGTGATCGTCGGCGCAGGACCCCGCGGCACCGGACTGCTGGAGCGCGTCGCCGCCAACGCGCCCGAGCTGTACGACGGCCGCGGCCTCGACATCCACCTCGTGGACCCGCATCCACCGGGCGCCGGACGCGTCTGGCGCGCCCGGCAGTCGCCGCTGCTGTGGATGAACTCGCACGCCGAGGACGTCACCGTGTTCACCGACGACACCGTCGAGATGGCCGGTCCCGTACGGCCCGGACCCACCCTGCACGAGTGGGCGGCCGTGGACGGGCGCACCTTCGCCGACCGGCGGACCCAGGGCGCGTACCTGCGCTGGGCGTACCAGCGCGCCGTGGCGGGGCTGCCCGCCAACGTCGTCGTCCACCACCACGCGCGCCGTGCGCTGCGGGTGGAGGGCACGCGGGAGGAACGCCAACGGGTGTGGCTCGACGGCCGCGACACTCCACTCCCCGCCGACCTGGTCGTCCTCACCCTCGGCCACCTCGACGCCGAACCCGACGCCGAACAGCGGGAGTTGTCGGACTACGCCCGTGCGCACGGCCTGGTCCACCTCCCGCCGGACTTCACCGCCGACAGCGACCTGTCCGCGCTGCGCCCCGGGGAGCCGGTCCTCGTACGCGGTCTCGGGCTGGCCTTCGTCGACCTGATGGTGCTGCTCACCGAGGGCAGGGGAGGACGGTACGACGGGGACACCTACGTCCCGTCCGGACGGGAGCCGGTGCTGTACGCCGGCTCGCGGCGCGGCGTGCCGTACCACTCGAAGATCGGCTACGACTGGACCGGGGAGCGGCCGCCGCTGCCGCGGTTCTTCGGCCCCGCCGAGACCGAGGCGCTGCTCGCCCGGCCGGACGGCTTCGACTTCCGGCGCGACGTCTGGCCGCTGGTCGAGAAGGAACTGGGCTTCGCCCACTACCACCGCCTGTTCACGGCCCATCCGGAACGGGTGCGCGCCGACCGGGCCGGCTTCGAGGCGCGGTACGCCACCGCCGGTCCGGACGAGCGGGCCGCCCTCGTCGCCGCCGCGGTGCCCGACCCCGCCGACCGGCTCGACCTCGCCGCCCTCGACCGTCCCCTCGACGCCGTGCGGTACGGCTCGCACGCGGAGCTCCAGGAAGGGGTGCGCCGCCACGTCGAGGCCGACCTGCGGCGCCGGCACGACCCGGCCCGCAGTCCGGACCTCGCGGTCTTCCTCGCGCTGCTCTCCGTCTACGGACAGCTCGTCCGGCTCGGCGACGTCGGCGGCTGGTGGCACGGCTTCTTCAGCCTCCTCGCCTCGGGACCGCCCGGCCCGCGGCTGCGGCAACTGCTCGCCCTGTCCCGGGCCGGTGTGGTGCGCTTCCTGGGCGCCGACACGGCCGTCACCGCCGAGAACGGGGTGTTCCGGGCGACCAGCGCCACCGTGCCGGGTGCCGTCGTCGAGGCCCGGGCGCTGGTCGAGGCGCGGCTGCCGCACCCCACCGTCGAACGCGCCCGCGATCCACTGCTGCGCGCGCTGCACGCCGACGGGGCCGCCGCGACCCCGGACGGGCTGCTGGCCGTGGACCGCGCCGACGGACGCGTACTGGACCGGGCCGGGCGGCCCCACCCGAGGCGGTTCGCGCTCGGCCCGCACACCGACGCGCGCGGCTCGGGCGCGTTCACCCGGCCCGGCACCGGCGGCGTGGCCTTCCGGCAGAACGACGCCACCGCACGGGCCGTACTGACCTTCCTGCGGGCGCCCGAGGCACTCGCGTCACCGCACCACCCCCTGCTGGAGGAGTCCGCGCGATGAGCGTCACCGACGACACGGACGTCATGGTCGACATCAGGTCCGTGCACAAGAGCTTCGGCCCGCTGGAGGTGCTCAAGGGCATCGACCTCACCGTGCGCACCGGCGAGGTGAACGTGGTGCTCGGCCCCTCCGGCTCCGGCAAGTCGACGCTGCTGCGCACCGTCAACCACCTGGAGAAGGTGGACCGGGGCCTGATCAGCGTGGACGGCGCCCTCATCGGCTACCGGCGCAGCGGCGACCGGCTGCGCGAGCTGTCCGAGCGCGAGGTGCTGAGACAGCGCACGCGGATCGGCTTCGTCTTCCAGGACTTCCACCTCTTCCCGCACCTGACCGTGCTGGAGAACATCACCGAGGCCCCGGTCTCCGCGCTGCGGCGACCGCGCCGCGAGGCCGTCCAGGCGGCACGCCGGCTGCTGGAGCGGGTCGGGCTCGCCGACAAGGAGGGCGCCTACCCCCGGCACCTGTCCGGCGGGCAGCAGCAGCGGGTGGCCATCGCGCGGGCGCTCGCCCTGGAGCCGAGGCTGCTCCTGTTCGACGAGCCGACGTCCGCGCTCGACCCCGAACTGGTCGGCGAGGTGCTCGACGTCATCAAGGACCTGGCCCGGCGGGGCACCACCATGATCGTCGTCACGCACGAGATCGGCTTCGCCCGCGAGGTCGCCGACACGGTGGTCTTCATGGACGACGGACGCATCGTCGAACAGGGCCCGCCCGGCGACGTACTGGACCGCCCGCGGCACGAGCGCACCCGGGCCTTCCTCTCCAAGGTCCTGTGAGGACAGCCCTGTTGGCGCAGACAGCGGCAGACAGACGTAGGCAGAAGCAGACAGCAGCAGACGGAAAGGGATGACCCCGCATGACCTCCTCCCACGGCAGACGGCGACTGCACCTGGCGACCGCCCTGGACCGGCGGTCGGTGTACGACGCCGACGAGTTCACGGCGGCCGCCCGGCTCGCCGAACGGGGCGCGCTCGACTTCGTGACCCTGGGCGACAGCCTCGCCCGCCCCGGTCCCGACGCGCTCTCCGTGCTGTCCCGGGTGGCGCCCGCCACGCGGCGCGTCGGCCTCGTCCCGACCGTCACCACCACCCACACCGAGCCCTTCCACGTCCAGGCGGCCGTGGCGACCCTGGACTGGGTCAGCCGCGGCCGGGCGGGCTGGCGGATCGAGGTGTCCACCAGCGAGGGCGAGGCCCGCCTCTTCGGCCGCCGCCACGCCGCCCCCGCCGACGCCCTCTGGCAGGAGGCCGGCGAGGTGGCCGACGTGGCGGCGCGCCTGTGGGACAGCTGGGAGGACGACGCCGAGATCCGGGACGTGGCCACCGGCCGCTTCGTCGACCGGGACAAGCTCCACCACGTCGACTTCACCGGCACCGCCTTCTCCGTCAAGGGCCCCTCGATCGTGCCGCGGCCCCCGCAGGGGCACCCCGTGCGCGTGGTCGACGCCACCGACCGGGCCGCCCGGGCGGTCGCGGCCCGGTACGCCGACGTGGCGCTCGTGCGCACCGCGCTCCCCGCCCGGGCCGCCGCCGCGCGGGCCGAACTGCGGGCGTCCGCCGCGGCGCACGGCCGCGACCCGGACGACCTGCGGGTCCTCGCCGCCCTGGACGTCGACCTCGGGGACGGCGAGTACGCGGCCGAACCCGGCCACGGCGGCGGCGGCCCCCGCGCCACGCCACGCGGCCCGCAGTACCGCGGCGGCCCCGTGGACCTCGCCGAACTCATCGCCTCCTGGCACCGGGACGGCGTCGTCGACGGCTTCCACCTCACGCCGGTCGAGCCGCACAGCGACCTGGAACGCCTCGTCAACGGCACCGTGTCGCTGCTCCAGCACCGGGGCCTGTTCCGCACCTTCTACCCGGGCAGCACCCTCCGGGACCACCTGGGCCTGACCCGGCCCGCCAACCAGTACGCCGTCGCGCAGGGAGCGTCATGACCGGACCCAAGCCGATGCAGCCGAAGCCGATGCACCTCGCCGCCCACTTCCCGGGCGTCAACAACACCACCGTCTGGGCCGATCCGCGCTCGGGTTCGCAGATCGACTTCGCCTCCTTCGAGCACCTCGCCCGCACCGCCGAACGCGGCCTGTTCGACTTCTTCTTCCTCGCCGAGGGGCTGCGGCTGCGCGAGCACAAGGGCCGCATCCACGACCTGGACGTGGTCGGCCGCCCCGAGTCCCTGACCGTGCTGAACGCGCTCGCCGCCGTCACCGGACGTCTCGGACTCGCCGCCACGGTCAACGCCACCTTCAACGAGCCCTACGAACTCGCCCGCCGGCTCGCCACCCTGGACCACCTCAGCGGCGGCCGGGCGGCCTGGAACGTGGTGACCTCCTCCGACGCCTTCACCGGCGAGAACTTCCGGCGCGGCGGCTACCTGGACCGGGCCGAGAGGTACACCCGGGCCGCCGAGTTCGTGGCGACGGCACGGAAGCTGTGGGACTCCTGGACCCCGGACGGCACCCCCCGCCCCTTCGCCCACCACGGGCGGCACTTCGACATCGCGGGCGAGTTCACGCTGCCCCGCTCCCCGCAGGGGCACCCGGTGGTGATCCAGGCGGGCGACTCCGACGAGGGCCGGGAGTTCGCCGCCTCCTCGGCGGACGTGATCTTCACCCGCCACGGCACCCTGGAGGCGGGGCGCGCCTTCTACGCCGACGTGAAACGCCGCCTGGCGAAGTACGGCCGGAGCCCCGGAGACCTCAAGATCATGCCCGGCGTCACCGTCGTCCTCGGGGACACCGCCGCCGAGGCGCAGGAGCGGGCCGAGGAGATCCGGTGGCAGCAGGTCTCCCCGCAGACCGCGCTGCTCACGCTGGAGCAGATCTGGGGTGTCGACCTGTCCGGCTACGACCCCGACGGGCCGCTGCCCGACGTCGACCCGGTGCCCGATCCGCAGCTCAGCCAGGGGCGGACCCGGCAGGGCGACAGCGTCGCGACCGCCGAGAAGTGGCGGGCCCTGGCGCAGGAGCGGGGGTTGTCCATCCGGCAGACCGTGATCGAGGCGGGCGCCCGGCAGTCCTTCGTGGGCACACCCGGGGAGGTCGCGACCGAACTGACGGAGTTCGTGGCGCGGGACGCCGCCGACGGCTTCATCCTCGTACCGCACCTGACCCCGGGCGGGCTGGACGAGTTCGTGGACCGGGTGGTCCCGTTGCTGCAGGAGCGCGGCGCGTTCCGTACCGAGTACCAGGGCGCCACCCTGCGCTCCCACCTCGGCCTGGCCGAACCGGTGTGGAAGGCTTGAACCTCGGGTGGCGGCGGTGGCGCGACGAGCGCGTCGCCACGGTCCCGGCGCCCTACGGATTGCTCGCGCCGACCGGCACCCACTGGCCGGAGGACCATCCGGACGGGCAACTTCCGGACATCCCCGGGCAGTGGACGACGGACGGCGACGCGGGGCCGCGCGGCGTGCGGGTCGCCGAACGCGGACGGCCGGGAGCGTGGGCCGGTACTCGGCGGGGAACCGGCCTTCGAGCCGGACGGGCGGGAGCACACGCTCCGGACGAGCGTCGCGTTGGCCGACCACTTCGTCTGCGCCTCCGTCTGCACCTTCCCGCCGCCGGGGAAGACCCTGGAGGCCCACGTCGCGGCGGGGGAGCGCGAACTGCGCCGGGACCGGCCGGGGTTGGTAAAGACCGTTCAAAGGCGGACGACCGAAAGGCCCTCTTGCGCCGACCGGTCGTTCGGCCGAGACTTCAACCTCAGCGCTTGTCAGGGGCACGACGTATTCGGAACCCGGAGGTCCGTCCCTGACTGCGCCTCACGGGCCCCCATCCCCACGAGAGGGGCCCCCGACTTCCCCTGTGGAGGAACGAAAAGTGAGGATCAAGCGCACCACCCCCCGCAGCGGCATCACGAGACGGACTCGGCTGATCGCCGTATCCACCGGCCTCGTGGCCGCTGCCGCCGTCGCGATCCCCAGCGCGAACGCGGCATCCACCCCGGCCACCTTCAGCGCCGCCGAGCTGAGCAGTGCCAGCGGCGCGGTGCTCCAGGCCGACGTCCCCGGCACCGCCTGGGCCGTCGACAGCAAGTCCGGCCGGGTGCTCGTCACCATCGACAGCACCGTCTCCCAGGCCGAGATCGCGAAGATCAAGGAGCAGGCCGGCGACAAGGCCGACGCGCTCACGATCAAGCGCACCCCCGGTAAGTTCAACAAGCTCATCCAGGGCGGCGACGCCATCTACGCGAGCAGCTGGCGCTGCTCCCTCGGCTTCAACGTCCGTGCCAGCAACGGCGCCGAGTACTTCCTGACCGCCGGACACTGCACCGACGGCGCCGGCGCCTGGCGCGCCAGCTCCGGAGGCACCGTCATCGGACAGACGGCGGGCTCCAGCTTCCCGGGCAACGACTACGGCATCGTGCAGTACACGGGATCCGTCTCCCGGCCCGGCACCGCCAACGGCGTGGACATCACCCGCGCGGCCACCCCGAGCGTGGGCACCACCGTCATCCGCGACGGCTCCACCACCGGCACCCACAGCGGCCGGGTCACCGCCCTGAACGCCACCGTCAACTACGGCGGCGGCGACGTGGTCTCCGGCCTGATCCAGACGACGGTCTGCGCCGAGCCCGGCGACTCCGGCGGCTCGCTCTACGGCAGCAACGGCACCGCGTACGGTCTGACCTCCGGCGGCAGCGGCAACTGCTCCTCCGGCGGGACGACGTTCTTCCAGCCGGTGACGGAGGCCCTGAGCGCCTACGGCGTCAGCGTCTACTGACCGGCCCGCCCGTCCCGTACCGCGCGGCCGGCGGTGCGACGAGCCCCCGTGCACCGAGAGGTGTGCGGGGGCTCTCCCGCGTCCGGACTGCGGGTCCGCGCATCCCGCTGAGAGGGAAGCGAACGGTGAAGGCCGTGTGACCACCCTGGAGTTGTCGTGCGCACGTCCTGGAGCCGACCTTGTGTGCGGCCTGTGGAATCGGAAGAGTCAACGCTCGTCAACCAGCCTTCCGGTCCGCGAGGTCCCCACAACCTCCGGGCCGACCCCCCACAGGAGGACGTGAGTTGAAGCACCGACGCATACCCAGGCGGCGGGTCGCCGTGGTAGGTGCGGGAATCACCGCACTGGTCGCGGCCGGAGTCACCTTCCAGACCGCGAACGCCAGCGAGGCCCCGAAGACCGCCGCGCCCGAGACCCTGTCGGTCACGGCGGCCGGAAAGCTCGCCTCCACACTGCTCGGCGACCTCGGCGCCGACGCGGCCGGCACGTACTACGACGCGCAGGCCAAGAGCCTCGTCGTCAACGTGCTCGACGAGAGTGCCGCGCACACCGTCCAGGAGGCGGGCGCCAAGGCGAGAGTCGTCGAGAACTCGCTCGCCGACCTGAAGAGCGCGCGCACCACTCTCACGAAGGACGCGACCATCCCGGGCACGTCCTGGGCGACCGACCCGACCACCAACAAGGTCGTCGTCACCGCCGACCGCACGGTCTCCCAGGCCGAACTGGCCAAGCTGACCAAGGTGGTCGACGGGCTGGGGGCCAAGGCCGAGCTGAAGCGGACCAAGGGTGAGTACAAGCCCTTCGTCGCGGGCGGCGACGCCATCACCGGAGGCGGCGGGCGCTGCTCGCTCGGCTTCAACGTGACCAAGGGCGGTGAGCCGTACTTCATCACCGCCGGCCACTGCACCGAGTCCATCTCGACCTGGTCGGACTCCTCCGGGAACGTCATCGGCGAGAACGAGGCGTCCAGCTTCCCCGACAACGACTACGGCCTGGTCAAGTACACCGCCGACGTGGACCACCCGAGCGAGGTGAACCTCTACAACGGCTCCTCGCAGGCCATCTCGGGCGCCGCCGAGGCCACCGTCGGCATGCAGGTGACCCGCAGCGGTTCCACCACCCAGGTGCACGACGGGACGGTGACCGGCCTGGACGCCACCGTGAACTACGGCAACGGCGACATCGTCAACGGCCTGATCCAGACCGACGTGTGCGCCGAGCCCGGCGACAGCGGCGGCTCGCTCTTCTCGGGCGACAAGGCCGTCGGCCTCACCTCCGGCGGCAGCGGCGACTGCACCTCGGGCGGCGAGACCTTCTTCCAGCCGGTGACGGAGGCCCTGTCGGCCACCGGTACGCAGATCGGCTGAGCAGCGGTACCCGCACACCTGTGAAGTCCCGTCCCGCGCGCGAGGGGCGGGACTTCCGCGTGTCCGCCCGCGGCTCCCGCGCCCGTACGACGGCCGGCCGTACGAGGGTCGGCCGTACGACGGTCAGCCGGCCCGCGCGGGCGGCAGCTCCGTCTCCTGCCGTCCGCGGCGCGGCAGCACGGCCGCCAGCATCGTGATCACCGTTCCCGCGACCGCCCACGCCCACAGCACCAGCAGGGAGGCGGTCACGTCGTTCCCCTTGAAGTAGGCGATCGAGCGGGCCGCCCAGGTGCCCGCGCCCGGTGGCAGCGCCGGGCCGATCGCCTTCCAGAACGGCGGGAGCAGTGGCAGTGGGAAGGCGCCGCCCGCGCTCGGGTTGCCCGCGATCACCACCAGCAGGATCGCCAGACCGATGCCGACGATCCCGAAGACGCCCTGGAGGGCGAGCGTGGCGGCGCCCACCGCGAAGGTGATCAGCGCGCCGAGCCCCCACAGGTCCAGCACGCCGCCGGGCAGCGCGCCCAGGATCGGCCCGATGATCACCGCGCCGCCGAGTCCGCCGACGATCGCGACCAGCGCCATCACGATGAGCCGGATCGCCGCCCGGCGCGGGTTGGCCGGCCGGGCGCCGGTGCTGATCGCCAGGATCGAGGCGCACAGGTAGCCGCCGACGCACCAGCCCACGACCAGGTAGAAGGACGACAGCCCGTCGAAGTCGTGGGACGAGGCCGGGGCCACGTCGACCACCCGCACCGCGCGTCTCTCGGCCTTCTCCGCCTTGCCGACGATGCCCTCCAGGGTGGTGGCGAGGACGGTGCCGCCGCCGGAGGCGACCAGCAGGGTGTCGGTGCGGCCGGAGGGGTCGAGGACCAGGGCGCCGTCGATGTCCCGGTTCACGATCTGCCGCCGGGCGCTCGCCTCGTCGGCCACCGCGCGCGGGTCCAGCGGGGAGCCGGGCAGCCGCTCCAGCCGGTCCACCGTCCGCCCGGCGGCCGCCCCGGGCGCGACCACCCCGAAGGGCACGTCCTTCGGTCTCGGGTCGTGCAGCGCCCCCACGTAGGAGGCGATGAACAGCAGCTGGAGCGCGATCACGCCGAGCACCAGCAGGGTGGCCCGCGGGGTGACGGCGTCCTTCACCTCACCGAGGAAGGAGCCGCTTCGCGTGCCGGGGCCCGGTGTGTGTGACATGTCCCCACAGTCCTGGTCGGGGGGCGTTTGCGCAGGTGGGGCGGGGCCGAACGGATGTCGCACACATATTCGAGGATGGAGGTATGGTGGGTGAGGTAGCTGGGAACAGACGTTCGATAATGGCGTTCGGTCATGCGTCGGGTCCATGAGTCGGGAGGTGCGCGTGCCGGGTTTCACGCATCTGCACACCGTCTCCGGGTTCTCCGCCCGCTACGGCGCCTCCCACCCGGAGCGGCTGGCCGAGCGCGCCGTCGAGCGGGGCATGGACGCCCTCGCCCTCACCGACCGCGACACCCTCGCGGGCACGGTCCGCTTCGCCAAGGCCTGCGCGAAGGCGGGCGTCCGCCCCCTGTTCGGCGCGGAGCTGGCGGTGGCGGCCCCCGAGCCCGAAGCCGACCGCACGGAGACCTCCGTACGCCGGGACCGGCGCCGCGTCCCCGTGCGCGGCGGCGCCTTCGTCGACGAGTCGGCCCCCCGGGTGACGTTCCTCGCCCGCGACGGCGCCCGTGGCTGGGCCGACCTGTGCCGCCTGGTCTCCGCCGCCCACACGGCCGAGGGCACCCCGCTGCTGTCCTGGCCCGACAACCACGCCGACGGTTTGACCGTTCTGCTCGGCCCCGACTCCGAGGTCGGCCGCGCCCTCGCCGCAGGGCGCCCCGACCGCGCGGCGCGGCTCCTCGCCCCCTGGCGGGAGGTCTACGGCGACGCCCTGCGCCTGGAGGCCGTCTGGCACGGCCGCGAGGGCACCGGCCCCGGCTCCCTGCGGCTGGCCTCCCGCACCGTGGGCTTCGCCGCCGAACAGGGCGTGAGGCCGGTGCTCTCCAACGCCGTCCGTTACGCCGACCCCGGCCAGGGCGAGGTCGCCGACGTCCTGGACGCCGCCCGCCGCCTGGTCCCGATCGGCGCCACCAGGGAACTGGACTCCGGCGAGGCCTGGCTCAAGGACGCCGGTGCCATGCGGCACGCCGCCGAGCGGATCGTCGAGTCCGCGGGCTTCGGGCGCGACACCGCGCACCGCCTGCTGGAGCAGACCCGGGCCACGGCCGCCGAGTGCCTGGTCGACCCCGAGGACGACCTCGGCATGGGCGCCGTCCACTTCCCCGAACCGCACCTCGTCGGCGCCGGCCGCCGCACCGCGCAGCGGACGCTCGCCTCCCGGGCGGCGGCGGGCATGGTGCGGCGCGGCTACGACCGGCGGCCGGACCACCGGGAGTACTGGGAGCGGATGCACCACGAGCTGGACATCATCGCCCACCACGGCTTCGCCTCGTACTTCCTCACCGTCGCCCAGGTCGTGGACGACGTACGGCACATGGGCATCCGGGTCGCCGCGCGCGGCTCCGGCGCGGGTTCGCTCGTCAACCACCTGCTCGGCATCGCGCACGCCGACCCGGTCGAGCACGGGCTGCTGATGGAGCGCTTCCTGTCCAAGGAACGGGTCGTGCTGCCCGACATCGACATCGACGTGGAGTCCGCGCGCCGCCTGGAGGTCTACCGCGCGATCATCGGCCGGTTCGGCACCGAGCGGGTCGCCACGGTCGCCATGCCGGAGACGTACCGGGTGCGGCACGCCATCCGCGACGTCGGCGCCGCCCTGTCCATGGATCCGGCCGAGATCGACCGCGTCGCCAAGTCCTTCCCGCACATCCGCGCCCGCGACGCCCGCGCGGCGCTGGAGGAACTGCCCGAACTGCGGGAACTGGCGGGGGAGCGGGAGCGGTACGGCAAGCTCTGGGAGCTGGTCGAGGGCCTGGACGCCCTCCCGCGCGGTGTCGCCATGCACCCCTGCGGCGTCCTGCTGTCCGACGCCTCCCTGCTCTCCCGTACACCGGTCATGCCGACCAGCGGCGAGGGCTTCCCGATGGCGCAGTTCGACAAGGACGACGTGGAGGACCTCGGGCTGCTCAAGCTGGACGTGCTCGGGGTGCGGATGCAGTCGGCGATGGCGCACGCGGTCGCCGAGGTGAAGCGGGCCACGGGCACCGAGGTCGACCTGGACGCCGTACCGGAGGGCGACCCGGCGACGTACCGGATGATCCGGTCCGCCGAGACGCTGGGCTGCTTCCAGATCGAGTCGCCGGGCCAGCGGGACCTGGTCGGCAGGCTCCAGCCGTCGACCTTCCACGACCTCGTGGTCGACATCTCGCTCTTCAGGCCGGGACCGGTCGCCGCCGACATGGTGCGGCCGTTCATCGAGGCCCGGCACGGGCGGGCGCCGGTGCGCTACCCGCACGAGGACCTGGCGGAGCCGCTGGAGGGGACGTACGGGGTCGTCGTCTTCCACGAGCAGATCATCGACATCGTCGCCATCATGACCGGCTGCGGACGCGGCGAGGCGGACCGGGTGCGGCGTGGCCTCTCCGACCCGGAGTCGCAGGGGCGGATCAAGGTGTGGTTCGCGCAGCACGCGACGGCGAACGGTTACGACGCGGAAACGATCCAGCGGACCTGGGAGATCGTCGAGGCGTTCGGCAGCTACGGCTTCTGCAAGGCGCACGCCGTCGCCTTCGCCGTGCCGACCTACCAGTCGGCGTGGCTGAAGGCCCATCATCCGGCCGCCTTCTACGCGGGGTTGCTCACCCACGACCCCGGCATGTACCCCAAGCGGCTGCTGCTGGCGGACGCGCGGCGGCGCGGGGTGCCGATCCTGCCGCTGGACGTGAACAAGTCCGGGGTCGCACACAGGATCGAACTGGTGTCTGAATCGCGGTCACGGAAGCCTGCCACGTGGGGCCTGCGCCTCGCCCTCTCCGACGTGCACGGCATCAGCGAGGCCGAGGCGGAGCGGATCGCCGAGGGGCAGCCCTACGCCTCCCTGCTCGACTTCTGGGAACGGGCCCGCCCCAGCAGGCCGCTGGCCGGACGGCTCGCCCAGGTCGGTGCGCTGGACGCGTTCGGCGCCAACCGCCGCGACCTGCAACTGCACCTGACCGAGCTGCACCGCGGCGCCCGGGGCGGACGCGGCGACCAGCTCCCCCTGTCCGGCGGACGCAGGACCGCCTCCGCCGGACTGCCCGACCTCACCTCGGCGGAGAAGCTCAGCGCCGAACTCGGCGTGCTCTCCATGGACGCCTCACGCAACCTGATGGACGACCACCGCACCTTCCTGCGCGAGCTGGGCGTGGTGTCGGCCAAGCGGCTGCGCGAGGCACGGCACGGGGAGACGGTGCTGGTCGCGGGCGCCAAGGCGGCCACCCAGACCCCGCCGGTCCGCTCCGGCCGCCGGGTCATCTTCTCCACCCTCGACGACGGCTCCGGCCTGGTCGATCTCGCCTTCTTCGACGACTCCCACGACGCCTGCGCCCACACCGTCTTCCACTCCTGGCTGCTGCTGGTGCGCGGGGTGGTGCAACGGCGCGGCCCGCGCAGCCTCAGCGTCGTCGGCTCCGCCGCCTGGAACCTCGCCGACCTGCTGGAGGTGCGCCGCGAGGAGGGTCTGGAGGGCGTCGCCGCCCGGCTGGCGGCGGCGGGCGGAAACCGGGAGGGCGACGACCCCGAGGGCGGCCCCGCGCGCCGCCGCCTCGCCGGTTCGGACGGGCGGCCCGCGCCGGCCGGCTCCGCGGCCCAGGACCCGATGGAGCAGCGGAGGATCCGCATGTCCACCGGGTACGAGATGCATCCCTGGGCCGATCTGCGCCCCGCGGGCGAAGGGCCCGCGGTCGGAAGGAAGTTGTGGCACCAGAGCCCGGGGAGTGCGGGATGACGATTCTCTGCGTACGTTTCCAGCTGCCGCCGACGCGCGAGGCGGCCCTGCCCGAACTGCTCGGTCTCCTTGAGGAGTTCACGCCGGTCGTCGAGGCGCTGCCGCCCGACGGCGCGCTGGCCGACCTGCGCGGCGCCGAACGGTACTTCGGACGCGACGCCGTGGAACTGGCCTCGGTGATCCGGGTCCGGGCCCTCGCGCTGTACGGCGTGGACTGCGTGATCGGCGCCGGACCCGGCCCGATGCTGGCCCGCATGGCGCTGCGCGACGCCCGGCCGGGACTGACCCGCGCGGTGCCCGGCGGGGAGGAGCGGGACTTCCTCGCCGGCAAGCCCGTCGCCACGCTGCCCGGCGTCGGCACCGCGACCGCCCGCACCCTGTGCGAGTACGGCCTCGACACCCTCGGCCGGGTCGCCGCCGCGCCGCTGTCCACGCTCCAGCGCCTGGTCGGTGCGAAGACCGGCCGCGAGCTGTACGAGAAGGCCCAGGGCGTCGACCGCGGCCGGGTCGTCCCCAACGGCGTCTCCCGGTCCCTGGCCGCCGACCGCCCCTTCGACCGCGACGAACTCGACCCCGACCGCCACCGCCGCGCCCTGCTCTCGGCCGCCGAGGAGCTGGGCGCCCGGCTGCGCGCCGTGGGCAAGGTCTGCCGCACCCTCACCCTCACCGTCCGCTACGCCGACCGCTCCGCCACCACCCGCAGTCGCACCCTGAAGGAGCCGACCGCGCACTCGGCGGCCCTGAGCCGGACCGCGTACGACCTGTACGAGGCGCTCGGCCTCCAGCGCGCCCGGGTCCGTACGGTCGCCCTGCGCGCCGAGGGGCTCGCACCCGCCGAACAGGCCTCCCACCAGCTCACCTTCGACCCCGTGGACGAGAAGGTCCGCCGGATCGAGGAGGTCGCGGACCGCGCGCGGGCGAAATTCGGGCCGAGGGCGGTGATGCCGGGGTCGCTGGCGGCGTGAGGCCCCCGCGGGTCAGTTGGCCCACGGGGGAGTGAGGCGGGTGCCGTCGGCCAGCTCCGCCGTCAGGCCGACCGAGGTGGTGACCCAGGAGGTCGCGGTCCGGTCGGTGGGGTTCTCGACGGCGAGGGTCGTCCCGGGGTTGATGATCACGGTGTCGCCCGCGGTGACACGCTCGGTGCGGTCGTCGAGGGTGATCAGCAGCTCGCCGGTGAGCAGGTGGAAGATCTCCTCCCGGTCGACGGTGTGCGCGGGCGCCTTCGTCCCCGCCGGGATCTCGCCCCGCCAGGCGCACAGCTCCTCGCTGCCGACGCGGGGGTTGGCGTACGAGACGAAACGGGCGCCGTGGATCTCGTGGGTGACGCCTTCGGACGAGCGGACGACGGGCATGACGGGGCTCCTCTGGGCATATGGTCAAGTGGCTTGACTATCTCGGAGCCTTTATGGTCAAGCTGCTTGACCAATCTGTCAAGGGTGTTTCAATGCCCCCGTGCAGAACTCCGACGCCATGGCCCTGACCGCCGCCCTGCTCGCCGCGGCCGGCGGACTCACGCAGCGCATCCACGAGGGTGTCGTCGCCCGCGGCTTCGGGGATGTGCGGCCCGCGCACGGTTTCGCCTTCGCCCGGCTCGCCCCGGACGGCGCGACGGTCACCGACCTGGCCGTGCACCTCGGGATGACCAAGCAGGCCGCCAGCCAGCTCGTCGACGAACTGGTCCGCAAGGGGTACGCCGAGCGCCGGCCGCACCCCGCCGACGCGCGCGCCCGGCTCGTCGTGATGACGGAGGCGGGGTGGGCCTGTACGCGGGCCGCGGAGGCGGCGGCCGCCGAGGCCGTGGGTGCGTGGGCCGAGGTGCTCGGCGAGGACGGCGTGCGTGCGCTGCGCGACGGCCTGCTGCGCGTGGCGCCGGGCGGACCGATGCGGCCCAGCTGGTGACGGCCGGTTAGCGCTGGAAGTTTTTACTGACGCGTAACTTCACACGTGCACTACCCGCTCGTAACTTGACGAGTGAACAGCATCCCGTGATCCGGATCACAGGGCGTCCTGTCATCGAAACTCCCCTGCCCCGCAAGGAGATCACCCGATGCTGCCCTGGAGACGCGCGCTCAGACCCCTGACCGCCCTGCTGCTGACCGCCGCGGTCGCCCTGTTCCCCGCCGCCACCGCCACCGCCACGGGCGCCCGCCCCGGCTCCGGCTGGAACGACTACACCTGCAAGCCCTCCGCCGCCCACCCCCGCCCCGTCGTCCTGGTCCACGGCACCTTCGGGAACTCCGTCGACAACTGGCTGGGCCTCGCGCCCTACCTCCAGAACCGCGGCTACTGCGTCTTCTCCCTCGACTACGGCCAACTGCCCGGCGTCCCGCTCTTCCACGGACTCGGCCCGGTCGAGGAGTCGGCGGCACAACTGGCCGCCCACGTCGACAAGGTGCTCGCGGCGACCGGCGCCGCCGAGACCGACCTCGTCGGCCACTCGCAGGGCGGCATGATGCCCCGCTACTACCTCAAGTTCCTCGGCGGAGCCGCCAAGGTGAACGCCCTGGTCGGCATCGCGCCCAGCAACCACGGCACCACGCTGTCCGGCCTCACCCACCTGCTGCCGTACTTCCCCGGCGTCGGGGACCTGCTGAACGAGCACACCCCCGCCCTCGCCGACCAGGTCGTCGGCTCGGACGTCCTCACCAGGCTCAACGCGGGCGGCGACACCGTGCCCGGCGTGCGCTACACCGTGCTCGCCACGAAGTACGACGAGGTGGTCACGCCGTACCGCAGCCAGTTCCTCGACGGCCCCGGCGTGCGCAACGTCCTGCTGCAGGACCTGTGCCCGCTCGACCTCTCCGAGCACCTGGCGATCGGGCTGTCCGACCGGATCGCCTTCCACGAGGTGACCAACGCCCTGGACCCGGCGCACGCCACGCCGACCACCTGCGCCTCGGTCTTCGGCTGACCGGCGACCCGGCACCCCGGCCCGCCTCACGCGGGGCCCGCCCGGCCTGAGCCGCCGGACGGGCCCCGCGTTCCCCCGCGTCCCCCGTGCTCCGGGTCAGTGGCCGTGCCGGCCACCGGCCGTCGCGCGCCGGCGGACCGACGCGAACAGGACGGCCGCGCCGAGCGCCAGGGCGGCGGCACCGCCGACGGCGAGGTACGGCGTGCTGCTGTCCCCGCCGGTCTCGGCGAGGTTCTCGGTGCCCCCGCCGGCGGCCTCGACCCGGTTGGGTTCGGCGGCGTTGCCGGGGGCCTCGTCCGGGGCGGCAGGGGAGGCCGGGGCGTCCGCCGGGTCCGTGGTCGTCTCCGCGTCCTGGTCGCCGTGGCCGTGGTGCTCGATCGTCGACTTGTCGGCCGCGGCCGCCAGCTGCTCCTCGGACGGCACGGAGGCCTCCGGCGCGGGCGCGGTGCCACCGGCGGTGTCGCCGGACGCGGTGTCGTCACCGGTGGCCGCACCGTCGCTGCCGCTGCCGCTGCCGCTGCCGCTGCCGCCGTCGCCTCCGAAGGAGACGTCCGAGCAGGAGTAGAACGCCTCCGGGCTGTCCGAGCGCTGCCACACCGCGTACAGCAGGTGCTTGCCGGACCGCTCGGGCAGCGTGCCGGAGAACGTGTAGAAGCCGCCCGAGGCGACCGGGTCGGTGGAGGTCGCCACCGGTGCGGACAGGTCCAGGTCGCCCCAGCCGAGCGGCTGCGACGGGTCGTAGCCGGGCTTGGTGATGTACACCTTGAAGGTGCCCTTGTGCGGGGCCGTCACGCGGTACTTGAAGGTGTACGAGCCGCTGGACACGCCGGTCGCGGGCCAGTCGGCGCGGGCCAGGTCCATGCCTTTGAAGGCCGGGTCGTTGGCGCTGCACAGCTTGCCGTCCGGGATCAGCTCCCGGTGCTTGCCGTCGGCGTTGCCGATGCGGATGCCGTTCCAGTCGTAGAGCGCCTGCGTGCCGCCCGCCGCGACCGCCGCCCTGCACGCCGCCGACCTCGGGTTCTCGGGCCCTTCCGCGTGGCACTGCGACACCCGGCTGACCGGGTCGCCCATCGAGCCGTGCGCCGCGGCGGGGGCGGCGGCCAACGTGGTCAGGGCGAGCGGCGCGAGACCGGCGACGGCGACGGCTGCGACCCTGCGGGACGCGGACGGTGCGGGCATGGGGAACTCCTCGAAACGGTCACTGGGGATGCGGGAACTCGGGCCGGAACCCGTGGGGTTGATCAGCAAGCTAGCCCCAGAAGACCGCGGAACCGCCTGCTGGAGGCGGGTGACGGAGATCCTTATGGTCGCGTTAAGGGAGTGCTCAGGCTGGGCTGAGGTAGCTACCGTTCGCGGTATGGAACGACAGCGCATCCGGCCGGCCGTCAGCTCGGACGTGCCGGCGGTGAAGGCCGTGACCGACGCCGCGTACCGCCCCTACATCGAGCGCATCGGGATGGTGCCGCAGCCCATGGAGGCGGACCACGCGGCGAACGTGGCGGCGGGGAAGGTGTTCGTCACCGACGAGCCCGGCACGGGCCGGGCGGGCCCCGTGGGCCTCGTCGTCCTGGAGGCGCACGCGGACCATCTCTTCCTCGACAGCATCGCCGTCCACCCCGACGCGCACGGCAGGGGAGTGGGGCGGCGACTGCTGCGGTTCGTGGACGCGCACGCGCGTGCGCTGGGCCTGCCCGAGGTCAGGCTCTACACGAACGCGATGATGTGGGAGAACCAGGAGATCTACCCGAGGTACGGGTACGACGTCGTGGAACGCAGAGTGGACGGGCCCTACGACCGCGTCCACTACCGCAAGCGGCTGCTCTGAGGCGTCTCATGCCCGGCCTGCCGTCAGCTCTCCGGCCACCAGGTTCGCGCGATGTCCTCGCGGACCTCCGGGCGCCCCGAGGGGCGCTCGTCGATCTCCTCGCGGACTCGGCGGGCGTCGGTCTTCTTCAGGGGCTTCTGCACGGTCAGACGGCGCATGGCTGCCTCCTTACGGATCCACCGGGTTCCGCGTTCTCACGGAGGTAGACCCCTTCCCCGAGACTCACTCATCGATGCATCCCTGTCAGTGGCGGTTGTCACGTTCCCGCGCCCGGACTCCGTTGTCAGTGGCGGGTGTCACCCTGGGCGCATGAGTGGGAACAGTGACGAATCGACCGCGCCGGGTGCCGACTGGGACGCGCTGGCCGCCTCCTTCGACGACGAACCGGACCACGGCCTGCGCGACGCGGACGTACGCCGGGCCTGGGCCGCCCGGTTGGCCTCCTGGCTGCCCCATCGGCCCGGCGACGTCCTCGACCTGGGCTGCGGCACCGGCAGCTTGTCACTCCTCGCGGCCGAGCAGGGGCACCGCGTCACCGGCGTCGACCTCTCCCCGGCCATGGTGGAGCTGGCCAGGACCAAACTCGCCGGCCGTGACGCGGTGTTCCTCACCGGTGACGCCGCGGCACCGCCCGTGGGCGAGCAGCGCTTCGACGCCGTGCTGGTCCGGCACGTCCTGTGGACGCTGCCCGATCCCGGCCGGGCCCTGCGCCACTGGCGGCAGTTGCTGCGCCCCCGGGGGCGGCTGGTCCTGGTCGAGGGCGTGTGGGGGAGCGTCGCCCCGGTCGGCATACCCGCCGACCGGCTCACCGCCCTGCTCGACCCGCTCGCCGGGCAGGCGCGGGTCGAGCGGCTGTCGGACGATCCCTCGCTGTGGGGCAGGGAGGTGACGGACGAGCGGTACGCGGTGGTGGCGACGTACGGGTGAGCCGCGCGGCGCGCTATTCCAGCAGACCGGTGAAGCCGTCCCCGCGGGCCAGCCGCTCCAGTTCGTCCAGCGCGGCCACCGCGGCGGCAGCGGCCCCGGGGTCTCGGTCCGCCAGCCCGCTCTCGGCGAACTCGTCCTCGTCCAGGCGTCGTACGTCCGTGCCGTCGGCGGAGCGCCACAGGTCCAGGTCGAGGTCCTCGACGACCAGTTCCGTGCCGCTCAGGACGGCGGGGCGGGTGACGTCGCAGTACCAGCCCTTCAGCACACCGGCCGCGCTCCTGACCTCCTTCACCGCGTACCACCGGTCGCGCCAGTAGTACTCGGTGAAGACGTCCCCGGCCTCGAAGCGCACGAAGCCGAAGTCGCGCACGCCGTCACCGGCCCAGGGGGCGCGGACGGCGAGGCGGACGCCGTCGTCGTGCAGCAGCGTGGCCGGGTACCGGATCTTCGTACGGCCCGCCTTGACGAGCGCGATGCTCACCTCGGTCGCAGGCTCAGCCGATTTCGCGGACATGGCGCACCTCCGTCGCGCAGATCTCGTACCCGAGCCACTTGTTGATGGCGAGCATCGGGCCGTTGTCGGTGTCGTTGCCGGTGAGCGCCTCGGTGTACCCGGCCGCGCGGGCCCGGTGCAGGGAGTCGGTCTTGGCGAGCTTGGCCAGGCCCCGGCCGCGGTGCGCGCGGACCGTGCCCGTCATCGCGGTCGCGTACCGGGTGCCGTCGGTGTAGGCGACGCTGAAGGCGGCCGGGCGGCCGTCGGCGACCACGACCGTGGTCAGTTCCCGGTGGAGCAGCGGGTGCCGCCAGGTCTCCGCGAGCCAGGCCTCGTAGTCGCTGAACTCGACGTCGACGTCGCTGGGTTCGTCCGCCACCGTCTCCGCGTCCAGCTCGAACAGGGGCCGGGGGTCGTCCGCGTAGTCGGCGGCGGTGCGCAGCTCGACACCCGGGGGAGGGGCCCACCGGGGCGGGAGCGCGGCGTTCGCCAGGTCCAGCCGGAGGAAGTGCGCGGCGCGCCTGCGTGCGTAGCCGTGCCGCTCGGCGAAGGCGAGGTTGGCGGGTCCGTCCAGCACCCAGGAGTACAGCTTCGTCGCGCCCTCGCCGGTCAGGTACTCCTCGGCCGTACGCACCAGCAGGCCGCCGGCTCCGCGCCGGCCCCGCGCCGGATCGACGTAGACGTTCAGGAAGGCCTGACCGGGCTCCGGGCTGTCGTGCACCAGCCCGATCTGCGCCGTGCCGATCACCTCCCCGTCCTCCTCCGCGACCAGGGACCGGCTCCGGGCGTCCGGGTGGGTGTGGACGAGCCGGTGCACGACGGCCTCCGGCGTCCACAGGATGAACGGCAGGGCCCGATGGCGGACCCGGGCGAAGACCGCGACATCGGCCGGGTCGTCGGAACGCAGGTCGCGTACAAGAACGGTCATGGGGGCGCACGCTACGGCGGCCGGACGGTCGGGCGCCTCTCATTTTCGCGGGGATACGGGACAATCGCCGGGTGACCTTGAAGATCCATATCGACGACGGCACGCCGCCCTACGAGCAGGTGCGCGCGCAGATCTCCGAGCAGGCGCGGTCGGGAGCGCTGCCGGTCGGGTACCGGCTGCCCACCGTGCGTGGACTCGCCGAGTCCCTGGGGCTCGCCGCGAACACGGTCGCCAAGGCGTACCGGGCGCTGGAGGCGGACGGGGTGATCGAGACGCGGGGGCGCAACGGAACGTTCGTCGCTGCCGCGGGCTCTGCGGCTGAGCGGGAGGTTGCCGTGGCGGCGCGGGGGTATGCCGAGCGGGCTCGGCGGCTCGGACTCGGTGAGGGGGACGCGCTTGCCGCGGTGCGGGATGCTCTGCGGGCGGTTTATGGGTGAGCGCCCTTCGGGGTGGGGTTGTTCGCCGGCTGCGGGCTCGTTGTGGCTTGTCGCGCCCGCGTGGCGGAGCCGCACATGTCTCAGCCCCGCGCACCTGACGGGGTGCGTGTGACCGTCAGCGGTGAGGTGCGGGCCAGTCGTGCGAACGTCGCGGCGTCTCGGACCGCTGCCGCGTTCGGGTCGTTGTTGAAGTAGGTGTAGACGTCGCTCGGGTGCGGCCAGGTGGTGGTGATGCGGTCGAGCCACGTGGCCAGGGAGCGGCGGCCGTAGTGCGGCCAGGGGGCGGCTCGGCCCTCGTGGAAGCGGACGTAGCCCCAGTCGGTGGTGCGCCAGAGCGGGGTGACCGGGCGGGCACGGACGTCCGCCCAGCACAGGGCCGCGCGCCGGGAGACGAGGACCTCGCGGACCTCGGGCGTCCACCAGGACGCGTGCCGGGGTTCCACCGCGACCCGGGTGCCGGGCGGGAAGCAGGCCAGGCAGGTGTCCAGCAGGTCCGGGTCGGCGCGCAGGGTCGGCGGCAGTTGCAGCAGGACCGGGCCGAGGCGGTCGCCCAGGCCGGCCGCGTGGGTCATCAGGCGGTCGACCGGTTCCGCCGGGTCGCGCAGGCGTTTGATGTGCGTCAGGTAGCGGCTCGCCTTGACCGCGACCGTGAAGTCCGGCGGCACCCGCTCGCGCCACGCCGCGAAGGTCTCCCGGGTGGGCAGGCGGTAGAAGGCGTTGTTGATCTCGACCGTCGCGAAGGCGGCCGCGTAGTGCTCCAGCCAGAGCCGGACCGGCAGACCGGGCGGGTAGAGGGCCTCCCGCCAGTCCCGGTACTGCCAGCCCGACGTGCCGACGAACAGGGTCATACCCTCATCAAAGCACCGGGACCGTGGCCGCGGGCTACAGATACAGCCCGGCCTCCGTGTCCGTCCGCGGTTCCGGCAGCGCGGTCGGCGAGGTGCCCCGGCGCAGGGCGTACAGCTCCGCCAGGGTGGCGCCCTCACGGGGGACGCCCTCCTCGGTGCCGAGCCAGTCCACCGCCTCCCGCCGGGTCAGCGGGCCGACCTCGATGCGGGCCAGGCAGCGGCCGGGGCGGACGACGGCGGGGTGCAGCCGTTCCAGGTCCTCGTTGGTCGTGACGCCCACCAGGACGTTGCGGCCCTGGCCGAGGAGGCCGTCGGTCAGGTTCAGCAGGCGGGAGAGCGCCTGGCCCGCCGTGTGCTTGGCCTCGCCGCGGATCAGTTCGTCGCAGTCCTCCAGCAGCAGCAGCCGCCAGCGGCCCTTGCCCGCCGCGTCCTCCTCGCCGATGGCGATGTCCATCAGATAGCCGACGTCGGAGAAGAGCCGCTCCGGGTCCAGTACGCAGTCCACCTGGCACCAGTCCCGCCAGGAACGGGCCAGCGTGCGCAGCGCCGAGGTCTTGCCGGTGCCCGGCGGCCCGTGCAGGAGCAGCAGCCGGCCCGCGATGTCCTCCGGCGTCGTCTTCATCAGGCCGTCCATCGCCGCCGCGACCGGCGCCGTGTAGTTGGCCCGGACCTCGTCCCAGGTGCCCGCGGCGATCTGGCGGGTGGTGCGGTGCGGGCCGCGCCGCGGGGAGACGTACCAGAAGCCCATCGTCACGTTCTCCGGCTGCGGCTCGGGCTCGTCCGCCGCCCCGTCCGTCGCCTCGCCGAGCACCTTCTCGGCGAGGTCGGCGCTGGTCGCCGTCACCGTGACGTCGGCGCCCCGGTTCCAGCGCGAGATCAGCAGCGTCCAGCCGTCGCCCTCCGCCAGCGTCGCGCTGCGGTCGTCGTCGCGGGCGATCCGCAGCACGCGGGCGCCGGACGGCAGCAGCGTGGCACCGGACCGTACGCGGTCGATGTTCGCGGCGTGCGAGTACGGCTGCTCACCCGTGGCGAAACGGCCGAGGAACAGCGCGTCCACGACGTCGGACGGGGAGTCGCTGTCGTCCACGTTGAGCCGGATCGGCAGGACTTCGTGCGGGTTCACGGACATGCCGCCATGATCCGCCACCCGACCGCCGCGTGCACCCGCTTTCCCGGGCACCGGGCGCGGCACGGACGGCCCGAGGCATCGCGTCCCGACGGCCGTTCAAACGCCCGATTTTCGTCCGAACTTGAACGAGTGTCAGCCAATCGTTGGCATGGACACTTCCAGTCAACGCGCGTAGCCGCTACCACGGTTGTGGCAGCAATCCTGCTAAGGGAGGTTCCATGAGACGTTCCCGACTTGTCGGCTTCCTGAGTTCACTCCTCCTCGCCGCCGGCACCGCCCTCACCGGGGCGGCGACCGCTCAGGCGGCCCAACCCACCGCAGCCGACGGCTATGTGGCCCTCGGCGACTCCTACTCCTCCGGGGTCGGAGCGGGCAGCTACATCAGCTCGAGCGGCGACTGCAAGCGCAGCACCAAGTCCCACCCCTACCTGTGGGCGGCCGCCCACTCACCCTCCACGTTCGACTTCACCGCCTGTTCCGGCGCCCGTACGGGTGATGTTCTCGCCGGACAGCTCGGCCCGCTCAGCTCCAGCACCGGCCTCGTCTCGATCAGCATCGGCGGCAACGACGCCGGGTTCGCCGACGCCATGACGACGTGTGTGCTCCAGTCCGACAGCTCCTGCCTGTCGCGGATCGCCACCGCGGAGGCGTACGTCGACTCGACGCTGCCCGGCAAGCTCGACGGCGTCTACTCGGCCATCGGCGACAAGGCCCCGAACGCCCACGTCGTCGTCATCGGCTACCCGCGCTTCTACAAGCTCGGCACCACCTGCCTCGGCCTGTCCGAGACCAAGCGGTCGGCGATCAACAAGGCCTCCGACCACCTCAACACCGTCATCGCCCAGCGCGTCGCCGCCCACGGCTTCACCTTCGGCGACGTCCGCACCACCTTCACCGGCCACGAGCTGTGCTCGGGCAGCCCCTGGCTGCACAGCGTCAACTGGCTGAACATCGGCGAGTCGTACCACCCCACCGCGGCCGGTCAGTCCGGCGGCTACCTGCCGGTCCTCAACGGCGCCGCCTGACCCGAAGCGGAAGCGGAAGGAGAAGAGGAGTGGGAGGCCCCGCCCGTCGGGGTCTTCCACTCCGTCTCCGTCCCGACCCTTCACAAAGCAGTCCGGCCCGGTGCGGATACCGCCTCCCTGGGCGCCGATCCCGCCCCGGGACTGGCGTTTTCGGGCCGCCCGTCCGTAACCCCTGCGGAGGGCGTGCCGTCGCGCCCGGCGGCGACGTCGACGGGCCGGACGCGGCCCGCGGAGAGGGGGACCGGGGTGGAGGCGGACGAGCTGCTGGTGCTCGTGGCGGACGGCGACCAGGAGGCCTTCGAGGAGCTGTACGGGCTGGTGTCGGGCCCGGTGTTCGGACTCGTGCTGCGCGTGGTGCGCGACCCCGCCCAGTCGGAGGAGGTGGCGCAGGAGGTACTGCTCGAACTCTGGCGGTCCGCGGCGCGGTTCGACCCGCGCCGGGGAAGCGCCCTGGCGTGGGTCCTCACCGTCGCCCACCGCCGCGCCGTCGACCGGGTGCGCAGCGCCCGCGCCGCCGGGGAGCGCGAACGGCGCGAGGCCCGCCGCGCCCACCACCCCGCCTTCGACCAGGTCTCGGAGGAGGTCGAGGCGGTGCTCGAACGCGAGCGGGTGCGGCGCTGTCTCGGCCGCCTGACCGCACTGCAGCGCCAGTCGGTCACCCTCGCCTACTACGACGGCTACACCTACCGGGAGGTGGCCGAGCGCCTCCGCCTTCCGCTGGGGACGGTCAAGACCAGGATGCGGGACGGGCTGGGCCGCCTGCGCGACTGCCTGGGAGGCGCCGCGTGAGCCCCTTCGTCCGGCTGCCGGGCCGCCGCCGCGGCACCCTCCACTCACTCGCCGCCCCCTACGCCCTGGATGCCCTGGAGGGGGCCGAACGGGTCCGCTTCGAACGGCACCTGGCGGGCTGCGGCCGCTGCGCCGCCGAGGTGCGGACGCTGTCCGAGGACGCCGTCCGGCTGGCCTGGTCCACGGCCGCCCCGGCGCCGCACGCCCTGCGCGAGCGGGTGCTGGCCGCCGTACGCACCACCGCGCAGGAGCCCGCGCCCTCCGGCGGGCCCGCCCTGCGACCGCCGGCCCAGGTGTCGTGCGGCCGGTCCGCGGCCGGGCGCTCCCGCGGGGCCCGGCCCCGCCCCCTGCTCGGGCCGTTCGCCACGGTGACGGCCGCCGCGGCGCTCGTGGTCGCCTCGCTCTTCGCCGTGCGGGCCCAGCAGACCCGGGACGAGCTGGACACCGCACGTGACCTGACACGTGAGATCGCCCACGTTCTCGCCGCTCCGGATGCCCGTGCGACGCGCGGTGCGGACGGCCGCGGCCGCGGTGTCGCGGTGGTCGCCTCCGCCTCCGAGGGGCGCGCGGTGGTGACCCTCAGCGGGTACGGCGAGCCGCCGGGCGACCGCGTACGCCAACTGTGGCTGGTGCGCCCCGGCGCCGAGCCGCGCTCCCTCGGGCTCTTCGACGGCGACACGCCCCTGATCGCCTCCGGACTCGGCCGCTCCGCGTCGTCACTCGCGGTGACGGTCGAGCCCGGCGGGGGGTCGGACCTGCCGACGAGTGAGCCGGTCGTCCAACTCGCCCTGGAATCTGTCGGATTCGGAGAGTAATCGTCAACCCCCTTACGGGGAAGGTGAATCCTGTGACCGCGATACACGCATGCCGTACCGGGGCGATAGGGTTACCCTGCCCGGGCCGGGTGGACTCGTACGGGTGGGGAGTGACATGGAACAGATAACAGTGCGCAGCAGGGCAAGGGTCCCTGCCATCACCTGCGGGAGCAGCGCGACCAGCTCGCGCCTCGACCGTCATCTCGCGGTACTCGGAGGGCCCGCCCTCCCGCCGCGGGAGACCGTGGAGGCGACGTCGCTGATGCGTGAGCTGACCGCGCGTGAGCCCGCGCACAAGCGCAGCAACAGGGGCGCCAGGGTGCGCCGGGTCTCGCTGTTCGCGCCGCTGCGCCGACTGCGGCGCTCGCTGTTCGGCGGCAACTGAGGCCCGCGCTCCGGAGGTCACACCTCCCGGCGCGGCGCCGCGGCACTCGGCCGTCATCCCCACGGCACGCAGTGGCACCCCGGTGTGCTCCCGAGCGCGGGTCGTTCCCGGTGCACCCGACTCCGTACGTCCGACCCGTACGCGTGTGGCACGTTCCCGTTCCCCGCTTCGGCGTGCGCGTCCCGTCGTCTCCCCACCGGCGGTGACGCGCCCCGGCTCGTTCAGCGACCCCCGTGCGCGTACCGGCGCACGGCGAGCGGGACGAACACCGCGAGCAGCACCGCGCACCAGGCCAGCGACCCGGCGACCGGATGCGTCACCGGCCAGGCGGCCCCGTCCGGCACGGGCGCGTTGCCGAAGAGGTCCCGCAGCGCCGTGGTCACCGCGCTGATCGGGTTCCACTCCGCGACCGTGCGCAGCCAGCTCGGCAGTCCCTCGGTCGGGATGTACGCGTTGGACAGCAGCGGAAGGATGAAGGTCGCGCCGCCCAGTTGACCGGCGGCCTCCTCGCTGCGGGTGAGCAGCCCCAGGAAGATCCCGATCCACGTCGTCGCGAACCGGAACAGCAGCAACAGCCCCAGCGCGCCCACCGCGCCGAGCGCGCCGCCCTCCACCCGCCAGCCCACCGCGAGCCCGACGAGCAGCAGCGGCACCGTCCCGGCGGCCGTCACGAGCACGTCGGCGACCGACTGCCCGAGCGGCACGGCGGCCCGGCTCACCGGCAGCGTCCGCAGGCGGTCCGTCACGCCCCGGTGGATGTCCTGGGCGGCCTGGAACATGCCGGTCATGATGCCGTTCGCCGCCGTGGCGACCAGCAGGCCCGGCACCAGGAAGGCCCGGTACTCCTCGCCCGGCATCGCCAGCGCGCTGCCCAAGACGTAGCCGAAGAACAGCAGCATCGTGATCGGCATGGTCTGGGTGAGGATCAGCAGACCCGGGTTGTTCCGGACCCGCCGCAACTGGCGGCCCAGCATGGCCGCCCCGTCGTGCGCCAGGCCGTACGCCGAGCCGTACGGCTCCGTGGTCACCGTGCTCATGCCACCAGCTCCTTGCCGTCGTTGCTGTCGTCGCCGTCGGTCAGGCGGAGGAAGACGTCGTCGAGGGTCGGCGGCCGCAGGCTCGCGTCCGCCAGGGGCACGCCCGCCGCGTCGAGTTCGCGCACCAGGCGGGGCAGGGTCAGCGTCGGATCGGTACTGACGGCGCCGACGGTGCGCCGCTCGTGGTCCAGCGCCGGCTCGGCACCGGTCAGCCGGTCCAGGACCGCCGCCGCCCGCCCCAGGGCGCCCGCGTCCGTGACGACCGCCTCCGCGTACGCCCCCACCAGTGCCTTGAGCTCCGCCGGAGAACCGGTGTGCGCCACCCGGCCCCGGTCCACCAGGGCGATGTCGTCGGCCAGACGGTCGGCCTCCTCCAGGTACTGCGTGGTGAGCAGCACGGTGGTGCCGTCCGCCTTCAGGGCGCGCACGGCCTCCCAGATGCGGTTGCGGCTGGCCGGGTCGAGACCGGTGGTCGGTTCGTCCAGGAACAGCACGTCGGGGCGGCGCACGAGGCTCGCGGCCAGGTCGAGGCGGCGCCGCATGCCGCCGGACAGGGTGGAGGCGGGCCGGTCGGCGGCGTCGGCCAGGCCGAAGCGGTCGAGCAGTTCGTCGGCCCGCGCCGCCGCGTCCCGCACCCGGTGCAGCCGGGCGAACAGCCGCAGGTTCTGCCGTCCGGTGAGGTCCCCGTCGACCGACGCGTACTGCCCGGTCACCCCGATCCGGCGACGGACCGCGGCGGCCTCGCGCACCAGGTCGTGTCCGGCGACCCGGGCCGACCCCGCGTCCGGCCGCAGCAGCGTCGTCAGCAGCCGGACCGCCGTGGTCTTGCCCGCCCCGTTCGGCCCGAGCAGTCCGCAGACCGTGCCCTCGGCCACCGCGAGATCCAGGCCGCGCAGCGCGCGCACGGTGCCGAAGCGCTTCTCCAGACCTTCACTAAGTACAGCGTACGTAGTAGTCATGCGTCGACCATAGCGCACTACGTACGGTGTACGTAACTAGGATGGTGGCCGAGGTGATGCACGATGGCGGGCCGAGCGGCCGTACCCGAAGTGATCTGGTCGCGTCCCGAGCGCACCGGGCGGGGGCCGAGACCGGCGTACTCCCGCGCCGACATCGCCGCCGCCGCGGTGCGGATCGCCGACGCCGAGGGCCTGGACGCGGTCTCGATGCGCCGCGTCGCCGGTGAGCTGGGCTGCGGCACCATGTCGCTCTACAACTACGTCCCCCGCAAGGAGGACCTGTACGAGCTGATGATGGACGCGGTCAGCGGCGAGCACGAGCTGTGGGAACCGAGCGGCGACTGGCGCGCGGACATGATCCGGGTCGCTCACCAGACCCGCGCCCTGATGCACCGGCACACCTGGCTGCCCCGCCTGATGTCCCCCGTCTACGGCTTCAGCCCCAACGCCCTGCGCTACCTGGAGCACTGCCTGGCCTGCCTCGACCCCTTCGAGGCGCCCTACGGCACCAAGATGGAGCTGGTCGCGATGGTGAACGGCGTGGTGACCACGTACGTCGGCAACGAGATCGCCACCGTCGAGCGCGCCCGCTCGCTGCCCTGGTCCCAGGAGCAGGAGAACGCGGCGCGCATCGCCTACCTCGGCCGGCAGGTCGCGAGCGGCGCCTACCCGAGGCTGGCGGCGTCCTTCACCGAGGACGCGGGGCCGATCGACCTGGAGGGCGTCTTCGAGCGGGCGCTGACGCGGGTCCTCGACGGGTTCGCCTGAGCGGGTGCCCCGGCTCCGCCGGAGGTCACAGCAGCGCCAGCTGTCCCTCCGGCCCCTCCTCCCGGTCGTCCAGGACGGAGGCCGGCCGGCGGGCCGACGCCGGCACCGGCAGGACGCCCGCCTCGCGCAGTTCGTCCGCGCCGATCCGGTCCGTGACCGCCAACTCGCGGCACCGGTCCCGTACCTCGGCGAGCAGCGCCAGCACCGTGATCAGTTCCAGCAGTTCGGACGTCCACGTCTGCGGCCAGCCGGCCGGACGGATCGCGCTGAGCGTGCCCGGCTCGCCCTCGGCCGTGCGGGCCGCGAACCACTGCTCCAGCACCCGCGCCCCGCCCGCCTCGAAGTCCCAGGCGCCGGGCGGCACGGGGGAGACGCGGCCCTCGTCCAGGAACAGGGCCTCCTCGTCCCGGTCGTAGCGCAGGGTCAGCGGGCGCGGGGGCAGCGGGGCGCGGACGTACGGGCGGCGGCCGCCGGGCAGCTTGGGGCGCTCCCCGTCGCGGCGCATCAGCCACAGGGCGCGCCGGCCCAGTTCGACCCCGTGTTCCCACAGCGCGGGGTCCGCGGTGAGCGGGACCAGCGAGCCGGGCCGCACGGCCGCCACCGACCAGGCGAGCACGTCCAGCGGGCCGGGGCGCAGGCCGAGGCGGGCGGTCAGGTGGTCCAGGAGGCCCGGGGCGAGGTTGGGCTCCGCGCCGCCGGGGCGCCGGTGCAGGGGGCGGACGCGGGCCGGGCCGAACAGCGGCAGCAGCGAGGTCGCGAGGAGCAGCGGCCCTCCGGCGGCGTCGGGCACCTCCACGACGAACACCTGCCGCTCGTCCGCCACCCGCCACAGCTCCGGACGGGCCGCGTCGATCAGCCGGTGGTCGGGGATGAGCCACTGCTCGTCGAACGGCGCCCGCAGCACCCGGACCGGCTCGGGACAGGGCCCCGCGGCGCGCGCCAGCCGCTCGGTGCCCCCGGCGCCGCCCGGCAGCCGCCCGACCGCCGAGTGCGGCGTGCGTGAGCGGGTCGGCTCGAACAGGGCCGCCCGGTCGGGTCCCTCGGCCTTCAGCAGGGTGTCCCAGCGGGCCTTGAGGGACGCCGCGTCGGGAGCCGTCGGCCACCCCCGGCCGAGCCGCGGCGGTGCGACGGACCACGGCATGAGGTCCGCCAGCGGCGGGGCGTCGTCGTGCGTCACGCCGGGCATCGTACGACGGGGCGCCACGGCCTCACGTGGCATCCAGGGTGACCGTGAAGGAGAAGCGGTCGCCCCGGTAGTGGATGACGGCCACGTCGAGGACCCGTCCCGAGGTGTCGTAGGTGATGCCCGTGTAGTGCAGGATCGGGCTGAGCAGCGGGACTTCGAGCAGCCGCGCCGTCTCCGGGTCCGCCAGCCGGGCCTCCACGGTGTCCGTGATCCGGCTGATGTCCATGCCCACCACGTCCCGCAGCACCTTGGTCATCGGCCACCGGGCGAGGTCGTCCACGTCGATGCGCCCGGCCAGTTCGGGACGGACGTAGTTGCGGGCGTGGTTGGTCGGCTCGCCCGTCTTCTCGTCGCAGCGCAGCCGGTGGTACGTCGCCACCTCCACCACCTCCGGGAAGAACTCGGCGAGTTCGGGGGGCACGGCGGCGGTGCCGTGGTCCAGCAGTTCCGCCTTCATGCCGGACTGCTGCGCCACGATCGCGTCCACCGAGCCGAGCAGCCGCACCGGGGCGCCCCGCCGGGCGTGCGGCTCGATGAACGTGCCCCGCCGGCGGTGGCGGGTGATCAGCCCCTCGTCCTCCAGCTCCTTCAGCGCCTGCCGCATGGTCAGCACGCTCACCCCGTAGTGCCCGGCCAACTGCTCCTCGGTGGGCAGGCGCAGCGGGTCCCGGGGCGAGCGGCCGAGTATCGAGGCGCGCAGCGACTGCGACACCTGGTACCAGAGCGGCAGCTTGCGGTTCAGGACGATGGAGTCCGGGGCGAAGGAGGTCACGGGCCATCCGTACCGGTAGGGGAATCCTCAGTGCAAGGGGCGGAAGTGCCGCTCCAGGCCCTGCCAGACGTCGTCGTAGCGGGGTTGCAGGTGCTCGGCGCGGGCCGCCTGCGGGGTGAGGGTCACCGGCCACCGGGTCTCGAACATGAACGCCAGTCCGTCGTCGATCCGCTGCGGCTTCAGCTCGGCGGCGCTCGCCCGGTCGAAGGTCTCCCGGTCCGGGCCGTGCGCGGACATCATGTTGTGCAGCGAGCCGCCGCCCGGCACGAATCCTTCCGCTTTGGCGTCGTAGGCGCCCTCGATCAGGCCCATGTACTCGCTCATCACGTTCCGGTGGAAGTACGGCGGCCGGAAGGTGTCCTCGCCCACCAGCCAGCGCGGCGCGAAGACCACGAAGTCCACGCCCGCCAGGCCCGGCGTGTCCGACGGGGAGGTGAGCACCGTGAAGATCGACGGGTCCGGGTGGTCGTACGAGATGGTGCCGAGGACGTTGAAGCGGCGCAGGTCGTAGACGTACGGCACGTGGTTGCCGTGCCAGGCGACGACGTCCAGCGGGGAGTGGTCGTACTCGGCGGTCCAGAGGTTGCCGCAGAACTTGTTGACCACCTCCACGGGACCCGCCGTGCTCTCGTCGTCCTCGTAGGCGGCGACCGGTGCGCGGAAGTCCCGGGCGTTGGCGAGGCCGTTGGCGCCGATCGGGCCCAGGTCGGGGAGCTGGAAGGGGGCGCCGTAGTTCTCGCAGACGTAACCGCGGGCGTCCTCGTCCAGCAGCTCCACGCGGAAGCGGACCCCGCGCGGGACCAGCGCCACATGGCCCGGCTCGGCGTGCAGCAGCCCGAACTCGGTGCGCAGCAGCAGTCCGCCGCGTTCCGGGACGATCAGCAGCTCGCCGTCCGCGTCGCTGAAGACGCGCTCCATGGAGGCCGTCGCGTGGTAGAGGTGCACGGCCATGCCGGTGCGCTGGGTCGCGTCGCCGTTGCCGCCGAGCGTCCACAGCCCCGCGACGAAGTCCGTGGCGGGACCGGGGTGGGGCAGCGGGTTCCAGCGCAGCCGGTTCGGGTCGGGCACGGCCTGGTTGAAGGGTGCCGTGCGGATCGCGCCGTTGCCGCCGCGGGTGAACGCCGGGTGCGCGGCCGAAGGGCGGATCCGGTACAGCCAGGAGCGCCGGTTGTGTGCCCTCGGTTCGGTGAAGGCCGTGCCGCTCAGCTGCTCCGCGTACAGGCCCAGCGGCGCCCGCTGCGGCGAGTTCCGGCCCTCGGGCAGCGCTCCGGCCACGGCCTCCGAGCTGTGCTCGTTGCCGAAACCGGACAGATAGGCCAGCCCCTCCGCGGTCTTCCGCGCGTCCCCGCTCATCGATCGCTCCCTCGCAACCCGTTCCCGTCCGATTCCTATGGCACACCGTAGGATTGCGGTTTCCCGTGCGCAAGGGGGCACAGGAGGACTTCCCCGCTCCGCGCCTTCTCGGGCGTACGCCGTGAGGATGACCGGAACCAGACCCCCGGGGGATCCGGAGTGTCGGACCCGTGTTCTAGTCTCGCGTCATGTCGTGGACGCGGGGAGTGCTCGCCGTGCTCGCGGTCTGTGTCCTGCTGTTGACGGGATCGGCGGGCTGCGGCTCCGGTGACGTGGCGGAACCGGAGGCCGGTGATTCGGCCACGCCGGTGGGCAAGCTGATCGACGCCACCGACGAGGAGGGCCGGCGCTACCGCGAGGTGGACGCCGAGCACGCCCCGGAGATCGGGATCGAGGTGCAGCCCGAGGCCGACGACAGCTGGGACGTCCGCCTGACCGTCCGCGACTTCCGGTTCTCGCCGGACGGCACGGAGGCGAAGGCGGTGGCCGGCCGCGGCGTCGCCCACCTCTTCCTCGACGGCGACCTCCTCACCCGCCTGCGCGGCCCCCACTACCGCATCCCCGCCGGCCTGGTCCCGCGCGGCACACACCAGGTCACGGTCCGCCTGTACGCCGACGACGACACCGTCTGGGCCGTCGACGGCGAGCCCGTCGAGAGCACGGCGGACATCACGGCGTCGGACGCCGAGCCGACCGGGGCGACGCGGCCGGAGGAGATCGAGGGGCTGACGGTCACCGAACCGGCGGCTGACCGGTGAGCGGGGCCGCCGTGCGCACCGGGGTGCCGGGGCCGGGCGGTGCCCTCGGCGGTACCGGAGGTCACGGTTCACCCGTCCGGGCCGGGAGGGCATCATGAGGACCGTGTCCCACGCGACCCCGCTCCGCCGTGCCCCCGTGCAGCGGCGCAGCGCCGAACGGCTGACCCGGATCCTCGACGCCTGCGCCGACCTCCTCGACGAGGTGGGCTACGACGCCCTGAGCACCCGGGCCGTGGCGCAGCGCGCGGACGTCCCGATCGGGTCCGTGTACCGCTTCTTCGGCAACAAGCGGCAGATGGCCGACGCCCTGGCCCAGCGCAACCTGGAGCGCTACGCGGAGCGCGTGACCGAACGGCTGACGGAGGCGGGCGACGGCGGCTGGCGCGGTGCGCTGGACGCCGTGCTCGACGAGTACCTGGCGATGAAGCGGACCGCGCCCGGCTTCTCCCTGATCGACTTCGGCAACCAGATACCGGTCGGCGACCGCCACGCCGTCCCCAACCACCGCGTCGCCGAGCGGCTCACCGAACTGCTCTCCGGCTACCTGGGCCGCCGCCCCGACGACGACCTGCGCCGCGTCTTCCTCGTCGCCGTGGAGACCGCCGACACCCTCGTACAACTCGCCTTCCGGGTCGCACCGGACGGGGACGAGAAGATCATCGAGGAGGCCCGGGAGCTGCTGCGGGCCTATCTCGGTCGCGTGCTCGACTGACGCGGCGGAGCGGCAGGACCGCCCGCACGCCCCTGCCGCCGTCCGCCCGACCCCTCCCCAACATGCCTACCGGTCGGTATGCTCGCCGGGCAGAGAGCGTCACCGCCGCCTAGAGCGGACCGCAGCCTAGAGCGGACCGCCGCCTTCCGGGAGGACCCGTGCCCCGCACCGCCCTGCGTATCTGCCCCCTGTGCGAGGCCACCTGCGGCCTGGCCCTCACCGTCGACGGCACCACGGTCACCGCCGCCCGCGGCGACCGGGACGACGTCTTCAGCCGCGGCTTCATCTGCCCCAAGGGGGCCTCCTTCGGGGCCGTCGACTCCGACCCCGACCGGCTGCGCGGGCCTCTGGTGCGCAGGGACGGCGCCCTGTGCGAGGCCACCTGGGAGGAGGCGTTCGACGCGGTCGCCGCCGGCGTCCGGCCCCTCGTCGAGCGGTACGGACCGCACTCCGTCGGCGTGGTCCTCGGCAACCCCAACGTCCACACCGTGGCCGGCGCCCTCTACCCGAACGTCCTGCTCGGCGCCCTCGGCAGCCGCAGCCTCTTCACCGCGTCCACCCTCGACCAGATGCCCAAGCACGTCTCCAGCGGACTGCTCTTCGGCGACGCGAACGCCATCCCGGTGCCCGACCTCGACCGCACCGACCACCTGCTCCTGATCGGCGCCAACCCGCTGGAGTCCAACGGCAGTCTGTGCACCGCCCCCGACTTCCCCGGCCGGCTCAAGGCCCTGAAGGCCCGCGGCGGCACCCTCACGGTCATCGACCCGCGCCGCACCCGCACCGCGAAGCTCGCCGACCGGCACGTGGCGATCCGCCCCGGCACCGACGCGCTGCTGCTGGCCGCGGTGGCCCACGTGCTGTACGAGGAGGACCTCGCCGACCTCGGCGCACTCGCCCCGCACGTCGAGGGAGTCGGCGAAGTCCGGGACGCCGTGCGCGACTTCACCCCCGAGTCCGTTGCCGCCGCCTGCGACGTGGCACCGGACGTGACGCGCGCCCTCGCCCGGGAACTCGCCGCCGCCCCCACCGCCGCCGTCTACGGCCGCATCGGCAGCTGCACCGTCCCGCACGGCACCCTCGCCAGCTGGCTCGTGGACGTCCTCAACATCCTCACCGGCAACCTCGACCGGCCCGGCGGCGCGCTCTTCCCGCAGGCCGCCACCGACCGGACCCCGCGTCCGGCCGGACCCGGCCGCGGGTTCGCGCTCGGCCGCTGGCACTCCCGGGTGAGCGGACACCCCGAGGCGAAGGGCGAGCTGCCGCTGTCCGCCCTCGCCGAGGAGATCGACACCGCCACCGGCACCGGTGAACCGGTCCGCGCGCTGCTCACCGTCGCCGCCAACCCGGTCCTGTCCGCGCCCGACGGCGACCGGCTCGACAAGGCACTGGGCTCCCTCGACTTCATGGTGAGCGTCGACCCCTACCTCAACGAGACCTCGCGGCACGCCCACGTCGTCCTGCCGCCGCCCCCGCCGGCCCAGAGCCCGCACCACGACTTCGCCTTCAACACCCTCGCCGTGCGCAACCAGGTCCGCTACACCCGCCCCGCCGTCCCGCTGGAGCCCGGCAGGATGGCCGAGACGGAGATCCTCGCCCGGCTCACCCTGGCCGTCACCGGCGCGCACGGCACCGACCCCGGCGCCGTCGACGCCCTGGTGATCGAGCAGACCCTCGCCAAGGCCGTACGGGAGCCGCACTCACCCGTGCACGGCCGCGACCCCGGCGCACTCACCGCGCAACTGACCGGCGAGAACGGTCCCGAGCGACGCCTCGACCTGATGCTGCGCCTCGGCCCCTACGGCGACGGCTTCGGCGCCCGACCGGACGGACTGACCCTCGAACGCCTCCTCGCCCACCCGCACGGCATCGACCTCGGCCCACTGCGCCCGCGCCTGCCGCAGCCGCTGAAGACCCGCAGCGGCAAGGTGGAGCTGCTGCCGGGCCCGATCGCCGCCGACCTGCCGCGCCTCGTGCGGGCCCTCGCCGAACGCCCCGCCGGGCTCGTCCTGGTCGGCCGCCGCCACCTGCGCTCCAACAACAGCTGGATGCACAACGTCCCCGCCCTGACCGGCGGCTCCAACCGCTGCACCCTGCACGTGCATCCCGAGGACGCCGCACGGCTGGGGGTGCGCGCCGCGCAACCGGTGCGCGTGACGGGACCCGGGGGAGCGGTGACCGTCCCCGCCGAGGTCACCGACAGCGTCCGGCCCGGCGTGGTCAGCATCCCGCACGGCTGGGGCCACGACCGGCCCGGCACCCGCCAGACGCACGCCGCCGCCGATCCCGGCGCCAACGTCAACCAGCTCCTCGACGGCGGCACGCTCGACCCGCTCTCGGGCAACGCCGTCCTCAACGGCGTACCCGTCTCGCTCACGCCACTGACCGGCGCAGAGCTGTGACCTGGAGTTCTGCGCTTATTGCTCGCATGTCAACGTCTTGTTAACGCTCCCTCGCGCCACCTAACGTCGCTCGCACCGCCTGCCCCGGTGGGATGTTCAAGGGCGAACGTTAGGTACTCACTCATGCTGACCATCCTCGGCTTCGCCATGATCGCGACCTTCCTGGTCCTGATCATGATGAAGAAGATGTCGCCGATCGCGGCGCTCGTGCTGATTCCCGCGCTGTTCTGCGTGCTCGTCGGCAAGGGCGCCCATCTCGGTGACTACGTCATCGACGGCGTGTCCAGCCTCGCCCCCACCGCGGCGATGCTCATGTTCGCGATCGTCTACTTCGGGGTGATGATCGACGTCGGGCTCTTCGACCCGATCGTCCGGGCCATCCTGAAGTTCTGCAAGGCCGACCCGATGCGCATCGTCGTCGGCACGGCGCTGCTCGCCGCGATCGTCTCGCTGGACGGCGACGGCTCCACCACCTTCATGATCACGGTCTCGGCGATGTATCCGCTGTACAAGCGGCTCAAGATGAGTCTGGTCGTGATGACCGGCGTCGCCGCGATGGCCAACGGTGTGATGAACACACTGCCCTGGGGCGGCCCCACCGCCCGCGCCGCCACCGCGCTGAAGGTCGACGCCACCGACATCTTCGTCCCGATGATCCCGGCTCTGGCCGTCGGCCTCGTCGCGGTCGTCGTCCTCGCGTACGTGCTCGGTCTGCGCGAGCGCCGGCGGCTGGGCACGCTGTCGCTGGACGAGGCGCTGGGCCGGGAGTCCCAGTCGGTGCCGGAGAGCGAGACGGTGCTGGTCGGTGCGGGTGCCGGTGCGTCCGGTGCGCGTGCCGGTGGCGGCAGCGCCGACGGCGGGGCGGGCGGCTCGGCCGGCTCGGCCGGTTCCGACGGTCAGGGTGAGGAGACCGACGACGACTTCAAGGGCCTCGACCCCAACCGGCCCACGCTGCGTCCCAAGCTGTACTGGTTCAACGCGCTGCTCACGGTCGCGCTGCTCACCGCCATGATCATGGAGCTGCTGCCGATCCCGGTGCTCTTCCTGATCGGCGCCGCGCTCGCCCTCACGGTCAACTTCCCGCACATCCCCGACCAGAAGGCCCGTATCGCCGCCCACGCCGACAACGTCCTGAACGTCTCCGGCATGGTCTTCGCCGCCGCCGTCTTCACCGGCGTCCTCACCGGCACCGGCATGGTCGACCACATGGCCAACTGGCTCGTGGACACCATCCCCGACGGCATGGGCCCGCACATGGGCCTGGTCACCGGTCTGCTGAGCCTGCCGCTCACCTACTTCATGTCGAACGACGGCTTCTACTTCGGCGTCCTGCCGGTGCTCGCGGAGGCCGGTCAGGCGCACGGCGTGTCGACCCTGGAGATCGCCCGCGCCTCGATCGTCGGCCAGCCGCTGCACATGTCCAGCCCGCTCGTCCCGGCCGTGTACGTCCTGGTCGGCATGGCCAAGGTCGAATTCGGCGACCACACGCGGTTCGTGGTGAAGTGGGCCGTCCTGACGAGCCTGGTGATTCTCGCGGCGGGCATCCTGTTCGGCATCATCTGACCGTCGGAGATCCTCGGGAAGGGACACGATCATGGCGCCCGGTGGGAACCGCGGCTGGCTGCTCCGCCTCGTCATCGCCTTCGGCTTCGCGCAGGGGGCGGTGTCGATGGCCCGGCCCGCCGTCTCCTACCGGGCCCTCGCGCTGGGCGCCGACGAACGGGCCGTCGGCGTCATCGCCGGGGTGTACGCCCTGCTGCCGCTGTTCGCCGCCGTTCCGCTGGGCCGCCGCACCGACCACGGCCGCTGCGCGCCGCTGCTGCCCGTCGGGGTGGTGCTCATCGCCGGGGGCTGCGCGCTGAGCGGCGTCGCCGGGTCCCTGTGGACGATGGCGCTGTGGAGCGGCGTCATGGGCCTCGGGCACCTCTGCTTCGTCATCGGCGCCCAGTCACTGGTCGCCCGCCAGTCCGCGCCGCACGAACAGGACCGCAACTTCGGCCACTTCACCATCGGCGCCTCGCTCGGCCAGCTCGTCGGCCCCATCGCCGCGGGCGCGCTGATCGGGGGCCCCGACATGGGCGGCAGCAGCGCGCTGGCCCTGATGGTGGCGGGCGCGGGCGCGGCGGTCGCCTTCACCTCCCTGTGGCGCATAGAGCACCCCGGAGCCGCCGAGTCCGGTGCGGAACGGGGGGCGCGCGTCCCCGTGGGGAGCATCCTGCGCGCCCGGGGCGTGCCCGCGGGCATCCTGATCAGCCTCTCCGTGCTCTCCGCGACCGACATCCTCACCGCCTACCTGCCGGTGGTCGGCGAGCACCGGGGGATCTCCCCGGCCGTGATCGGCGTACTGCTCAGCCTGCGGGCCGCCGCCACGATCGCCTGCCGGCTCGTGCTGACGCCCCTGCTGCGGCTGCTCGGCCGCACGGTGCTGCTCACGGTCACGTGTCTGCTGGCCGCCCTGCTGTGCGCCGGGGTCGCGCTGCCGGTGCCGGTCTGGGCGCTCGCGCTGATGCTGGCCGTCCTGGGCTTCTGCCTGGGCGTCGGCCAGCCGCTGTCCATGACCACGGTCGTGCAGGCGGCCCCCGACGAGGCGCGCTCCACGGCCCTCGCCCTGCGCCTGACCGGCAACCGCCTCGGCCAGGTCGCCGCACCCGCCGCCGCGGGCCTGATCGCGGGCGTCGCGGGGGTGGCCGCGCCGTTCGTGATGCTGGGCGCGCTGCTCCTGCTCTCCTCGGGCGTCGCCCTGCGGGCCCCGTCCGCGGGTGCGGCCGGCCAAGGGCGTCCGGCGGCGGGGCAGGATGTCCCGGACCGGGCCGACGGCAGGCGACGGTGCCGGGAAACGAAGGGATGAGCATGATCCTCCTCCTGTTGTCCGTGGTCCTCCTCGTCGTCGTGGGCGGCTGCGCCTGCGTCATGTGGGCGTCCCGCGGCGGCCCGCCCTGGACGCGCGCGGTGACGCGCGCGACCCTCGCGGCGGGCGAACTGGTGCGCGCCTCGGGCCGCTCCGGCGGCAACCGCGGCCGGGGCGGCGACGCGGACGGCTGACCGCACGACGGCCCGACTCGATCACCGTATGAGACGCGGCGCGCCCTGAATCCGGGCGTCCGCTTTCTCACCAGATGGACGTTCGCGCCGAGTTGTGGTCCGGCGTCTTCCCCCGGCCGGGCACGGTCCGTTAACTTCCGTGACTCACACGCCCCGTACGACCCGCACGAGGGCGTCCGACCGCGGAGCACCAGAGCCCAGTGAGCCCCCGGGGGCACCTCCATGACACGCGCCATCTCCCTGCACGACGTGAGCAAGACCTACGCGCGAGGCGTCCGCGTGGTGGACCGGCTGTCGCTGGACATCGCGCCGGGCGAGTTCCTCGTCCTGCTCGGCCCCTCCGGCTGCGGCAAGTCGACCGTGCTGCGCATGATCGCCGGACTGGAGGAGATCACCGAGGGCGAGCTGACGCTGGACGGCGCGTACGCCAACGACCTGCTCCCCTCCGAACGGCGCATGGCGATGGTCTTCCAGAACTTCGCCCTGTACCCCAACATGACCACCCGCGGGAACATCGGCTTCCCGCTGCGCGTCGAGGACCCGCAGACCGATCCGCGTCCCCGCGTGGACGCCACCGCCCGCATGCTGGGCATCGAGGACCTCCTCGACCGGCTCCCCGCGCAGCTCTCCGGCGGTGAACGCCAGCGGGTCGCGATGGGCCGGGCCATCGCCCGCCACCCCACCGCCTTCCTGATGGACGAGCCGCTGTCCAACCTCGACGCCAAGCTCCGCAACCACCTGCGCGCCGAGATCACCCGGCTGACCCGGGAACTGGGCGTCACCACGATCTACGTCACCCACGACCAGTCCGAGGCCATGTCGCTGGGCGACCGGGTCGCCGTCCTGCGCGGCGGGGTCCTCCAGCAGGTGGACACCCCGCGCGCCGTCTACGCCCTGCCCCGCAACGTCTTCGTCGCCGCATTCATCGGCACCCCGCGCATCAACCTGCTGCGCGGCCTCGTGCGCGCGCCGCTCGACGGGGCGATGACCATCAGCCTGGGCAAGCAGTTCCTGCGCCTGCCCGAACCGCTCTCGCTGGACCACCAGTTGCTCCGCGTCCAGCAGGGCCGCGAGGTGATCGTGGGCCTGCGCTCGGAGGCCGTCCGGATCGCGAAGCCCTCCGCCGCCCGCCCCGGCGAGGTGCTGCTCACCGGGCTGGTGGAGCACGTCGAGTTCCAGGGGCACGAGATCCTCGTGCACTTCAACACCGGTTCGCAGCCGGCCGTCGTGCCCGACCTGGAGGCCCCGCGCCCTGTCACCCGCCCGGCCCGGCGCCGCCGCCGCGACGGCACGGTCCTGGACCGGCTGCGGGAACGGGCGGGGGCCCTGCGCGCCGGGCCGGTGGTCGTCATGGACGAACCGGAGGAGCCCGAACCCGCCGTCGCCCCGCCCGACGGCCGTCTCCCCGGCGACCTCATCGTCCGGACCACCCCCGACATCGACCTGCGGCACGGCATGCAGGTGCCCCTCCTCGTCGATCTCGCCCACCTGTTCGTCTTCGACCAGCACGGCGACCGCATCTGCCCCGCCCCGGCACGGCTGCCCGACCTGGAGGAGTGATTCCGCCCGGCCCGCGCTGTCCGGGAGGGTGAGCCGCGCCACCATCGTGAGAGCCCCTGGTGCCGTAAAACTAACGGCGCTAGTTTGGGATCGGACGACGAGGCCCGCCCGGAAGGAACGCGATGAAGGCACACGACGGCATGTACATCGACGGAGCCTGGCGCCCCGCCGACGGCCGGGACACGATCGAGGTCGTGAACCCGGCCGACGAGCAGGTGATCGGCCACGTCCCCGCCGGCAACGCCCTGGACGTCGACAGCGCCGTACGGGCCGCCCGCGCCGCCCTGCCGGGCTGGGCCGCCACCCCGCCCGCCGAACGGGCCGCGCGCCTGGCCGCCCTGCGGGACGTCCTGGTGGCCCGCAAGGACGAGATCGCCGAGACGGTCACCGCCGAACTGGGCTCCCCGCTGAAGTTCTCCCAGGCGGTGCACGCCAGCGCACCGATCGCGGTCGCCGGGTCCTACGCCGAGCTGGCGGCGACCCACGCCTTCGAGGAGAAGGTCGGCAACTCCGTGGTCCACCACGAGCCGGTCGGCGTGGTCGGCGCCATCACCCCCTGGAACTACCCGCTCCACCAGATCGTCGCCAAGGTCGCCCCGGCGCTCGCGGCCGGCTGCACCCTCGTGCTCAAGCCCGCCGAGGACACCCCGCTCACCGCGCAGCTCTTCGCCGAGGCGGTGCACGAGGCGGGTGTCCCGGCGGGCGTCTTCAACCTGGTCACCGGCCTCGGCCCGGTCGCCGGACAGGCGCTCGCCGAGCACCCCGGCGTGGACCTGGTCTCCTTCACCGGCTCCACCGCCGTCGGCCGCCGGATCGGCGCCACCGCCGGCGCCGCCGTCAAGAAGGTCGCCCTCGAACTCGGCGGCAAGTCCGCCAACGTGATCCTCCCGAGCGCCGACCTGGCCAAGGCCGTCAACGTCGGCGTCGCCAACGTCATGTCCAACTCCGGCCAGACGTGCAGCGCCTGGACCCGCATGCTGGTCCACCGCGACCAGTACGACGAGGCGGTGTCGCTCGCCGCCGAGGCCGCCGCGAAGTACGGCGACCGGATCGGCCCCGTCGTCAATGCCAAGCAGCGGGACCGGGTGCGCGGTTACATCGAGAAGGGCGTCGCCGAGGGCGCGCGCCTGGTCGCGGGCGGCCCCGAAGCCCCGCGCGAGCAGGGGTACTTCGTCAGCCCGACGGTCTTCGCCGACGTGACCGAGGAGATGACCGTCGCCCAGGAGGAGATCTTCGGGCCGGTCCTGTCCGTCCTGCGCTACGAGGACGAGGACGACGCCCTGCGGATCGCCAACGGCACGGTCTACGGCCTCGCCGGTGCCGTCTGGGCCGGGGAGGAGGCCGAGGCGGTCGCCTTCGCCCGCCGGATGGACACCGGGCAGGTCGACATCAACGGCGGCCGGTTCAACCCGCTGGCGCCCTTCGGCGGCTACAAGCAGTCCGGCGTGGGCCGCGAACTGGGCGCGCACGGCCTGGCCGAGTACCTCCAGACCAAGTCCCTCCAGTTCTAGCCCGCAGGGGAGCCCCACCTCATGGCCGTCCGTACCGCAGTCCGTGCCGCCGTCGTACCCGCCGTAGGCGCCCCCCTGGAGGTCACCGGGATCGAGCTGCCCGAGCCCGGCCCCGGCCGGGTCCGGGTGCGGCTCGCCGCCGCCGGGGTCTGCCACTCCGACCTGTCCCTGTCCAACGGCACCATGCGCGTGCCGCTGCCCGCCGTCCTCGGCCACGAGGGCGCCGGCACCGTCGTCGCCGTCGGCGAGGGCGTCACCCACGTCGCGCCCGGCGACGCGGTCGTCCTCAACTGGGCCCCGTCCTGCGGCGCCTGCCACGCCTGCTCGCTCGGCGAGGTCTGGCTGTGCGCCAACGCCCTGGCCGGCGCCGCCGACGTGCACGCCCGCCGCGCCGACGACGGCACCGACCTGCACCCCGGCCTGAACGTCGCCGCGTTCGCCGAGGAGACGGTGGTGGCCGCGGGCTGCGTCCTGCCCGCCCCCGAGGGCATCCCCCTCACCGAGGCGGCGCTCCTCGGCTGCGCCGTCCTCACCGGCTACGGCGCCGTCCATCACTCGGCGAAGGTCCGCGAGGGCGAGACGGTCGCGGTCTTCGGCGTCGGGGGAGTGGGCCTCGCCACCCTCCAGGCGGCCCGGATCGCGGGCGCGTCGAAGATCGTCGCGGTCGACGTGTCCCCCGAGAAGGAGGAGCTGGCCCGTGCCGCGGGCGCCACCGACTACCTCCTCGCCTCCGACACCACCGCCCGCGAGATCCGCGCCCTCACCGGCAAGCAGGGCGTCGACGTCGCCGTGGAGTGCGTGGGCCGCGCGGTCACCATCCGCACGGCCTGGGAGTCCACTCGGCGGGGCGGCCGCACCACGGTCGTCGGCATCGGCGGCAAGGACCAGCAGGTCACCTTCAACGCCCTGGAGATCTTCCACTGGGGCCGCACCCTGTCCGGCTGCGTCTACGGCAACGCCGACCCCGCCCGCGACCTCCCGGTCCTCGCCGAACACGTCCGCGCCGGCCGCCTCGACCTCGGCGCCCTGGTCACCGAACGCATCGCCCTGGACGGCATCCCGGCGGCCTTCGAGAACATGCTCGCGGGCAAGGGCGGGCGGGCCCTGGTGGTCTTCTAGCCCGCCCCGTCCGACCCGCCCGGCATCCGCCCGTCGCGGCGTGCCGGGGGTGCGGGGACCCGGGGTACTAGACCCGCTCCGTGTCCTCGCGCCGCGGCTCCGGGGCGGGCTCGGTGCGTTCCGGGGGTGTGGGCGTGCGGCGCCTGCGGGAGCGGGACACCGCCACGCCCGCCAGGCAGAGCGCGCCGCCCGCCAGGGTGAGGAGCCCCGGCACCTCGCCCAGGGCCAGCCACGACATCAGCACCACCAGCGCGGGCACCGCATACGTGGTCGCGCCCATCCGGCCGGCGGTCGTACGGGCCAGGGCGTACGCCCACGTCGTGAACGCCAGCGCCGTCGGGAACACGCCCAGGTAGACCATGTTGAGCGTCGCGGACACGGGCGCGCCGGCCGCGTCTCGCACGAGCTGCCCCGCGAACGGCAGGCACAGCACCGCCCCGACCAGGCAGCCGAACGTCGTCACCTGAAGGGCGCTCGCGTGCGCCAGCGCGGGCTTCTGCGCGACCACCCCGCCCGCGTACGCCACCGCGGCCAGCAGGCACAGCACCACCCCGAACAGCGAGGAACCGCCCTCGCCCGACATCGACAGGCCCACCGTCACCGCACCGGCGAACGACACCGCCATCCCCGCCAGCAGCCGCGGCGGCAGCGCGTCGCCCAGCAGCCGGGCGCCCAGCAGCGCGATGAGGATCGGGCCGATGTTGACCACGAGGGCGGCCGTACCGGCGTCCACCCGCTGTTCGCCCCAGTTCAGGACGACCATGTAGAAGCCGAACCACAGCACCCCCGATATCGCGATCCCGCGCCACGCGGAGCGCGGCGGCACGCCCTCCCGGCGCAGCAGACAGATCACGCCGAGGGCCAACGCGCCCGACAGCAGCCGCCCGAGGGCCAGCGCGCCCGGCGAGTACGCCTCGCCCGCACTGCGGATCGAGACGAACGCGGACGCCCACAGCACGACGGTGACGGTGGCCGCGCCGGCCGCGAGCAGGTCCGGACGGCGGGACGGGCTGGTACGCATCATGCTCCCGAGGCTAGGAGGGGAAGGCCGGGACGACCGGCGGATTTCGGACGGGGAGACCGGCACCCTCAGCGCAGCGACACCGGGTCGATCCGGAGCAGCTCGGACAGCGCGTCCTCACCCGCCGGCGTCACCTTCACCGCCCGCTCCGAGCCGATGCGCACGCACCAGCCCGTGTCCAGGGCGTGCCGGCACAGGGCCGCGCCCGCCACGCCCGCGAGATGGGGACGGCGTTCCGTCCAGTCGAGGCAGGCCCGGGCCAGCGGCCGGCGACCGGTCGGCCGCAGCGGGATCCCGGCGGCGTCGAACCAGCCGAGCCCCGCGTCCGTGAGCGCGAAGCCGGTGTCCTGGCGCAGCAGTCCGAGCCCGGTCAGCGCGTCGGTCACCGCGATGCCGAGCCGCCCGGCGAGATGGTCGTAGCAGGTGCGCCCCCGGGCCATCGCCGACCCGGCGCTCGACGCCCGCAGCGTGCGCGGACGCCGGGCCGCCGCCTCGGGAGCGACCTGCGCGGCCAGGTCCTCCACGAGCTGCGCGACCCGGTCGTCGGCCAGCCGCACATACCGGTGCCGCCCCTGCCGTTCCTCGGTGAGCAGCCCGCCCGTGACGAGCTTGCCCAGGTGCTCGCTGAGCGTCGACGCGGCGACCCCGGCGTGCCGGGCCAGCTCACCGGCGGTCCACGCCCGCCCGTCCAGCAGCGCCAGCAGACAGGCGGCGCGCGTCTCGTCGGCGAGCAGTCCGGCCAGCCGTGCCAGGCCGGGTGCCTCCGCTTCCTTCTCGGTCATGTGTCCCAGGATGCGCCAGGCACCGTTCGGTGGGCGCCGAAGTGTTCTGGGAGCCCTTCTCAGGCCTCCTGCGCGACCTGTGCGTACTGCTGCGCCAGCCCGTCCAGCAACGCCGTCAGGCCGGTCTCGAAGGCCCGCTCGTCGATCTTCTCCTGCTGCTCGGCCAGGAGGTGGGCCTGCTGGAGGTGCGGGTAGTCGGCGGGGTCGTAGGCGCCCGCGTCGTCCACGAAGCCGCCGGCGAAGGAACCGAGCGCCGAGCCCATGATGAAGTACCGCATCAGCGCGCCGATGGACGTGGCCTGGGCCGGGGGCCAGCCCGCCCGGACCATCGCGCCGTAGACGGCGTCCGCGAGGTGCAGCGCGGCCGGGCGGCGGCCGGGACCGTGGGCCAGTACCGGGACGATGTTGGGGTGGTCGCGCAGGGCCTTCCGGTAGGAGACGGCCCAGTCGTGCAGCGCGGTCCGCCACTCCCGGCCGTCCTCGAACATCGACAGGTCGACCTGGGCGCTCACCGAGTCGGCGACGGCCTCGAGGATCTCGTCCTTGGTGCGGAAGTGGTTGTAGAGCGAGGGCCCGCTGACCCCCAGTTCCGCGGCCAGCCGGCGCGTGGAGACGGCCGCGAGGCCCTCCGCGTCCACCAGCGCGCGGGCCGTCTCGACGATCCGGTCGGTGCTGAGCAGGGGCTTGCGCGGTCGGGCCATGGCGCACATAGTAGGGCTGCGAGCCGAAACTAGCAGTGCTAATTTAAATGTACGGCTTTCAAGATTTCTTTCCTGTGGGGTGACTCGGCATGAACCTGGAGCTCAGCGAGGAGCAGACCGCCGTACGGCAGCTCGCCCGGGACTTCGTGGAGCGCGAGATCGCCCCCCATGTCGTCGAGTGGGACCGCGCCGAGGAGGTGGACCGGTCGATCGTGAAGAAGCTCGGCGGGGTCGGCTTCCTCGGACTCACGATCGACGAGGAGTACGGCGGGTCCGGGGGCGACCACCTCGCGTACTGCCTGGTCACGGAGGAGCTGGGGCGCGGCGACAGCTCCGTGCGCGGGATCGTCTCCGTCTCCCTCGGCCTGGTCGCCAAGACGATCGCCACCTGGGGGGACGAGGAGCAGAAGCGGCGCTGGCTGCCGGGGCTCACCTCCGGAGAGTACGTCGGCTGCTTCGGCCTCACCGAGCCCGGCACCGGGTCGGATGCCGGGAACCTCGCCACGCGCGCGGTCCGTGACGGCGACGAATACGTCGTCAACGGCACCAAGATGTTCATCACCAACGGCACGTGGGCCGATGTCGTCCTGCTCTTCGCCCGCTCCACCGACGCTCCCGGCCACAAGGGCGTCTCCGCCTTCCTGGTGCCCACCGACACCCCCGGTCTGACCCGGCGCACCATCCACGGCAAGCTCGGGCTGCGCGGCCAGGCCACGGCCGAACTGGTCCTGGAGGACGTCCGCGTGCCCGCCTCCGCGATGCTCGCGCCGGAGGGCAAGGGCTTCTCGGTGGCCATGTCGGCCCTCGCCAAGGGGCGGATGTCGGTCGCGGCCGGCTGCGTCGGCATAGCCCAGGCCGCGCTGGACGCGGCCGTGAAGTACGCGGGGGAGCGGGAGCAGTTCGGCAAGACCATCGCCCACCACCAGCTGGTCCAGGAGCTGATCAGCGACATCGCCCTCGACGTGGACGCGGCCCGGCTGCTGACCTGGCGGGTCGCCGACCTGATCGACCGCGGGCAGCCCTTCACCGTCGAGTCGTCCAAGGCCAAGCTCTTCGCCTCGGAGGCCGCCGTGCGCGCCGCCAACAACGCCCTCCAGGTCTTCGGCGGCTACGGCTACATCGACGAGTACCCGGCCGGCAAGCTGCTGCGCGACGCCCGCGTGATGACCCTCTACGAGGGCACCAGCCAGATCCAGAAGCTGGTCATCGGGCGGGCGCTGACCGGGGTTTCGGCGTTCTGAGTACGCGGCCTGAGTATCTCGGCGGATGTGGCGGGTGCCACATCCGCCGATCCTTCTTCCCATGAGTGACACACCGGTCAAGCAGCAGAACACCGCGGCCTTCTACGGGCAGGCCGTCGCCTCGTTCTCGGTGGCCATGGCCGCCACCGCCATCGGCATCTACCAGCTGGAGGCCGACGCCTGGGTGCGGGCCTTCCTCGCGATCGCCGTCCTGTACCTCGTCACCTCGGCCTTCACCCTGGCCAAGATCATCCGGGACCGTCAGGAGGTCGGCCAGATAGTGAGCCGGGTGGACCAGGCCCGGCTGGACAAGATCCTGGTCGAGCACGACCCCTTCCAGAAGCCGGGCGGCACCCCCGCCGGACAGCGCCCCTAAGCGACCGCTCAGCTTCGGCGGTATGGTGGTGCTCCTGTCACCGAGAGGGGCGAACAAGCGATGAGTACGGCGGCCGAGACGACGGGCGGCGACATCGAGCCGTGGGAAGAGGTCACGCCTGACGCGGCCCGGCGGCTTCTGGTCGCGGCCGTGGAGGCGTTCGCCGAACGCGGGTACCACGCGACCACGACCCGCGACATCGCCGGGCGGGCCGGCATGAGCCCGGCCGCGCTCTACATCCACTACAAGACCAAGGAAGAGCTGCTCCACCGCATCAGCCGCATCGGCCACACCCGCGCCGTGGCCATCCTGCGCTCCGCGGCCCAGGGCGAGGGCGGTGCGACCGAACGGCTCGCCGACGCCGTGAGCTCCTTCGTCCGCTGGCACGCCGGACGGCGCACGACCGCGCGGGTCGTGCAGTACGAGCTGGACGCGCTCGGTCCCGAGGCCCGGGAGGAGATCCTCACGCTCCGCCGGCAGTGCGACGCCGCGGTGCGCGGCATCATCGAGGACGGCGTGGCGACGGGCGAGTTCGACGTGCCGGACGTCAAGGGCACGACCCTCGCGGTGCTGTCGCTCTGCATCGACGTGGCCCGCTGGTTCAACGTGAACGGCCCCCGCACGCCCGACGAGGTCGGCGCGCTCTACGCCGACCTCGTGCTCAGGATGGTGGGGGCCCGGGACCGCTCCGGCGCGGCCTAGACGTAGTAGCGCGAGACGGACTCGGCGACGCACACCGGCTTGTCGCCGCCCTCGCGCTCCACGGTGAAGGCGACGCTCACCTGGATGCCGCCGTTGACGTCCTCGACCCCCGTGATCGTCCCCGTGGCGCGCAGCCGCGAGCCGACCGGGACGGGGGAGGGGAAACGGACCTTGTTGGTGCCGTAGTTGACGCCCATCTTCACGCCCTCGACGCTGATCAGCTGCGGTCCGAAGAGGGGAAGCAGCGACAGGGTCAGATAGCCGTGCGCGATGGTGGTGCCGAACGGTCCGGCGGCGGCCCGCTCCGGGTCCACGTGGATCCACTGGTGGTCCCCGGTCGCCTCCGCGAACAGGTCGATCCGCTTCTGGTCGACCTCCAGCCAGTCGGTGTATCCCAACTGCTCGCCCACCGCCGCCTTCACCTCGTCGGCGGACGCGAAGATCCTCGGCTCTGCCATGTTCCGGCCTCTCTGCTCGCTCGACCTGTGCGCTCGACTCTAAGCGACTGCTTAGCATGGTCGCCCGCGCGGGGTCTGTCAACGGACCTGACCCGTCCGTGCGGGTGAGCGGATCGGTAGGGTCTGAGGAGTGCCTCAGATTCCCGAGAAGATCCAAGAGCTCACGGTCGGCCAGCTCGCCGCACGCAGCGGCGCCGCCGTCTCCGCCCTGCACTTCTACGAGTCCAAGGGCCTGATCAGCAGTCGCCGGACCTCGGGCAACCAGCGCCGCTTCAGCCGTGACGCGCTGCGCCGGGTCGCCTTCGTCCGCGCCGCGCAACGGGTCGGCATCCCGCTGGCCACGATCCGCGAGGCGCTCGCCGAGCTGCCGGAGGGGCGCACCCCCACCGAGGAGGACTGGGCCCGGCTCTCCCGGTCCTGGCGCTCCGAACTGGACGAGCGGATCAAACAGCTCAACCGGCTGCGCGACCACCTCACCGACTGCATCGGCTGCGGCTGCCTGTCCCTGGAGACCTGCGTCCTGTCCAACCCCGACGACGCCTTCGGTGAACACCGCGCCGGCTCGCGCCTGCTCGTGGAGCGCCGTGGCCCCTCCACCTCCGCCGCATCCACCTCATCCGCCGCCACCGCCGGCGGCGGGCGGCCGAGCCGCGCTCGGGGCCGGGAAGCGCAGTGCTGCGACGACTGACGGTCCGGTGACCCGGGCCCGGCCGTCAGCGGTCGTCCCGGCGCGCCGAGGCCCACTCCCTCAGTCCCGCGGTGACCAGGGCGGCGTTGGAGTCGGCCCGGCCGCCGTCCGGCAGGAACAGGGTGTCCTCCAGGCCGATCCGGGTCGCCAGGCCCAGCCGGCCGGCCAGGCGCAGCACCGGCCAGGCGCCGCCGTCCTCGCCGTGCAGCAGGACCGGGCGGCCGTGGGCCGGGCCGAGGGCGGTCAGCAGGGCGCGCGCCGAGCCCCGCGCGGTCGCTGGGTCGGTGTCCGTGACCTCAGCCAGCACGCGCAGCACCTTCGGCCCGAGCGGTGAGCGCAGGAACCGGGCCGCCCCGTCCGTGCCGGACCAGACGCCCGCCTCCACTCCCACCCCGCGCTCCATCAGGGCGGCGGCCGTCTCCTCGGCGCCCGGCTCGTGCCAGTTGACCGAGGCGTGGCCGGGCAGCACCGTCCAGCTCCGTATCCGCGCCACCCGGGCCGCGGGATCGGGTTCGGCCCAGGCGCCCGTCGTCACGCCGACCGGCACCGACGCCGGGACGCGCGCCCTGATCGCCTCCAGCGTCGCCGCGAGCACGCGCGGCGACAACGTGTCCCGCCCGCACGGTGTCTTCGGGTGGACGTGGACGTCCGTGGCCCCGGCGGCGACCGCCGCGGCCACCGAGTCGGCGACCGCCTCCGGCGACAGCGGCACCACCGGACCGTCGGCGCTCCCCCGTGCCCCGTTCACACACAGCTGCACCATCCCCTCATGGTGCCGGGCGCCACTGACAACGCCCGCCGGGCCCGGCGCCGTACCGGCCACCGGGGGTGCGGCATCCCCGGGCACACCCCCGCGGCCGGCTACGCCGACATCAGCAACCGTCCCCGCCGGGCGTCCGCGCGCGCGTCGGGCGTGAGGACGGGCCGCGGCACCAGGATGCCGCAGTCCGTGCAGACCGGCCCCGTCGAGGGCTCGTGGTCCAGGTCGTACTGCCAGACGAGGCGCTCTCCGTCGCACACCGGGCACACCGAGCCCGGTTCACGCTCCAGCGCCGAGATCAGCCGGCGCAGCACCTCCGCCAGCGGTCCGTCGGGATGGACCCGGGGGTCGTCGCACCAGGCCACCCCGAACCCGCCCCAGGTCAGCCGGTGCCAGTCGTCCACGCTGCCCGGCCTGCGCAGCCCGTCGTGCTTCTCCTTCCTGCGCCGCTCGGCGAACTCGACCTCGTAGGCCAGCCACACCGAACGCGCCTCCTCCAGCTCCTCCAGTGCGGCCACGAGCCGCGCTGGGTCGGGGGAGCGGTCCTCGGGACCGAACCCGGCCCGGGAGCAGAGATGGTCCCAGGTCGCCCTGTGCCCATAAGGGGCGAAACGCTCAAGGCACTTGCGCAGTGAATAGCGCCGCAGCGCCAGGTCGCACCGTGGATCGCGAACCTGTCTCGCCAGACTTCGGAAACCGGCCATCGCCTTGCACCTCCGTCACACCTGCACCTGTACTTCGGTCACTTCGGCGTCGTCGTACGGACGTCGCCGAATAGACGTATCGACAACCGATTCGGCTCCATCCGATTTCCGATGCCCCCCATAAGCCGATCCACCCGCTCCCAAAAAGTGACGCATGTTCATCTTCCCACTCGGGGATACCGGCGGTAACGTCCCGCCACACCCCCGTCGGGAGGAGCTGCCATGCCACGGCGCACCCCACGCAACGCCCTCGACAGACTGAGAACTCCCCGCGGCTTCCACGGGTTCCTGAAGGCCGCCTCCGTATGCGCGCTCATTGCCGGAGTTTTGTCACCCCTTTCCCCGGCGATGGCCGCCGGGGACACGACCGCCGAGGTCACGGCCGCCCGGGCCGCCGCCAACGACCACTGCGGCGGGCAGTGTTCCGACATCCTGCCGCCCGGCCAGAACGGCAACGCCACCCTCGCCCAGATCCTCCTCAACCAGGCGTTCGGCACCCAGCCCGCGCACGCCGAGGACCAGCTCGGCCCCTACGCGAACCTGGCCACCGGCTACTCCGGCCTCACCAACGACAAGATCAACACCTTCTTCAACGACGCCTCCTTCGGCGTCCCCGACGGCCAGGCCGCCTCCACCGTCCGCCCCGCGGGGCGCGACGACGTCACCATCGTCCGCGACAAGAAGACCGGCGTGCCGCACATCACCGGCACCACCCGCTACGGCACCGAGTTCGGCGCCGGATACGCCGCGGCGCAGGACCGGCTGTGGCTGATGGACCTCTTCCGGCACGTGGGACGCGGCCAGTTGACCCCCTTCGCCGGCGGCGCCCCCGCCAACCAGGGCCTGGAGCAGCAGTTCTGGCGCAGCGCCCCCTACACCGAGGACGACCTGGAGGCGCAGATCGAGAGCGCCGCCGCCAAGGCCGGTGAACGCGGCGACCTGGCCCTCGCCGACGTGGACGCCTACATCGCCGGCGTCAACGCCTACATCGACGCCTCCGACAAGGGCCGCTACTTCCCCGGCGAGTACGTCCTGACCGGCCACAAGGACGCCATCACCAACGCCGGCACCATCGAGCACTTCAAGCGCTCCGACCTGATCGCGCTGGCCTCCGTCATCGGCTCCCTCTTCGGCGCGGGCGGCGGCGGTGAGGTCAACAACGCGCTCTCCCTCCTCGCCGCCCAGGAGAAGTACGGCGTCGCCGAGGGCACCGAGGTCTGGGAGTCCTTCCGCCAGCGCAACGACCCCGAGGCCGTTCTCACCCAGCAGGACGGCAGCTTCCCGTACCTGCCCACCCCGGCCGACCCGCAGGGCCGCGCCCTGCCCGACGCCGGGTCGGTCGAGGCGGAACCGCTGGTGTACGACCGTACCGGCAGCGCCGGCGCCGCGAGCGCGACCGGCGCCTCCACCGAGGCGGCGGACGCGGCCGTGACCTCGGCGCGGCGCGGCATGTCCAACGCCCTCGTCGTCAGCGGCGAGCACACCGCGAGCGGGCACCCGGTCGCCGTCTTCGGACCCCAGACCGGCTACTTCGCCCCGCAGCTGCTCATGCTCCAGGAGATCCAGGGCCCCGGCATCAGCGCCCGCGGCGCCTCCTTCGCGGGCCTGAGCATGTACGTCGAACTCGGCCGCGGCCAGGACTACGCCTGGAGCGCCACCACCTCCGGCCAGGACATCATCGACACCTACGCGGTCGAGCTGTGCCAGGACGACTACCACTACCTCTACCGCGGCACCTGCACGCCCATGGAGAAGGTCGAGCGGCACAACGCCTGGAAGCCGACGGTCGCCGACTCCACCGCGGCCGGCTCCTACACGATGCGCGTCTGGCGCACCAAGTACGGCCCCGTCGAGTCCCGCGCCACCGTCGGCGGCAAGAAGGTCGCCTACACCACCCTGCGCTCCTCCTACCTGCACGAGGCCGACTCCATCATCGGCTTCCAGATGCTGAACGACCCCGACTACCTCAACAGCCCGCAGCGCTTCCAGGGTGCCGTCCAGCACATCAACTACACCTTCAACTGGTTCTACGCCGACTCCGAGCACACCGCGTACTACAACAGCGGCGACAACCCGGTACGGGCGAACGGCGTCGACGCCGAATTCCCGGTCTGGGCCCGGCAGGCGTACGAGTGGCAGGGCTGGGACCCGGCCGGCAACACCGCCCGGTACACCGGCGCGTCCGCCCATCCGCAGTCGGTCGACCAGGACTACTACGTCTCCTGGAACAACAAGCAGGCCAAGGACTACCCGGCCGCCTCCTGGGGCAACGGCTCCGTCCACCGCGGCAACCTCCTCGACGACCGGGTGAAGAAGCTGGTCGCCGAAGGCGGCGTCACCCGCACCGCGCTGGTCAAGGCCATGGCCGAGGCGGCCCTCGCCGACCTGCGGGCCGAGGACGTCCTGCCCGACCTGCTGAAGGTGGTCGAGTCCGCGCCGGTCACCGATCCCGCGGCGAAGACGGCCGTGGACCGGCTCAAGGCGTGGCGGTCCGCGGGCGGCCTGCGCACGGAGACCTCGGCCGGTGCCAGAAAGTACGCCCACGCCGACGCGATCCGCACCCTGGACGCCTGGTGGCCGCTGCTGGTGAAGGCCGAGTTCGAACCCGGCCTGGGCACCGACCTGTACACCGCCTTCACCCGCAACCTGCCCGTCGACGAGTCCCCGTCCGCCGCCCACGGCCCGACCGGCGCCCACGCAGGCAGCGCCTTCCAGTACGGCTGGTGGAGCTATGTCGACAAGGACGTCCGGTCCGTGCTCGGCGAGTCCGTCAAGGGCCCGCTGGCACACCCGTACTGCGGCGACGGCGACCTCGCCGCCTGCCGGGACACCCTGGTGAGCACCCTCAAGGAGGCGGCGGGCCGCACGGCCGCCCAGGTCTATCCCGGCGACGACAACTGTTCCGCCGGAGACCAGTGGTGCGCCGACTCGGTGATCCACCGCACCCTCGGCGGCATCAAGCACGGCGGCATCAGCTGGCAGAACCGGCCGACCTACCAGCAGGTCGTGGAGTTCACGTCCCACCGGTGACCGGCCGGCACCCCGGTCACCTGTAGAGCAGGTACTGGCGGCGTGTCCTTGCGAACGCCGCCAGTTCCGACTCCCAGCCGCCCACCACCTCGTCGGTGTCCGCGCCCGCGTCGATCATCGTGCGCACCCGCGTGGACCCGGTGAGCTTGTCGATCCAGTGGTCCGGCCGCCAGGCGAAGCCGTCCCAGGTCCGCTTGGCGGTCACCAGGAGGGCGATTCCGGTGCGCACCGGGTCGAAGGCGGCCCGGTCGTGCACATGGAGCTGCACACCACCGACGGTCTTCCCCTGGAACTTGGAGAACGTGGGCGCGAAGTACGCCTCCCTGAACCGCACACCCGGCAGGCCGAGGTCGTTCGCCGCGGCGGCCCAGCCCCCGTCGACACCCTCCGCGCCCAGCAGCTCGAACGGGCGGGTGGTGCCGCGGCCCTCGGAGAGGTTCGTGCCCTCGAACAGACAGGTCCCGGAGTACACCAGCGCACACTCCGGCGTCGGCATGTTCGGGCTCGGCGGCACCCAGGGCAGCCCGGAGGCGTCGTAGAACTCCGCGCGCTTCCAGCCCGTCATCGTCACCGTCTCCAGCGGCACCGGCGACGTCAGGAACTCGCCGTTGAACAGCAGCGCCAGCTCGGCGACCGTCATGCCGTGCGCCTGCGCGATCGGCTGCCGGCCGACGAAGGTCGCGAACTCCTTGTGCAGGACCGGCCCGAGGGCCGCCCGTCCGGTCACCGGGTTCGGCCGGTCCAGGACCACGAACCGCTTCCCCGCGAGCGAGGCCGCCTCCATGCAGTCGAACAGGGTCCAGATGTACGTGTAGAAGCGCGCGCCCACGTCCTGGATGTCGAAGACGACGGTGTCCACGCCGGACGCCGTGAACACGTCCGCGAGCGGCTGCCCGCTCTTCAGGTACGTGTCGTAGACCGGCAGCCCGGTCGCGGGGTCGTCGTAGCGCCCCTCGGAGCCGCCCGCCTGCGCCGTACCGCGGAAGCCGTGCTCGGGGCCGAAGACGGCGGTCAGGTCCACGCGGTCGTCGGCGTGCATGACGTCGACGATGTGGCGTACGTCCCGGGTGATGCCGGTCGGATTGGTGACGATGCCGACCTTCTGCCCCCTCAGCGGGGCGTAGCCGCCGTCGGCGAGGCGCTCGAAACCGGTGCGCAGCCGGCGGCCCCCGTGCCCCGCGGGCGCGGCCTGCGCCGTGCCCGCCGACGCGGCGGCGGTGGTGCCGGCCGCCACCGCGGCCGTCGTGGCGAGCAGGTTCCGTCTGGACAGCGTCATGCGGTGACCTCCGTGATCGCGGCGGGTGTCATGCGCACGCACGCTAACCCGCGCCCGGGCCGCAGGGAATGGAGTAGACCGCGGTTCACCTCTTCCGTCGAACATACCGACTGGTTAGTCTGGCGCTGCGGCGGAGTCGCCGCGCGGGTGCCGCAGCGGGCCCGCAGCCCAGCCGCAGCCGCGTCGCAGTCGTGTCGCAGTCGTGCCGAAGGAGGCCGATGGTGGAAGCCGTGCAGGACGCCGGAGTCGTCGTCACCGGGGCGGGAGGCGGCATCGGGGCCGCGCTGGCCCGGCGTTTCGCCGCCGAGGGGGCACGGGTCGTCGTCAACGACCTGGACGCCGGCCGGGCGAAGGCCGTCGCCGACGAGATCGGCGGCATCGCCGTCCCCGGCGACGCCTCCGTGATCGTCACCGAGGCCCGCGAGGCGCTGGGCGGCACCGTCGACGTGTACTGCGCCAACGCGGGCGTCGGCTGCGGCGGTACGGAGGCCGCCGAGGAGGCCGTCTGGGCGCTCGCCTGGGACGTCAACGTCATGGCCCACGTGCGGGCGGCCCACGAACTGCTCCCCGACTGGCTGGAGCGCGGCAGCGGCCGCTTCGTCTCCACCGTCTCGGCCGCCGGGCTGCTCACCATGATCGGCGCCGCCCCCTACAGCGTCACCAAGCACGGCGCGTACGCCTTCGCCGAGTGGCTGTCCCTGACCTACCGCCACCGCGGCGTCAAGGTCCACGCCATCTGTCCGCAGGGGGTGCGCACCGACATGCTCACCGCGAGCGGCAGCGCGGGCGAACTGGTCCTCCAGCCCACCGCGATCGAACCGCAGGACGTCGCGGACGCCCTCTTCAAAGGCATCGAGGAGGACCGCTTCCTGATCCTGCCGCACCCCGAGGTGGCGGAGTACTACCAGGCGCGGGCCACCGAACCCGACCGCTGGCTGCACGGGATGAACCGGCTCCAGCGGCAGTGGGAGGAGGCGACGGCCCGGTGACCGGCTCCCCCTACGCGGCCAAGCCCTGGCTCGGCCTGCTGACCGAGGCGCAGAAGGCCCCGCTCGACCCCGACGCCTCCCTCGTGCACGCCCTGCGCCGGGCGGCCGCCGAGGCCCCCGACCGCGTCTTCCTCGCCTACTTCGACGGCCGCCTCACCTACCGCGAGGTGGACGAACTGAGCGACTCCGTCGCCGGGCACCTCGCCGCGCGCGGTCTGGAGCGGGGCGACCGGGTCGCGGTCCTGCTGCAGAACTCCCCGCACTTCGTGCTCGCCGTCCTGGGCGCCTGGAAGGCGGGCGCGGTCGTCGTGCCCGTCAACCCGATGTACAAGTCGGGGGAGGTCGGCCACGTCCTGCGGGACGGCGAGGTGGCCGCGCTGATCTGCTCCGACCGCGCCTGGGAGTCGTACCTGCGCGAGACGGCGGCCGACTCGCCGGTGCGGATCGTGCTCACCGGGTGCGAGCTGGACTTCCAGACCCGCCGGGACGCGCGCGTGCTGACGTTCGAGCGGCTGCCGCACGCCCCCGACGCCGACGACCTCGCCCGGGTGGCCCGTGCCGGTCACCGGGCACCCGAGGGCCGCGACCCGGAGCCCGGCGACACCGCGCTCATCAGCTACACCTCGGGCACCAGCGGCACACCCAAGGGCGCCACCAACACCCACCGCAACATCATGTACAACGCCGAGCGGCAGCGCACCGGGCTCGGTCTGCCCGAGGCGCCGGTCTACTTCGCGCTGGCCCCGCTCTTCCACATCACCGGCATGGTCTGCGAGTTCGGCGCCTGCCTGAACAGCGTGGGCACGCTCGTCCTGGCGTACCGCTTCGAGGCGGGCGTCGTCCTGGACGCGTTCGCCGAGCACCGGCCGCACTACACGGTCGGCCCGTCCACGGCCTTCATGGCGCTCGCCGCCCACCCCTCGGTCACCCGGGAGCACTTCGCGTCCTTCGCGAACATCTCCTCGGGCGGCGCCCCGCTGCCGCCCGCCCTGGTGGAGAAGTTCCGCGCGGGCTTCGGCCCGTACATCCGCAACGGCTACGGACTCACCGAGTGCACCGCGCCCTGCGCCTCCGTGCCGCCGCACCTGGAGGCCCCGGTGGACCCCGTGTCGGGGACCCTGGCGGTCGGCGTGCCCGGCCCCGAGACCGTCGTGCGGATCGTCGACGACCAGGGGGCGGAGGTGCCCTTCGGGGAGCAGGGCGAGATCGTCGTCAGCGGCCCCCAGGTCGTCCCCGGCTACTGGCGCCGCCCGGACGCCACCGCCGAGACCTTCCCCGGCGGCGAACTGCGCACCGGGGACATCGGCTTCATGGACGTCCGGGGCTGGCTCTACGTCGTCGACCGCAAGAAGGACATGATCAACGCCTCCGGCTTCAAGGTCTGGCCGCGCGAGGTGGAGGACGTGCTCTACACCCACCCCGCGGTGCGCGAGGCCGCCGTCGTCGGCGTGCCCGACGGGTACCGCGGGGAGACCGTCAAGGCGTACATCAGCCTCCGCCCCGGCGCCGGAGCGGACCCGGACTCACTGGTCGCGTACTGCGAGGAGAGACTGGCCGCCTACAAGTACCCGCGCCAGGTGGAGATCCTGCCCGACTTGCCGAAGACGGCGAGTGGGAAGATCCTCCGTCGGGAACTGCGTTCCGGCAGTAACAGGACGCAGCAGTGAACGGACAGTGAAAACGGAAAGGCAGGTGACGGCAGTGCCCAGGACCACGGACGGGGACGGCACTCCGGTGCCGCAGCGGCTCCTGGCCGCCGCCACCCGGCTCTTCGCCGAGCAGGGCTACGACCGCACCTCGGTACAGGAGATCGTCGAGGCGGCAGGCGTCACCAAGGGTGCGCTCTACCACTACTTCGGCTCCAAGGACGACCTGCTGCACGAGGTGTACGCGCGCGTGCTGCGCCTCCAGCAGGAACGCCTGGACGCCTTCGCGGACGCGGACGCGCCCATCGAGAAGCGGGTGCGGGACGCGGCGGCCGACGTCGTCGTCACGACCATCGACAACCTCGACGACGCGTCGATCTTCTTCCGCTCCATGCACCAGCTCAGCCCGGAGAAGAACAAACAGGTGCGCGCCGAGCGCCGGCGCTACCACGAGCGCTTCCGCGCCCTCATCGAGGAGGGCCAGCGGACCGGCGTCTTCACCAAGGAGACCCCGGCCGACCTGGTGGTGGACTACCACTTCGGATCCATCCACCACCTGTCCACCTGGTACCGGCCGAACGGGCCGCTCAGCCCGCAGGAGGTCGCCGACCACCTGGCCGACCTGCTGCTGCGGGCCCTGCGCCCGTGACACGACCGTGAGGCGCGCCCCCGGAGCCCCCGGGGGCGCGCCTTCGTCCGTTCAGAGGTACTTCTTGATCTCCCGGCGGGCCAGCGAGCGCTGGTGGACCTCGTCGGGACCGTCGGCGATCATCAGCGTCCGCGCCCCCGCGTACAGCTCGGCCAGCGGGAAGTCCTGGCTCACGCCGCCCGCGCCGTGCAGCTGGATCGCCCGGTCGATGATGCCGACCACCGCGCGGGGCGTGGCGATCTTGATGGCCTGGATCTCGGTGTGCGCGCCCCGGTTGCCGACGGTGTCCATCAGCCAGGCGGTCTTCAGCACCAGCAGCCGCAGCTGCTCGACGGTGACCCGGGCGTCCGCGATCCAGTTGTGGACCACGCCCTGCTGGGCCAGCGCCTTGCCGAAGGCGTCGCGGGACACCGCGCGGCGGCACATCAGCTCGATGGCGCGCTCGGCCATGCCGATCAGCCGCATGCAGTGGTGGATCCGGCCGGGACCGAGCCGGGCCTGGGCGATGGCGAAGCCGCCGCCCTCCTCGCCGATCAGGTTCGACACCGGCACGCGCGCGTGGTCGAACGTCACCTCGGCGTGGCCGCCGTGGTAGTGGTCCTCGTAGCCGAAGACCTGCATCGCCCGGTTCACGGTCACGCCGGGCGTGTCGCGCGGGACCAGCACCATCGACTGCTGGCGGCGGATGTCCTCGCCGTCCGGGTCGGTCTTGCCCATCACGATGAAGATCCGGCAGTCCGGGTTCATCGCCCCGGAGATGTACCACTTGCGGCCCGTGACGACGTACTCGTCGCCGTCGCGCTCGATGTGCGTGGTGATGTTCGTGGCGTCCGAGGAGGCCACGTCCGGCTCGGTCATCGCGAACGCGGAGCGGATCTCCCCGGCGAGCAGCGGCTCCAGCCACTGCTTCTGCTGCGCCTCGTCGGCGAACTGGGCCAGCACCTCCATGTTCCCGGTGTCCGGCGCCGCGCAGTTCGTCGCGGTCGGCGCCAGCTGCGGGCTGCGGCCGGTGATCTCGGCGAGCGGGGCGTACTGGAGGTTGGTGAGACCGGCGCCGTGCTCGGCGTCGGGCAGGAACAGGTTCCACAGGCCCTGGCGGCGGGCCTCGGCCTTGAGGTCCTCCACGACCTGCGGGGTGTCCCACGGGGAGGCGAGCCGGGCGCGCTGCTCGTGGGCGACCTGTTCGGCCGGGTAGACGTACTCGTCCATGAAGGCGAGCAGCTTGGCGCGGAGTTCCTCGGTGCGTGCGTCGTACGCGAAGTCCATGGCGGGGTCAGCCCTTCTGAAGGGTGGTCAGGCCGTGCTCGATGAAGACGGGGACGAGGTCGCCGATGCGGTCGAAGCCGCGGCCGACCGTCTGGCCCAGCGTGTAGCGGTAGTGGATGCCCTCCAGGATCACGGCGAGCTTGAACCAGGCGAACGCCGTGTACCAGGCGACCGTGGAGACGTCGCGTCCCGAGCGGGCGGCGTACCGCTCGATCAGCTCGGCGGGGGCGGGGTGGCCGGGGGCCTGGGCGGTGGTGGAGACGGGGGAGTCGGGCATGCCGAGCGGGCTGCTGTACATCACCAGCAGGCCCAGATCGGTCAGCGGATCGCCGAGCGTGGACATCTCCCAGTCGAGGATCGCCCGGATCTCGTCGTCCTCGCCGCCGATCAGGACGTTGTCGAGGCGGTAGTCGCCGTGCACGACCGTCGGGGCGGGGGAGCGGGGCAGCTCCCGGCCGAGGGTGGCGTGCAGCTCGTCGATACCGGCCAGGTCGCGGTTGCGGGAGGCGTCGAGCTGCTTGGCCCAGCGGCGCAGCTGGCGGTCCAGGAAGCCCTCCGGGCGGCCGAAGTCCGCGAGGCCCACCTCGGCGGGGTCCACGGCGTGCAGTCCGACCAGGGTGTCGACCAGGTTCAGCACGGCGGCGCGGGTGCGCTCGGGCCCGAGGGGGGCGAGCTGCTCGGCGGTGCGGAACGGGGTGCCGTCCACGAACTCCATCACGTAGAAGGGCGCCCCCAGCACCTCCTCGTCCTCGCACAGCAGCACCGGGCGCGGCACGGGCACGTCGGTCGGGTACAGCGCGTCGATGACACGGTGCTCGCGCCGCATGTCGTGCGCGGTGGCCAGCACGTGGCCGAGCGGCGGGCGTCGCACGACCCAGCGGTCGGTGCCGTCCGAGACGGCGTAGGTGAGGTTCGACCGTCCGCCCTCGATCAGCCGGCCGGACAGCGGGCCGGTGACCAGGCCCGGCCGCTCGCGGTCGAGCAGGACGCGCAACCGGTCGAGATCGAGTCCGGGCGGGTGGTCGGGGCTCATCGTCTCTCCCTGGGACGGGTGAACAGTACCCGACACATGATGCCGACCGGTCGGTATGCCGTCCAGTGGGCGGGCGGAACGTGATCGGCGTTACGGCCGGTCCCAAGGGGCTTCCCCGCCTCAGAACACCAGGAACGCCCCGCAGACGGCGAGGGCCAGCGTGCACAGGGCCGCGGCGGCGGCGTGCGCCGGAGTGAGGGCGCGCGGCCTGTTCGCCGCGGCGAGGGTGGCGATACGGCCGTGGGCGATCCGCAGGAAGGCCAGCCAGAGGGCGCAGCACAGGACGGCGGCGAGCACCGGGACGGCCGTCGCACCGCCGTGCAGCGCGGTCTTCGCGGCGAGTACGGCGACGACGGTGCCGGACAGCGTGGTGCGGCGCCAGGCGAGCCGGGTGCGCTCGGGCTGGAGCCCGGGGTCGCGGTCCGCGGGTGCCGGGTCGGCGCCGCCCACGCTCAGCCCTCCCAGCCGACGAGGACCACGACGACCATCACCACGGCGACCACGGCGACGACCAGGCTGAGCAGCGCCGGGAAGCGCGAGACGGGGAGGTCCTCGCCCCGGCGCATGGCGCGTTCGCAGCGCGCCCAGTGGTTCACGGCCCGCAGCGAGCACAGCACACCGGCGGCGAGCAGCGCGAGCGCGAGCCCGACCCGCCAGCCCCAGCGCAGGTCGGGCAGGAACTGGTCCACGGCGAACCCGCCGCCGATCAGCGCGAGGGCGGTACGCAGCCAGGCCAGGAACGTACGCTCATTGGCCAGCGAGAACCGGTAGTCGGGCGTACCCCCCTCCCGCCGCACCTCCCCGGGCACGAACCACAGCCGAACGTTCCGCACGAATTCACTCACCCAGGGACCATATCCGGCAGTCCCGCCGCCGCTGCGGGCAGCCGCCCCGCCCCCCACCTGCGGGCAGTCGTGCCTCCCCCAGTGCCTGAACGGCCTGGGAGGTACCCCCAGGCGGCACGGGTGGGCGGTGGGGGTACCTCCCGCTCATGGGGGTCCCCCCGCGCGAGCGCAGCCGAGCGTGGGGGAGAAGCCGAGAGCGGGGGAGGCACCCGGCCCGCGTCCCCCCCCCCGCCCCGCACCCACGCCGGGTCACCGCACCGACGCCGGTCCACCGAAACCCCGCCGAGCCCGCAGCCGCGCGTACGCCGCCACCCCGTCCGGCACGAACTCCCACTCACCCTCCCCGAGCCGCCCCTCCAGCTCCCCCTCGGAGAGGAACCCGTGCCACGCCACCTCCTCCGCCTGGGGAGACACCGGTCCCGCCACCCGCACCTCGTACACCGCCGACCACCAGGTCCGTCCGGCGCCGTCGTCGTACAGGAACTTGAACAGGTACTCCGGCCGCGGCAGCCCGCTCACCCCCAGTTCCTCCTCCGCCTCCCGCAGCGCCGCGTCGTCGTAGGACTCGCCCGCGCCCACCACCCCGCCGACGAACATGTCGTACAGCGAAGGGAACACCAGCTTCGAAGCCGTACGGCGGTGGACGAAGACCCGGCCCTCCGGGTCGCGGGCCCACACGAACACGCATCGGTGCCGCAGCCCCCGGGTGTACGCGTCGCCCCGCCGGGCCCGCCCGACGACGCGGTCGTTCTCGTCGACGACGTCTAGGATCTCGTCAGCAGAACTCATCCGCCCATCCAAGCAGCAGACGCCGCTGGCCTCAGCGCCGCTCCAGCGCCGGTTCGCGCCCGCTCTCGCCCGTGCCCGTCCCCTGCGGCATCGCCGGGTGCAGGCCCAGCAGGACGATGCCCGCCACGACCGCCGCGAGGGCGCCCGCCTGCCACGCGAGCGCTCCGGCGTCGGTGTGCAGCCGGTCGCCGAGGAAACCGACCCCGCAGGCGATGCCCGCGAGCGGCTGGGCCGCCGTCAGCGCGGGCAGCGACCGGCGCAGGGGCGCCGTCTCGAAGGCGCTCTGGACCAGAACCAGACCGGTGATGCCCAGCACCACCACGGCGTACGGCTGCCAGCCCGTCAGCAGGTCCGCGAGGCCGCCCGCCGAGAAGCGCCGGCCGCTCACCCGGGTCAGCGCGTCCTGCACCCCGTACAGCAGACCGGCGGCCAGGGCCAGCAGCGTCGGGCCCCAGGTCAGCCGCAGGCGCCCGGCGCACAGCGTGAGCAGGAGGGCGAGGCCCAGCATCACCCCGACGATCAGCCAGTGCCGCAGCGGATCGGTCACCGCGCTGCCCCCGCGCGGCTCGCCCGCCAGGATGAACGCGGTCACCCCGCCCGCGAGCAGCGCGAGCCCGGCCCAGCCCTGGCGGCCCAGCGGCTGCCGGGTCTGGATGCGGGAGAGGGCGAGGGCGAACAGGAGGTTCGTCGCCAGGAGGGGTTCGACGAGGGTCAGTTCACCGCCGCCCAGCGCGAGCGCCCCCAGCACCATGCCGGCCACCATCAGTCCCATGCCGGCCAGCCAGCGCGGCACCCGCACGAGGTCGAGCAGGAGGCGGGGCGAGAGGAAGTCGCCCAGCGGGGCGCGCTCGGCCGCGTTCTGCTGGAGGACGAAACCGAGACCCAGACAGCACGCGGCGCACACGGCGAGAACCAGAACGAGAACCGACACGCTGCGCACCTCGATCGTCGGTCGGGTCACGGGGCGTCGGGGACGACTCTAGTGCGGGTGGGTACCGGACGCCGGGCGAGTGACGCATTCGGGGTGGGGGAGGCGTGGCGGTCGGCATCAACTTCCCCTGGAGTAACTCCTGTTGACGCGTGTAACGGACTGATTCCCCTTGACGTCAAGCGTTGGCTGCCGGTTTGCTGTGCGTGATCAGTTCATGGCAATCCGGTCATGGAAATCCGGCTACGACGACCTACCGCGTCGCGTGAGGAAGTTTCCCGCGGTGTCCCCACCCCCGCCTCCCCTCGGCCGCGGCCGCAAACGCGCGGCCCAGACCCTCGACGAGGCCCTCGACGACGCCGAACTGATCGCCGTACGCGGTGCGTTGGCTCAGGGACGCTGGCAGTCCGTGCGCTCCCTGCTGGTCCACACGGGTGACGACTGGGACCGCCGGGGACACCGGGTGGCGGTGCTCGCCGAGGAGCCCCACTGCGCCCCCTGGGCCCGCGAGTGGCTGCTGGCCGAACCCGACTCCGCCGACGCCTCGGTGCTGCTCGCCGTCGCCCTGGTCCACCGGGCCCTGCGGGGCAGGGAGGAGCCCGCCCGGGTCCGCGAGGCGTGCCGGGACGCGGCCGCCCTGGTGCCGGACGATCCCACGCCCTGGCTCGGCCTCCTCATGCTGGAGCGCTCCCTGGGCCCGGACGAGGACGTCGTCCGGGTCTTCGACGAGGTGCGCGGACGGTACGCCGACCACCACCACGCCCACCACCTGATGGCGGCCCGGCTCGCCGAGCGCGGCGGCGACGGCGGCCCCGACCCGCTGCACGAGGTGTACGACTTCGCCAACTGGGCCGCCGAGCAGGCCCCCGCCGACTCCCCGCTGGCCATCCTCCCGGTCGTCGCGCACGCCGAGCGCTACCGCGTGCTGGCCGCCGCCGGGCACGCGTCCCCCGACCCGGCCGCCTCGGGGCACTGGGCCGGCCGGCGCGCCCGGCTGGTGATGAAGGCGGCCTTCGACTGGTGGCTGGAGTGGGAGCAGGACGGCCACCCGCGCCGGCTGATCGACCTCAACTTCCTCGCCCACGCCAAGTCCTGCGAGGGCCGCGGCGCCGAGGCCGCCGCCCTGTTCCACCGCATCGGCGAGCACGCCACCCCGGCCCCGTGGTCGTACCCGGACCGCGAGCCGTTCCCCGCCTTCCGGGCCGCCCGGGCCGGCGCGCTCGGTACGGCCTGACCGCCCGGAAGACCCGACGCACACCACCCACACGAGAGAAGGACGTCCTGCGATGACCACGGGCAGTTCGAGCACGAGCAGAACCGCGAGCGGTGGCGCCGTCAGCACCTTCAAGGGCGAGGAGCGCGCGCTGCGCGCCGACCGGCTGGGCACGGGTGGGCTGCTCCTGTCCGTGCTCGCCGCGACCGCCCCGCTGATGGTGGTCGCGGGCGTGATGCCCACCACCTTCGCGGTCATGGGCATCGTCGGACAGCCACTGCTCTTCGTGGTGCTGGGCGTGGTGCTGATCCTCTTCAGCATCGGGTACGCCGAGATGAGCCGGCACGTCCACAACGCGGGCGCCTTCTACGCCTACATCTCCCGCGGACTCGGCGGCACCGCCGGCGCGGGCGCCGCCCTGGTCGCGCTGGTCGCCTACAACGCCCTCCAGGTCGGCATCTACGGCATCTTCGGCTTCGAGGTCTCCGGCCTGCTGTCCACCTACGCCGACCTCGACGTGGCCTGGTGGATCCCGGCCCTGCTGGCGGTCCTCGCGGTCGGCACGCTGGGCTGGCTGAAGATCGACGTCAACGCGCGCGTACTGGGCGTCCTGCTGCTCATCGAGGTCGTGCTCGTGGTGGTGTTCGACATCGCCGCCGTCGCCGACCCCGGGGCCCAGGGGCTGTCGCTGCACGCCTTCGATCCGGACACGCTGACCGGCGCCGGGGTCGGCACCGCGCTCTGCTTCTGCATCGCCGCCTTCCTCGGTTTCGAGCAGGCGCCGGTGTACGCCGAGGAGACCAGCCGGCCGCACGTGCTGGTCCCGCGTGTCATGTTCCTGGCGGTCGGCGGGGTCGCCGTCTTCTTCGCGCTCAGCAGCTGGGCCCTGACCGTGGCCACCGGCCCCGACAGGATCGTCGGCACCGCGCAGGAACAGAGCGCCGGACTGCTGTTCTTCCTGACCGAGTCACGGCTCGGCGACACCTTCACCGACGTGCTCCACGTCCTGTTCGTCACCGGCATGTTCGCCGCCCTGCTCAGCTTCCACAACGTCGTCGCCCGCTACGCCTTCGCCATGGGCCGCGAGGGCCTGCTGCCCGCCGCCTTCGGACGGACCAGCGGCACCAGCGGCGCGCCCGGCACCGGCTCGCTGCTCCAGACCGCCGTGTCCGCGGTCGTCGTCATCGGCTTCGCGATCGCCGACGACAAGCCCCACGGAGACCCTACGGAGCCCGTGCTGCACCTGTTCACCTGGGGCGGCAACATCGGGGCCCTGGGCGTGATCGTGCTGATGGCCGCCGCCTCGTTCTCCGTCGTCGCCTTCTTCGTCCGGCGCGGGGCCGCCGGGGCCCAGGGCGTACGCCTGGCCACCTCCACCGTCGCGGGCCTCGCCCTGCTGGTGATCGCCGGCTACACGGTCAAGGACTTCGACGTCCTCGTCGGCGCGGGACCCGGCTCCGCCCTCAGCTGGGCGCTGCCCGGCATCATCGGCCTCGCCGCGGTCGCCGGAGTGGTGCAGGGCCTGATCCTGCGCTCCCGCGCCCCCGAGCGGCACGCCCGCATCGGCCAGGGCAACGAGGCGTTCCAGCTGGACAAGGCCGCCTCCTCCTGACACCGGGCCGGGAAGGGGGGAGGGGCGGGCCGGGGCGCGGCGCGTCCGGTCTCCACCCCCACCCCCGCTCAGGCGGCCGGGGCCGCGCCGAAGTCCAGCAGCACCTTGCAGGACCGGCCGCGGTCCGCGGCCAGCTCGAACGCCGACGCCGCGTCCCGCACCGGCACCACCGCGCTGACCAGCGCGTCGAACGCGGGCTCGGCCGCGAGCAGGCGCAGCGCGTCGTCGAACTCGCCGTCGAAACGGAACGCCCCGCGCAGCTCGATCTCACGGCTCACCAGCAGGTTCCCGGCGAAGGGACTCTGCCCCGGGGGCAGCATGCCGAGCTGGACGACCACGCCGCCGCGCCGCACCAGCCGCACACAGGTGCCGAGCCCCGCGGCCACCCCGGAGGCCTCGACCGCCGCGTCCACGTCCACCGGCCAACCCGGGTCGTCCGGGTCGTCCGCCCGTACGAGGGTGTCGGCACCGGCGGCCCGCGCGTACTCCAGGGCCGCGGGCAGCAGGTCCGTCACCGTCACGTGTGCCGCGCCCGCCGCCTTCGCCGCCGCGACCACCAGGCAGCCGATCGGCCCGGCCCCCGTGACCAGCACGTGACGCCCCGCCAGCTCCCCGGCCCGGCGTACGGCGTGCAGCGCGACGGACAGCGGCTCGGCGAGCGCGCCCCGGCGCGGGTCCAGACCGGCCGGGAGGGTGCGCAACTGCCCGGCGGGGACGACGATCCGCCCCGCGAAACCGCCCTGGACGTGCGGGAAACGGGCCGCGCTGCCCAGGTACCGGGTGTCCCGGCAGACATTGCGCCGCCCGTCCACGCACTCCGGGCACACCCCGCACGGGGTCGCCGGATGCACCGCGACGGACGTACCGGCCACCGGACCGCGTGTGTCCGGGGAGCCGTACGCCACGACCGTGCCGACCACCTCGTGCCCGAGCAGCATCGGCTCCCGCAGGCGGAAGTCGCCGACGCCGCCGTGCCGCCAGTAGTGCAGGTCGGAGCCGCAGACGCCGCCGTAGCGCACGGCGACCAGCGCCTCACCCGGCCCCGGGCGGGGGACGGGCACGTCCTCGACCCGCAGGTCGCCCGCGCCGTGGATCACACAGCCCGGCGCGACAGCTGCTCCGGCGCCCTCCGCGGTGCTCACAGGACGCTCGTCATTCCGCCGTCGACGTACAGGATCTGGCCGCCGACGAAGTCCGCGGCGGGCGAGGCGAGGAACAGCAGCCCGCCCACCAGGTCCTCCGTACGGCCCCACCGGCCGGCCGGAGTGCGGCCGCGCACCCAGGCGCTGAACTCCTCGTCCTCGACGAGCGGCCGGGTCAGCTCGGTCTCGATGTAGCCGGGGCCGAGGCCGTTGACCTGGACGCCGTGCGGGCCCCAGTCGGCGCACATGCCCTTGGTGAGCATCTTCAGCGCGCCCTTGGTGGCCGCGTAGGGCGCGATACCCGGGCGGACCACCTCGCTCTGCAGCGAGCAGATGTTCACGATCTTGCCGTGGCCGCGTTCCGTCATCCGGCGCGCCGCCTCCCGGCCCACCAGGAAGGCGCTGGTCAGATTCGTGTCCAGGATGCGGTGCCAGTCGGCGTCCGCGAACTGGAGCAGGGGCGCCCGCAGCTGCATCCCGGCGTTGTTGACCAGGATGTCGAGCGGGCCCACCCGCTCCTCGACCTCCGCGATCCCGGCGGTCACGGACGGACCGTCGGTCACGTCGAACACCGCCGTGTGGACCTCGCCGGGCAGTCCGGCGGCGGCCTCGGCGAGGCGGTCGCCGTCGCGTCCGTTCAGGATCACCCGGCAGCCGGCCTCCGCGAGGCCCCGGGCCAGCGCCAGCCCGATGCCCCGGCTGGAGCCGGTCACCAGGGCGGTGCGCCCGCCGATGTCGAAGAGGGGGTGGGCCGTCATCGTCGTACTCCCGTTCCTTCTGGTCGGTGCGTGGTGCGGCTATATGACCAGGGACAACAGCAGCACCAGGGCCCCGGCGACCACCGAGATGATCGTCTCCATCACGGACCAGGTCTTGATGGTCTGGCCGACGTTCAGCCCGAAGTACTCCTTCACCAGCCAGAAGCCGGCGTCGTTGACGTGGCTGAAGAACAGCGAGCCGGCACCGATGGCCAGGACCAGCAGGGCGGCGTGCGTGGTCGACATGTCGGCCGCGAGCGGCGCGACCAGACCGGCCGCCGAGACGGTCGCCACCGTCGCCGAACCGGTCGCCAGCCGGATCACCACCGCGATCAGCCAGGCGAGCAGCAGCGCCGGGATCGACCAGTCCTTGGAGATGTCCAGGACCATCTGCCCCACGCCGGAGTCGATCAGCGTCTGCTTGAAGCCGCCGCCCGCGCCGACGATCAGGAGGATGCCGGCGATGGGCGCCAGACCCTTCTCGACCAGGCCGGAGAGCCGGTCCTTGCCGAACCCGGCGGGCCGCAGCAGCGTGAAGATGCCGACGATCACGGAGACCAGCAGGGCGATCAGCGGGTTCCCGATGACGTCGAAGGTGCGCTGCACCACATTCTCGGGGTCGTCGACGATGATGTCGACGAGCGCCTTCAGCAGCATCAGCACGACGGGCAGCAGGATCGTGGACAGGGTGGCGCCGAAACCGGGGCGCTTGTCCAGCTGCTCCGAGGCGCGCTGCGGGATCATGCGGTCGGGGGCCTGGACGTCCACCCAGCGGGCCGCGTACTTCGAGAAGACCGGACCGGCGATGATCACCGTCGGGATCGCGATCAGCACGCCCAGCGCCAGGGTCACACCGAGGTTGGCGCCCACCGCGTCGATGGCGACCAGCGGGCCGGGGTGCGGCGGGACCAGACCGTGCATCACCGACAGACCGGCCAGGGCCGGGATGCCGATCCGCATCAGCGAGTAGTTGCCGCGCTTGGCGACCATGAGGACGACCGGGATCAGCAGGACGATGCCGACCTCGAAGAACAGCGGCAGTCCGATGACCGAGGCGATCAGCACCATCGTCCACGGCATCGAACGGGGCGTGGCCTTCGCCAGGATGGTGTCCACGATCTGGTCGGCGCCGCCGGAGTCGGCGAGCATCTTGCCGAGGATCGCGCCGAGGGCGATCAGCACGCCGACACCCGCGACGGTGGAGCCGAGCCCGGCGGTGAAGCTGGTGATGACCTTGTCCAGCGGCGCACCGGCGAACGCGCCGAGCGCCAGTGACCCGATGGTCAGCGACAGGAAGGCATGCAGCTTGAACTTGGTGATGAGCAGGACGATGACGGCGATGCCCAGGAGCACGGCGATGCCCAGCTGGGCGTGGCCCGCCGAGGTGATCGGCTCGACGGGGTCCGCTGCCAGCATCTCGACGCTGAGTCTGGTCACGGTGGTTCCCTTGCGGTGATGGGGATTCGGGGGAGTGCGGGGCCGTGCGCGCGGAAGGCGGCACGACCCCGGGGGAGGTGGGGGGTGGGGGTGCGGCGGTTACCGGACCGGCTCGGGGAGGTCCTTCAGGGCGTCGACCGCCCGTTCGGTGATCTCCTCGGGGGTGCCGGCCACGTCCACCGCGACTCCCGCCTCGTCCGGCTGCAGCGGCTGGAGCGTGGCGAACTGGGAGTCGAGCAGGGCCGTCGGCATGAAGTGGCCCTGCCGGTGCGACATCCGGTCCTCGATCAGCTCACGGCTGCCCGTGAGGTGCACGAAGACGACACCGGGAGCGGCGGCCCGCAGCCGGTCGCGGTACGACCGCTTCAGCGCCGAACTGCTCACCACCCCACCGAGCCCGGCACGCCCGTGCGCCCAGCCGCCGATGGCGTCCAGCCAGGGCCAGCGGTCCTCGTCGGTGAGCGGGGTGCCGGCCGTCATCTTGGCGATGTTGGCCGGTGGGTGGAAGTCGTCGCCCTCGGCGTAGGGAACGCCGAGCCGGGCCGCGAGCAGGGGACCGATGGTGGTCTTCCCGGTGCCCGCGACGCCCATGACCACGACCACGTGGGGGGTGTGCAGTTGCTGCATCGCACTCTCGCTGTCTGCTGTCTTCGTCGACACCTGATGTCGACGCAACTGAAACGCATTAGGTACGACGACTTCAAGAGTCTGTGACATATAAGTCTGACTTTTTATTCCGGTGACGCGCCCCGTACGCTGAGTGCATGAGCACACCGGGCCGGGGGCTGCACGGCCGCGTACTGGACACCCTCGGCCCCGCGATCACAGCGGGCGCATACCCCGCGGGCAGTGTGCTGCGCACGGACGAACTCGCTCAGCGCTTCGAGGTGTCGCGCTCCGTGATGCGGGAGGCGGTCCGGGTGCTGGAGTCCATGCACCTCGTCGAGTCGCGCCGCCGCGTCGGCGTCACGGTCCTGCCCGAGTGCGAGTGGAACGTCTACGACCCGCAGGTCATCCGCTGGCGCCTGGCCGGCTCCGAACGCCCCCGGCAGCTGCGCTCCCTGACCGTGCTCAGGTCGGCCGTCGAACCGGTCGCCGCGGGCCTGGCCGCCCGGCACGCCACGGCGGAGCAGTGCGCCGAGCTGACCGAGTGCGCGCTCGGCATGGTCGCCAACTCACGCGGCCACCGGCTGGAGGAGTACCTCTTCCACGACGTGGCCTTCCACCGCGTCGTCCTCACCGCCTCCGGCAACGAGATGTTCGCCCGCCTCGGCGGCGTCGTCGCCGAGGTCCTGGCCGGCCGCACCCACCACGACGTGATGTTCGAGGACCCCGACCCGGCCGCCGTCACCCTGCACGTCCAGGTCGCCGAAGCGGTCCGCGCCCGGGACGCGGAGCGCGCGGAGCGGCTGACCCGGGAGATCACGGAGGGCGCGCTCCAGGAGCTGGACATCCTGGCGCCGTAGGGCACCGGGGGAGGTGTCAGTCGAGGAACTCCCCGTCCACGTACACCCACGCCCCGTCCACGCGCTCGAAGCGGCTCCGCTCGTGCAGCGAGCCGCCGCGGTAGGACGCCCGGAACGTCACGGTCCCGGTGGCGTGGAAGGCGGAGCCGTCGGCCGTGTCCAGGATCTCCAGACCGGTCCACCGCGTGCCGGGGTCGAGGTCGAGGCGCGCGGGCCGCGTGCGGGGGTGCCAGGTGCGCAGGAGGTAGCCCGCGTCCAGGCGCACGAAGGCGCTGTAGCGCGAGCGCATCAGGGCCTCGGCGGTCGGGGCGGCGGCCCCCGCGTGGAAACGCCCGCAGCACCGCTCGTACGGCTCGGACCGCCCGCAGGGGCAGAGAGGGGTGGTCATGGCGCCCACTGTAGAGGAGGAGCGGGAGACGAAAGCAGGAGACGAAAAGCAGAAAACCCCTGCTCAGCAGGGGTTTCAGCTGGTGTCCGAGGGGGGACTTGAACCCCCACGCCCGATAAAGGGCACTAGCACCTCAAGCTAGCGCGTCTGCCATTCCGCCACCCGGACAAGGTGTCTGTCGCGCGGGTTTCTCCCTGCGGCGACGACGTAAACATTACCAGGCTTTCCGGGGTGGCCGATCACCCCCTCCTTGGGCCCGGACGGCCCAGGGAGGAGGATGAGGGGGACCCACCAGCAGTGACATCGGCACTGACATCGGCAGTGACAGCGGGAGGAACCACGTGAGCGACTCGGGCACGGCCAGGAGCGTCACCGGCGAGGACGAGGTCGTCGACCTCTGCCGCGAGCTGATCCGGATCGACACCAGCAACTACGGCGACCACTCGGGGCCGGGCGAGCGGAAGGCCGCCGAGTACGTCGCCGAGAAGCTCGCCGAGGTGGGACTCGAACCGAAGATCTTCGAGTCACACCCCGGACGCGCCTCCACGGTGGCCCGGATCGAGGGCGAGGACCCGTCCCGGCCCGCGCTCCTCATCCACGGCCACACCGACGTCGTCCCGGCCAACGCGGACGACTGGACCCACCACCCCTTCTCCGGGGAGATCGCCGACGGCTGCGTGTGGGGGCGCGGCGCCGTCGACATGAAGGACATGGACGCGATGACGCTCGCGGTCGTCCGCGACCGGCTGCGCAGCGGGCGCAAGCCCCCGCGGGACATCGTGCTGGCGTTCCTCGCCGACGAGGAGGCCGGCGGCACCTACGGCGCCCGTCACCTCGTCGACCACCACCCCGACCTCTTCGAGGGCGTCACCGAGGCGATCAGCGAGGTGGGCGGCTTCTCCTTCACCGTGAGCGAGCAGCGCCGCCTGTACCTGATCCAGACGGCCGAGAAGGGCATCCACTGGATGAAGCTGACCGTGGCCGGCACCGCGGGGCACGGGTCGATGATCCACCGCGACAACGCCATCACCGAGCTGTCGGAGGCCGTCGCGCGTCTGGGCCGGCACAAGTTCCCCGTCCGCGTCACCAAGACGACCCGGGCCTTCCTCGACGAGCTGGGCGACGCGCTCGGCACCGAGCTGGACCCGGAGGACATGGAGGGCACGCTCGCCAGGCTCGGCGGCATCGCCAAGCTCATCGGCGCCACCCTGAGCAACACCGCCAACCCGACCCAGCTGGGAGCGGGTTACAAGGTCAACGTCATTCCCGGTGAGGCCACCGCGCACGTGGACGGGCGCTTCCTGCCCGGCTACGAGGAGGAGTTCCTCGCCGACGTCGACCGGATCCTCGGACCGCACGTGCGGCGCGAGGACGTGCACGCCAACAAGGCCGTCGAGACGACGTTCGACGGCGCGCTGGTCGACGCGATGCAGTCCGCCCTGGTGGCCGAGGACCCGGCAGCCAAGGCGGTCCCCTACATGCTCTCGGGCGGTACGGACGCCAAGTCCTTCGACGAACTCGGCATCCGCGGCTTCGGCTTCGCGCCGCTCAAGCTGCCGCCGGAGCTGGACTTCGCGGGCATGTTCCACGGCGTGGACGAGCGAGTGCCGGTGGAGGGACTCCAGTTCGGCGTGCGGGTGCTCGACCGCTTCATCGACGCGTCCTGAATTCGTCCGTGCGTACGGGAGGCGACCGGGACGAGTGAATCCGCTCATAAGCTCGTAGCCTCATTACTCCCTCCTCGTTACAGGTGATGCGATCGGCAAATTTGAGATCGCGTTTGCCAACTAGGAGGAACAATGCTCAAGAAGGTCGTCGCCGCCGCGGCAGCCACCGGTGGTCTGGTTCTCGCGGGCGCGGGCATGGCCGTCGCCGACTCCGGTGCCCAGGGTGCCGCCGTGCACTCGCCCGGCGTCCTTTCCGGCAACGTCGTTCAGGTGCCCGTGCACGTGCCGGTGAACGTCTGCGGCAACACGATCTCCGTGATCGGTCTGCTGAACCCCGCCTTCGGCAACGTCTGCATCAACAAGTGACGCTGTGCCTCGCCCCGTGAGGGTCTGATTCCGCCGGCCCCGGAGTGCACGCCATGCGCTCCGGGGCCGACGGCCTTTCGGGGGACATTCGAGGCGGGGTAATGACGGCGACGCCGGAGTTCCGGCACTCTCGGCATTCTCGGTACCACGGGACCAGACAAGGCAGGGATTCAGGAAATGCGACAGGTCACCCGCAAGGGCCTGATGACGATGGCGGCGGCCACCGGCGTGATCGCCGCCGCGGGCGGTGCCGCCCACGCGGACTCGAGTGCGCACGGCTCGAGTTCGGGTTCGCCCGGCGTACTCTCCGGCAACACGGTGCAGGCCCCGGTGCACGTGCCGGTGAACGTCTGCGGCAACACGGTGGACGTGGTCGGCGTCCTCAACCCGGCGATGGGCAACTCGTGCGCCAACAAGAGCGGCGGTGCCTCCGGAGGGCACGGCGACTCGGGCGGATACGGCGACTCCGGCAACTCCGGGAGCCACGACGGGTCGCACGGAGGCTCGCACGGCGGCTCCCACGCGGGCGGTCACGCCGCGGACTCGCCGGGCGTCGGCTCCGGCAACCACGTCGAGGTGCCGATCGACGTACCGGTGAACGTGTGCGGCAACAGCATCGACGTCGTCGGTCTCCTCAACCCGGCCACCGGCAACGACTGCGCCAACGGGGGCGGGGGCCACTCCACGCCGCCCGGCGACCACGAGACGCCCCCGGAGAAGCCGGACAACCCCGACAAGCCGGACTCTCCGGACGAGCCGGCCGGACCGGAGGGTGAGACGCCGGGCGACTCCACTGAGGGCAACCAGCCGGACACCCAGACCGCCGCCCAGCCCGCCGGCGACGCGGTGCTCGCCGAGACCGGAAGCGACCTGCCGCTGGGTCTCGCCCTGCCGGTGGGCGCCGGCGCGCTGCTCGCGGGCACGGTGCTCTACCGCAAGGCGCGCGCCTCGGCGTGAGACGGGCGCACCGGCGCACGCAGCGGGCTCCGCATCGGCGGGGCCCGCTCCGCGTCCGCCTCCGTCACCAGGTGGCGCGAACCTGGCGGATGATCCGCCGCCGCAACCGCACCTTGCGGCTGCCGTCGCGCAGCAGGGTCAGGCGGTACAACTCCCAGTGTCCGTACTCGGCATGGTCCGTCAGCTGACGTGCCGCCTCCTTGCGGGTGACCCCGCGCGGTAGGTACACATCGACAAATTCGTATTCCGGCATCGAATCTATTGTGCGGGCTGGGGCCCGGTACGGATAGCGTCTGCACTATGTCTGATGCTGCGCAGCCCACCGCTGCCGAGGTACGCGCCGCCGCCGAGGCGGTCAAGACCGGGCTCGACCGCCACCTGGCCGCGGTCGAACGCCGGTCGGGAGAGGAAGACCCGGCCGTCTACGACGCGTTCAACGAGCTGGCCGCGGCCGCGGAGGCGTACGACGAACTGCTCTACGACCGGTACGACGAGGTCACGCCCTTCGAGATCCCCGGCGAGGACACGCTGCCGCCGTACACGGGCCCCGAGGAACCCAGTGCGCTGAGCGTCCTGATCCGCCGCGACTACGCCGTGGCCGAGCCGCAGCGGCTGATGGCCCAGGCCCGGCGGGTCGAGGCGGCGGACGGGGAGGGGCCGGGCCTGGAGACCTCGGGCACGGTGCACGGCGCGCTCGGCCTGCTGTTCGGCGAGTTCGAGCCGGACGAGATCGCCTCCCGGCACAAGGAGTTCGGTCTCGAGGAGGGCGACTCCACGCTCTGGGTGACGGCCGCGGACGAGAGCGCCGAACCCGGGGAGTGGCTGGAGGCCCCGTTCGAGCAGGTCGACCCGCAGCGGGTGGTCTGCCGCTTCGACGTCAGCGCGGTCTTCGACGAGGACTTCGACGACGGCGACGACGAGGAGGGCGACGCCGACCTGGTGGAGCTGGACGAGGACCTCGACACCGACCTGGACACGGATCTGGACGAGGACGGCGAACCGGCGAGGCTGGAGGCCGACCGCTGAGCAGCGCGGGCCACGGCACGCCGACCGCTCCGACGGCTGGATGACGGCGGTCAAGGCAAACCTCGGCTGCCGCCGGCCACCGCCGTGTCCGCCGGAGACGCCCGGGCCGGGCGCGAGGGGATGCCCGGGCCCGGCCGGCGGTCGCGGCGCACCCGCAGGCGGGTCGGGGCGGGACCCCGGGCGGTCGGGCGGGTGACGGAGGAGCGCGGCGTGATTCCCGTCAGTCGGTGACCGGGATCTGGGGGGCCAGCAGGGTCGGCAGGCGGGTCGTGCGGGGCTTGGCCGGGATCTCGGCCACCGCGCGGGGGAGGGCCTGCTCCACGCCGTGCACCACGGACAGGTGCCGGGCCGCCCGGCCGAAGGCCGTGTAGATCCAGGGGCGGCTCAGGGCCGGTACGGCGTCGCCGGGCAGCACCACGACCACCGCGGGCCAGCGGCCGCCCAGCGCCTGGTGGGCGGTCAGCGCCCAGCCGTGCCGTACGGACCCCTCCACCCGGTCCTTGGGCACGACCACGGTCTCGCCCGCGCACGACAGGTGCAGACCGTCGGCGTCGGCCGTGACCACCCGGCCCGGCAGTACCCGGCCCGGCGCGGGAGTGTGGACGACCCGGTCGCCGGGGTCGAAACCGCCGAAGCGGCCGGGGCCGGGGTTGAGGCGTTCCTTCAGCGCCGCGTTGAGCGCCCGCGTGCCCACGGCACCGCCGTGGCCCGGCGTGATCACCTGGGTCTCCTCGGCCGGGACGCCGATCGCGCGCGGCACCGAGTCCGCCACCAGCTGGACGGTGCGGTGCACGGCCTCGCCCGCGTCCCGCACCGGCACGATCACGACCTCCTTGCCGGGCGCCTCCACCTGGCTCAGCTCGCCGACGCCGATGCCGGAGACCAGCTCGCCGAGCGGACCGGGGTCCGGGCGCCGCGAGGCGATCTGGGGGCAGACCCGCGCCGCCAGCAGGTCCGCGAAGACCCGCCCCGGGCCCACGGACCAGAGCACCGCCGGGTCCCCGGCCAGCACCAGCCGGGCCCCGTCCGGCAGCGACTCCGCGAGCAGGGCGCCCGCCTCGACGTCGAGCTGCGGCGCGTCGAGCACGACGAGCAGGTCGAGGTCCAGCGCCCCGTCGGCGTCCCGCCCCGGTCCCTCGGCGCCGGTCAGCAGCCCCGCCACGGTGACCGCGGCGGGAGCGGCCGGTCCCGAGGAGGACGGCTCGGCCGACGGAGCGCCCAGCAGGGCGGCGAAGCGGTCGCGGCCGAGCGGGCCGGGCGTGGCGGCCCAGGCCCGCAGGCCCAGGGCGTGCGCCGCGTGCAGCAGGGCGGCGGGCTCGGCCAGGGACGCCTCGCCACCGGTGTGCAGGACCAGCCCGTGGGCCGCGACGGCACGGATCAGTTCGCCCGCCGAGCCCTGCGCGGAGGCGGCCGCCTGCTCCCAGTCCGCCGCGGAGCCGTCCTGCTTGGGCGCCGAGTTCACCAGCCGGGCCAGCCCGTCGGCGAGGCTCTCCTCCGCGAGCGCGTACCGCTCCAGGCCGATCAGCACCCGGACGGGGCGCTCCTCGCCCTCCGGGTCCGCTCCGTCCGTGCCCTCCGCACCGCTCGCCGTGCGCTGCGGACGGGCGCCCGGCTCGTCCAGGGCGTCCTGGAAGGCGAGTGCCACGCCCTCGGCGAGCGTGCTCTGCACGGCCGCGTCGGGATCCGGCACGCCCCGCTGGGCCAGCGTGGCGGTGAGCCGTGGCAGCTCCAGCGCGGTGTGCCCGGCCAGAGCCGCCTGCTCCAGCAGCCACACCGTGACGGCACGGCCGCGCCGCTCGTCGTCCGGGCCGCACTCCGCGCCGAGCAGCGCGCGGGCGAACCCGTCGGCCTGCTCCGGCCGCACCCCGCCGACCCGGAGCAACTGCCAGGGGTCCGCGCGCAGCGCGTCCTGCGCGCCCTCACCGAGGAGCGCGGTGGTCTGCGGCGCGAGCGCTTCGGGGGCGCCGCCCTCCGCCAGCACACGCGCAACCGACTGCACGGTCTCCGGTACCGGGCCCGCGGGTGCGGTGGCCCGCTCGGCGGGTGCCGGCCGGGGCGGGCGCACCGGCTCCGGCGCGGGGCGGCGTGCGGGCTCGGGGGCACCGAAGACCGTGGCCGCCGGCTTCTCACCGCTCTCCACGGCGCGTACGGCGGCGAGCAGGTCGGCCGCCGTGCCGCTGAGCTTGCCGCCCGCGTCGATCGGCCCCTGCTTCTCCGACTTGCGCCGCTCGATCCGCTCCCGCTCGATCCGCTGCGCGGCCAGCTCGGCCTCGGTCTCGGAGACCTGCGCGGCCGCCTCGCCCCCGTCCCCGGCGGGCTCACCCGGCTGCGGGCCGGAGGCGGGCCCGGCCGACTCCGCGGTGCCCGGGGTCTCCGGCCCGGTGTCCACGGCGTCCGTGGTGTCCTCGGTGGCGGGCTCGGGCTCCGTGCTCACAGCGTGCTCCAGTCGTGATCGGGATAGCGGTGCACGGGCGCCGACACGTCGTCGAGCGCCCGGCAGATCTCGTCAGGAAGACTAAGGGTCTCCACTGACAAGGCCGCCGTGAGCTGCTGCGCGTTGCGCGGGCCGATGATCGGGGCGACCACCCCGGGCCGGTCGCGGACCCAGGCCAGCGCCACCTGGAGCGGCGTCACCGCGAGCCCGTCCGCGGCCGTCGCCACCGCGTCCACGATGTGCCCGGCCGTTTCGTCCAGGTACGGCTCGACGAACGGGGCCAGATGGTCCGAGGCGCCCCGCGAGTCCGGCGGCGTCGCGTCCTTGCGGTACTTGCCGGTGAGCACCCCGCGGCCCAGCGGGGACGAGGGCAGCAGCCCGACGCCCAGGTCCAGGGCGGCCGGCAGCACCTCCCGCTCGACGCCCCGCTGGAGCAGCGAGTACTCCATCTGGGTGCTCGCCAACCGGTTGCGGACACCGGGCGCCGCCAGCTGCCAGGTCGCCGCCTTGGCCAGCTGCCAGCCGCAGAAGTTGGAGACCCCCGCATAGCGCGCCCGGCCGCTGCTGACCGCCACGTCCAGGGCGTGCAGCGTCTCCTCCAGCGGAGTGTGCGGGTCGAAGGCGTGCAGGTGCCACACGTCGACGTGGTCCGTGCCCAGGCGGGAGAGAGAGGCGTCCAGCGCGGACAGCAGATGGGCGCGCGAACCGTCGAACCGGCGGTCGGGATCCGGAACGCTGCCGGCCTTCGTCGAGATCACCAGGTCCCGGCGCGGAACCAGGCCCTCCATGAGGCGGCCGAGCAGATACTCCGACTCGCCGTCGCCGTAGACGTCCGCGGTGTCGACGAGCGTCCCGCCCGCTTCCCAGAAGGTCTTCAAGAGGTCCGCGGCGTCATGCTCGTCCGTGTCCCGGCCCCAGGTCAGGGTGCCGAGACCGATGCGGGACACGCGCAGGCCGGTGCGGCCGAGATGCCTCTGCTCCATGAACGCCGACATTACTGGCCACGGCTTGCGCTGTGGGGGCCTGTGGACAACCGATTCCCGCGCGCTAAGGTCGGGGCACCAGCCACGTTACTGATCGGTAAGGGGAATCGGCCATGCAGCTCGGGATCAACCTCGGCTACTGGGGTGCCGGAATGGACGCGGACAACCTGGCCGTCGCCCAGGAGGCCGACCGGCTCGGATACGCCGTGTGCTGGGCCGCCGAGGCCTACGGCTCCGACGCGGCCACCGTGCTGACCTGGGTCGCCGCCCAGACCGAGCGCATCGACGTGGGCTCGGCCATCTTCCAGATCCCGGCCCGCCAGCCCGCGATGACCGCGATGACCGCCGCCACCCTGGACTCCCTGTCCCAGGGCCGCTTCCGCCTCGGCCTCGGCGTGTCGGGACCGCAGGTCTCCGAGGGCTGGTACGGCGTCACGTTCGACAAGCCGCTCGCCCGCACCCGCGAGTACGTCGAGATCGTCCGCAAGGCGATGACCCGGGAACGGCTGTCCTACGAGGGACAGCACTGGACGCTGCCGCTGCCCGGCGGTCCCGGCAAGCCGATCAAGCTGACCGTGCACCCGCAGCGCGAGCACATCCCGCTGTACATCGCCGCGATCGGCCCGAAGAACCTGGAGCAGACCGGCGAGATCGCCGACGGCGCCCTGCTCATCTTCCCCTCCGCCGACCACCTGGAGGAGACCGCCGTCAAGCACCTGCGCGCCGGACGCGAGAAGGCCGGCAGGACGCTCGACGGGTTCGACATCTGCCCGACCCTGCCGCTCGCCCTCGGCGACGACAAGGACGTCACCGCCCTCGCGGACACCTTCCGGCCGTACACCGCGCTCTACGTCGGCGGCATGGGCAGCCGCAAGCAGAACTTCTACAACCAGCTCGCCCGGCGCATGGGCTACGAGCGGGAAGCCGCCGAAATCCAGGAGAAGTACCTGTCCGGCGACAAGCAGGGCGCCGCCGAGGCCGTACCGCACGAGCTGATCGACCAGACGACCCTGCTCGGCTCCGTCGACCGCATCGCGGACCGGATGAAGGCCTACGCCGCGGCCGGCGTCACCACCCTGACCCTCGCCCCCGCGGGCTTCACCCTGGACGAGCGGCTCGCCGCCCTCCGCGCGGGCACCGAGGCCCTGGAGCGCGCCGGACTGGCGTAGTACCGAGGGGGAAAGTTTCTGCGGCCGTGGTGGGGGCTCGGGGGGTCTTCCCCGCCACGGCCGTCACGGAGAACAACGCGCCCACGCGCGCGGGGTTACGCCTCCACGCGTGCCCGGTGTCCTTCGTTCGGCGGAGTTGTCCGCCGCACCTGTTGCCGCGCCCCCTCTCCCGCACTTGACTCGTGCATCGCGGAGTGTGCGGAACCTGCGGACCACGCAGCGGCAGAGAGGTGCCCCGATGCTTTCGGCCAAGAGCCTTTTCCAGGAGATCCTCGACAACGACGAGTCGTTCCGTCTCTTCTGCTCCATCGCTGCCAGTGGCGAGTCCCAGGGCGGCTGGGAGAACGCGCGCATCGCGGCGCTCGTGCCGGAGAGCGAGCGCGCCCTCGCCCCCAAGATCACCCGGCACGGCGCGGACGAGGACAAGCACGGCCGGATCTTCAACGCCCTGCTGAAGAAGCGCGGCCTCGAACCCGTCGAGGTACCGCCCGAGACCGACTACACGATGCTCCTGGAGCGGCACGGCATCGGCCTCGCCCACGAGAAGCTCAAGGCCGACCAGCCCCTCACGGTGCGCGACGTCATCACCTACCTCGCCCACAGCAGGGTCACCGAGCAGCGCGCGGCCGAGCAGATGGCGATGCTCCTCAAGTACTTCGCGGACCACCCCGACCTGGGCCGGGCGGTCGGGATGATCTCGGCCGACGAGGACAACCACCTCGCCTACTCCCACGAGGAACTGCTGCGCTACGCCGCCGCCGGGCACGGTCCGTACATCCGGCGCACCCTGCGCGAGTGCGCGCACGCCGAGATCCGCGTGCACCGCGACGTCAGCCTCGCCGTGATGGCCCGTATGGGGCGCATCCTCGGCTGGTCCCGTGCCAGGTCGGCGCTGCTCGCGGCGGGGATCCACGCGATGTACGCCGCCGAGCGGCTGGCCGGCTGGCGCCGCATGGTGACACTGAGGGCACCCGAACGGCGCGACGCGCTCGGCGGAACCGCGACCGCGGCCCCCGAGGCCGCCCGAGGAGCCGCACCGGCCCCTACAGCCAGCCCCGGCGCTTGAACTGCCGGTACAGCAGCACCTCCAGGACGGCCATCAGTACGATCACCGCCGGATAGCCCCACACCCAGTGCAGCTCCGGCATGTGGTCGAAGTTCATGCCGTAGATCCCCGCGATCATTGTGGGGATCGCCGCCATGGCCGCCCACGCGGAGATCTTGCGCATGTCGTCGTTCTGCCGGACGCTCGTCTGCGCCAGGTGCGCCGACAGGATGTCCGACACCAGCCGGTCCAGGCTCTCCACCGACTCGTTCACGCGCGTGAGGTGGTCGCTCACGTCCCGGAAGAACGGCCGCGCCTTGTCGTTCACGAACGGCACGCCGCCGCCGTACGCCTCCGTCCCCGCCAGCCGGGCCAGCGGCGGCGCGAGCGGCCCGGTCGCCCGCCGGAACTCCAGCACCTGCCGTTTGAAGGTGTAGATCCGCGACGCGGTGTGCCGGGAACCGCCGCCGTCCGGCGAGAAGACCTCCGCCTCCAGCTCCTCCAGGTCGGTCTGGAGCTCGACCGCCACGTCCAGGTAGTGGTCGACGGTGGCGTCCGCGATCGCGTACAGCACCGCGGTGGGACCCTTGCCGAGCAGTTCAGGCTCGTGCTCCAGGCGCCGCCGTACGGCCTTCAGCGGCGAGCCCTCGCCGTGCCGGACGACGACCGCGAAGGCGTCGCCCAGGAAGATCATCAGCTCGCCGGTGGAGACGGCGTCGCTGTCCGGCTCGTACACCACCGGCTTGAGGACCGCGAAGAGCGAGTCGTCGTACACCTCCAGCTTGGGCCGCTGATGCGCCTTGAGGGCGTCCTCCACCGCCAGCGGATGCAGCCCGAACTCCTGGCTGACCAGCTCGAACTCCTTCTCCGTCGGCTCGTGCAAGCCGATCCAGACGAACCCGCCCGCTCCCCGCGCCTCACCGAGCGCGTCGGAGAAGTCCTCGGGCCCGTCCGTGCGGTGCCCGTCCCGGTAGATGGCGCAGTCGACGATCACCGAACCCATTCTCCCCTCGCCCCGGCGCCCTTGTTCCGCGCCGTACGCCTACCCTGGCCGCATGCCCACGCTGATCCTGGTTAGGCACGGACGTTCCACCGCCAACACCGAGGGACTGCTCGCCGGCTGGACGCCCGGCGTCGCCCTCGACGAACGCGGCGCCGCACAGGCCGCCGCGCTCCCCGGGCGGCTCGCCGGCCTGCCGCTCTCCGAGATCGTCACCAGCCCCCTGCAGCGCTGCCAGGAGACCCTCCGGCCGCTGCTCGACGCCCGGCCCGGGCTGCGGGCCCACACCGACGAACGGATCGGGGAGTGCCACTACGGCGACTGGTCGGGCCGCAAGCTCGCCGAACTGAAGGACGAGCCCCTGATGGAGGTGGTGCAGGCGCACCCCTCCGCCGCGGCCTTCCCCGGCGGCGAGTCGATGCGCGCCATGCAGACCCGCGCCGCCGAGGCGGTACGCGAGTGGAACGCGCGCGTGGAGCGCGACCACGGCCCCGACGCCGTCTACCTCATGTGCTCCCACGGCGACATCATCAAGTCCCTCGTCGCCGAGGCACTCGGCCTCCACCTCGACCTCTTCCAGCGGATCTCCGTCGAACCCTGCTCCGTCACCGCGATCCGCTACACCCGGCTGCGCCCGTTCCTCGTCCGCCTCGGCGACACCGGCGACTTCGCCTCCCTGGCCCCGCGCGAGGAACCCTCCGGTGACGAAGCCCCGGTCGGGGGTGGTGCGGGCGCACCGTGATCGTCCGCCGCAGTAGGGTGAACCGGTCGCGGCAGTGTCCCCGATCCCGATCTTCCGCTTTCCCCGACTCCCATGGAGACAGGACGTGTCCCGTCAGGTGTTCCTCTACGACCAACCGGAACGTTTCGTGGCCGGTACGGTCGGGCTGCCCGGGCGCCGTACGTTCTTCCTCCAGGCCACCGCAGGCTCCCGGGTGACCAGCGTGGCCCTGGAGAAGACCCAGGTCGCCGCCCTCGCCGAGCGCATGGACGAGCTCCTGGACGAAGTCGTACGGCGCAGCGGCGGCAGCACCGTCGTCCCCGCCACCGCACCCACCGGGCCCGCCGACACGGCGCCGCTGGACACCCCCGTCGAGGAGGAGTTCCGGGTCGGCACCATGGCGCTCGCCTGGGACGGCGAGGACCAGCGCATGATCGTCGAGGCGCAGGCCCTCGTGGAGCTGGACGCCGAGTCCGAGGAGGACCTGGCCGAGGCCGAGGAACGACTCCTCCAGGACGAGGAGAACGGCCCGCCGATGCTCCGGGTCCGCCTCACCGGCGCGCAGGCCAGGGCCTTCGCCAAGCGCGCCCTCGACGTCGTCAACGCCGGGCGGCCGCCGTGCCCGCTGTGCAGCCTCCCGCTCGACCCGGAAGGACACGTATGTCCGCGCCAGAACGGATACCGCCGCGGAGCGTGACCACCGACGCGGCGGCGGCCGACCTGCTCGCCCTGGGCGAACTGACCGTGCTCGGACGCATCCGTGACGCCTCCAACGCGGCCCTGTACTGCACGGTGACGCACGAGGGACGCGAGGCGGCCTGCGTCTACAAGCCGGTCGCCGGTGAGCGCCCGCTGTGGGACTTCCCCGACGGCACCCTCGCCCAGCGCGAGGTCGCCGCCTACGAGGTCTCCGAGGCCACCGGCTGGGGCCTGGTCCCGCCCACCGTGCTGCGCGACGGCCCGTACGGCGAGGGCATGGTCCAGCTGTGGATCGAGACCGTGCCGGAGACGGAACTGCTCGCCCTGGTGGACGAGGAGGAACCCGGCCCCGGCTGGAAGGGGATCGCCCTCGCCGAGGTCGGCGAGGGCCGCACCGCGCTGCTCGTCCACGCCGACGACGAACGGCTGCGGCGGCTCGCCGTACTCGACGCCGTGATCAACAACGCCGACCGCAAGGGCGGCCACCTGCTGCCCGCGGCGGGGGAGCGGCTGTACGGCATCGACCACGGGGTCACCTTCAACGCCGAGAACAAGCTCCGCACCCTCCTGTGGGGCTGGGCGGGCGACCCGCTCACCGGGGAGGCCCTGGCGGTCCTCGACGCCCTCAGCAAGGCACTGAAGGACGGCGGCACCCTGGCCATCCGGCTCGCGGCGCTCATCACCCCCGCCGAACTCGACGCCACGCGCGCGCGGGTCGACGCCCTGCTGGCCTCCGGGAAGCACCCCGAACCGAGCGGCGAGTGGCCGGCCATCCCCTGGCCGCCGGTGTAGGCGCCCCGCCCGCACATCGGCCGGTGCCGCGCAAGAGCGCCTTACCGGCCATCCGCCCGGTCCGGTTCGTGTACGGAACATCCGTCCGGTTAGGCTCATGACATGCATGCCTGGCCCGCTTCCGAGGTCCCCGCCCTGCCTGGTCAGGGCCGCGACCTGAGGATCCACGACACCGCGACCGGCGGCCTCGTCACCCTCGACCCCGGTCCCGTCGCCCGTATCTACGTCTGCGGCATCACGCCGTACGACGCCACCCACATGGGGCACGCGGCGACCTACAACGCGTTCGACCTCGTGCAGCGCGTGTGGCTCGACACCAAGCGGCAGGTCCACTACGTCCAGAACGTCACCGACGTGGACGACCCGCTCCTGGAGCGGGCCGTGCGCGACGGGGTCGACTGGACCGCCCTCGCCGAGCAGGAGACCGCCCTCTTCCGCGAGGACATGACGGCGCTGCGGATGCTCCCGCCGCGGCACTACATAGGCGCCGTCGAGGCCATACCCGGCATCGTCCCGCTCGTCGAGCGGCTGCGCGACGCCGGCGCGGCCTACGAACTCGAGGGCGACGTCTACTTCTCCGTCGAGGCCGACCCGCACTTCGGCAGCGTCTCCCACCTCGACGCGGCCGCGATGCGGCTGCTCTCCGCCGAACGCGGCGGCGACCCCGACCGGCCCGGCAAGAAGAACCCGCTCGACCCGATGCTGTGGATGGCCGCCCGCGAGGGCGAGCCCAGCTGGGACGGCGGCACGCTCGGCCGCGGACGCCCCGGCTGGCACATCGAGTGCGTCGCCATCGCCCTCGACCACCTCGGCATGGGCTTCGACGTCCAGGGCGGCGGCTCCGACCTCGCCTTCCCGCACCACGAGATGGGCGCCTCGCACGCCCAGGCCCTCACCGGCGAGTTCCCCATGGCCAAGGCGTACGTGCACGCCGGCATGGTCGGTCTCGACGGCGAGAAGATGTCCAAGTCCAAGGGCAACCTGGTCTTCGTGTCGCAGCTGCGCCGCGAGGGCGTCGACCCGGCCGCCATCCGGCTCACGCTGCTCGCCCACCACTACCGCTCCGACTGGGAGTGGACCGACCAGGTGCTTCAGGACGCCCTCGCCCGCCTCGACCGCTGGCGCGCCGCCGTCTCCCGCCCCGACGGCCCGCCCGCCGAAACCCTGGTCGACGAGATCCGCGAGGCCCTGGCCAACGACCTGGACTCCCCGGCCGCCCTCGACGCGATCGACCGCTGGGCCGCCCTCCAGCAGGAGTCGGGCGGCACGGACACCGGCGCCCCGGGAGTCGTCTCCCGCGCGGTGGACGCGTTGCTGGGCGTGGCCCTGTAGGCAGGCACAGAGACGAAAGGACCAGGGGCCGCTTCCCGGGAAGCGGCCCCTGGTCCTTTCGATCAGTCCTCCGACGACTCCTCGTCGTCCCCGCCCGCCTTCGGCGGCCGCGGCGGCCGAGTCCGCCCACTCGGGTTGTCCCGCAGGAACGGCGTACCGGTCGGCCCGTCGCCCCCGTCCGCCGTGGCGTGCCCCCCGGGCCCCGGCCCGGACCCGTCCCTGCGTCGCAGATACCGCTCGAACTCCCGCGCGATCGCCTCGCCCGACGCCTCCGGCAGCTCCGCCGTGTCCCGGGCCTCCTCCAGCGACTGCACGTACTCGGCGACCTCGCTGTCCTCCGCGGCCAGCTGGTCCACGCCCACCTGCCAGGCACGCGCGTCCTCGGGCAGCTCACCCAGCGGCACCCGCACGCCGATCAGGTCCTCCAGCCGGTTCAGCAGGGCCAGCGTGGCCTTCGGGTTCGGCGGCTGCGACACGTAGTGCGGCACCGCCGCCCACAGCGACACGGCCGGCACGCCCGCGTGCGTGCACGCCTCCTGGAGGATGCCGACGATGCCCGTGGGCCCCTCGTACTTGGTCTCCTCCAGGTCCATGCGCCGGGCCAGGTCGGCGTCCGACGTGGTCCCGCTGATCGGCACCGGACGGGTGTGCGGCGTGTCGCCCAGCAGGGCGCCCAGGACGACCACCAGCTCGACGCCCAGCTCATGGGCGAAACCGAGCAGCTCGTTGCAGAACGAACGCCAGCGCATGGACGGCTCGATGCCACGGACGAGGACGAGGTCGCGCGGCTTGTCGCCGCCGACGCGGACCACCGACAGCCTGGTCGTCGGCCAGGTGATCTTGCGTACGCCGTCCTCCATGAACACCGTGGGACGGTTGACCTGGAAGTCGTAGTAGTCCTCGGCGTCCAGCGCCGCGAACACCTCGCCCTTCCACTCCCTGTCGAGATGCGCGACCGCGGTGGAGGCTGCGTCACCGGCATCGTTCCAGCCCTCGAACGCGGCCACCATGACCGGGTCGACCAGCTCGGGAACCCCCTCGAGCTCGATCACCCAGCGCCTCCTTCCGACGTGCCCTCGCGTACCCCCCAACCTTACGGCGTGCCGAGGGGCGGCCCGCAGCCCCTGTGCACGGGGCAGTGAACGGATCACTGCCCCGTCCCCGGGGTCCGGACACCCGCGGCCCGGCGCCGAAGCGCGGGCCCTACTTCTTGTCGAGCACGTCCTGGACCTGCGCGCGGACGTCGTCCGTGGCCAGGCCGCGGATCGTCAGCGTCGTACGGCGGCGCAGCACGTCGTCCGCCGTCTCGGCCCACTCGTTGTCCCGGGCCCACACGACCTGCGCCCAGATCTCGGGGGCGTCCGGGTGGACCCGCCGCGCCAGCTCCGGGCTCTCGTTGGCGAGCCGGGCGATGTCGAAGGCGAGCGAGCCGTAGTGCGTGGCCAGGTGCCTGGCGGTGTCCGCCGCCATGCGCGGGCCGGGCGCCGAGCCGTCCACCAGCAGCCGGTGGGCGACCGCGCGCGGGTTGGCGACGCCGGGCAGCGGCAGCTTCTTCGGCAGCGAGGCGATCGGCTCGAAGTCGTCGCCCAGCGGGTGGCCCGGCAGCGCCTCCAGCTTCTTCATCACCGTACGGCCGATGTGGCGGAAGGTGGTCCACTTGCCGCCCGCGACGGACAGCATGCCGCCCCGGCCCTCGGTGACGACCGTCTCGCGCTTGGCCTTCGCGGTGTCGCCGGGACCGCCCGGCAGCACGCGGAGCCCCGCGAAGGAGTACGTGATGAGGTCCCGGTCGAGCTGCTGGTCGCGGATGGAGAACGCGGCCTCGTCGAGGATCTGGGCTATGTCCTTGTCGTTGACCGCGACGTCCGCGGGGTCGCCCTCGAACTCCTCGTCGGTGGTGCCGAGCAGCAGCATGTCCTCCCAGGGGAGGGCGAAGGTGATCCGGTACTTGTCGATCGGGGTGGCCAGCGCCGCCTTCCACGGCGCGGTCCGCTTGAGCACCAGGTGCGCGCCCTTGGAGAGACGGATCGACGGCGCCGCGGCGGGGTCCTCCATGCGGCGCAGGTGGTCGACCCAGGGACCGGTGGCGTTGAGCACCAGACGGGCGTTCACCCCGAACTCGTCGCCCGACAGCCGGTCCTTCAGCTCGGCGCCGGTCACCCGGCCGCCCGTGAAGCGCAGTCCGGTGACCTCGGCGTGGTTGAGGACCACGGCACCGGACTCGACCGCCGCGCGGACGGTCATCAGGGCCATGCGCGCGTCGTTCATCTGGTCGTCGCCGTACACGGCCACGGCCTTGAGGTTGTCGGTGCGCAGCTCCGGCACGTCCTGCGCGGCCTTGGCCGGGGAGAGCAGGTGGCCGACGCCGTCGCCGAAGGCGGACAGCGCCGAGTACGCGAAGACGCCGGCCCCGAGCTTCGCCGCGCCGTGCGGCCCGCCCTTGTACACGGGGAGGTAGAAGGTGAGCGGGTTCGCCAGGTGGGGGGCCACCTGGCGGGAGACCGCACGGCGTTCGAAGTGGTTCTCCGCCACCAGCTTCACCGCGCCGGTCTGCAGGTAGCGCAGTCCGCCGTGGAGCAGCTTGGAGGAGGCGGAGGAGGTGGCGCCGGCGAAGTCGCCGGCGTCGACCACGGCCACCCTGAGACCGGACTGCGCGGCGTGCCAGGCGGTGGAGATGCCCAGGATGCCGCCGCCGATCACGAGAAGGTCGTACGACGCCTTGGAGAGCTGCTCCCGGGTCTCGGCCCGGCTCGGGTTCGAGCCGGAGGCCGGGTGCGTCCCCAGGGCAGGCACGGACTGCAGGGTGGACTGAGTGGTCATGACGGTTCTTACTCCTCGTCCTCGAGCCAGCCCATGGTCCGCTCGACGGCCTTGAGCCAGCTCTTGTACTCACGGTCGCGGGTGTCCGCGTCCATGCGGGGGGTCCACTCGGCGGCCCGCCGCCAGTTGGCGCGCAGGTCGTCGGTGCTGTTCCAGAAGCCGACGGCGAGACCGGCGGCGTAGGCGGCGCCGAGGCAGGTGGTCTCGGCGACCATCGGGCGCACCACGGGGGCGTCCACGAAGTCGGCGAGGGTCTGCATCAGCAGGTTGTTGGAGGTCATGCCGCCGTCGACCTTGAGGGCGGTCAGCTCCACACCGGAGTCCTTCGTCATGGCGTCCGCGATCTCACGGGTCTGCCAGGCGGTGGCCTCCAGGACGGCGCGCGCGAGGTGCGCCTTGGTGACGTAACGGGTCAGGCCGGCGATCACACCGCGGGCGTCGGAGCGCCAGTACGGGGCGAACAGACCGGAGAAGGCCGGCACGAAGTAGGCGCCGCCGTTGTCCTCGACCTGCATCGCGAGGGTCTCGATCTCGGCGGCGGTGGAGATCAGGCCCATCTGGTCGCGCATCCACTGCACCAGCGAACCGGTGACGGCGATCGAGCCCTCCAGGGCGTAGACCGTGTCCTGGTCGCCGATCTTGTAGCCGACGGTCGTCAGCAGGCCCGAGTAGGAGTTGATGAGCTTGTCACCGGTGTTCATCACCATGAAGGTGCCGGTGCCGTACGTCGACTTGGTCTCGCCCTCGGAGAAGCAGGTCTGGCCGAACAGGGCCGCCTGCTGGTCGCCGAGCGCGGAGGCGACCGGGATGCCGCCGAGCAGTTCGCCGAGGCGGCCGCCCTTGATCTCGCCGTACACCTCGGCGGAGGAGCGGATCTCCGGGAGCATCCGCATCGGCACGCCGATGGACTCGGCGATCTTCTCGTCCCACGCCATGGTGTGCAGGTTCATCAGCATGGTGCGCGAGGCGTTGGTGACGTCGGTGACGTGCTTGCCGCCGTTCACACCGCCGGTGAGGTTCCAGATGACCCAGGTGTCCATGGTGCCGAAGAGCAGGTCGCCCGCCTCGGCGCGCTCACGCAGACCGTCGACGTTGTCGAGCAGCCAGCGGGCCTTGGGACCGGCGAAGTAGGAGGCCAGGGGAAGGCCGGTCTCGCGGCGGAAGCGGTCCTGGCCGACGTTGCGGCCGAGTTCCCTGCACAGGGCGTCGGTGCGGGTGTCCTGCCAGACGATGGCGTTGTGGACGGGCTCACCGGTGTTCTTGTCCCAGACGAGGGTGGTCTCGCGCTGGTTGGTGATGCCGATGGCCTTGATGTCGTCGCGGGTGATGCCGGCCTTCTCGACGGCTGAGGCGACGACCTCCTGGACGTTGGTCCAGATCTCGGTGGCGTCGTGCTCGACCCAGCCCGGCTTGGGGAAGATCTGCTCGTGCTCCTTCTGGTCGACGGAGACGATGCGCCCGTCGCGGTCGAAGACGATGCAGCGCGAGGAGGTCGTGCCCTGGTCGATGGCGGCGATGAAGGGCCCTGCGGTGTGGGCGTCGGTCACTGTGTGCTCCTGGGGTTCCGTGGTGGGTGGCCGGTGCGTACGGCGCGTGGTCTGCGGCTCGATGATCGCCGAGCGGGGGCCCGCTCAGGCGAACGCGACGTTGTAGACACCTCCGGCGATCGCACCGCCGATCAGCGGACCGACGACCGGGATCCAGGCGTAGGACCAGTCGGAGCCGCCCTTGTTGGGCAGCGGCAGCAGGGCGTGCACGATGCGCGGGCCGAGGTCGCGGACCGGGTTGATCGCGTATCCCGTCGGGCCGCCGAGCGACAGGCCGATGGAGACCACCACGAACCCGGTGATCAGGGCGCCCAGGATGCCGAGGCCGTTGCCCTCGTCGTTGAGGCCCTGGGTGAGGATGGCGAGGAGCAGGACGAAGGTGCCGATGATCTCGGTGGCGAGGTTCTGGACCGTGTGCCGGATCTCCGGACCCGTGGAGAAGACGCCCAGGACGGGGCCGGCGCCCTTCTCCTGCGCCTCGACGGACTTGGCCGTCGTGTCCTGCGCGCCGGGACCGCCGACGATCTCCCGGTCGGTGAGGTGGGCCTGGAACTGGCCGTAGTAGGTGATCCAGACCAGGACCGCGCCGATCATGGCGCCGAGGATCTGGCCGGCGAAGTAGGTCGGCGTGTTGCTCCAGTCGCCGTCCTTGATCGCGATACCGATCGTCACGGCCGGGTTCAGGTGGGCTCCGGAGAGCGGCCCCGATATGTACGCCGCCGTCATGACGGCGAAGCCCCACCCGAGGGTGATGGCGACCCAGCCGGCGTTGCGTGCCTTGGAGGCCTTGAGCGTCACGGCGGCACACACGCCGCCGCCGAGCAGGATGAGTATGGCGGTACCGATGGTCTCGCCGATGAAGATGTCGGAGCTGGACACCCGCGACTCCTTTGTCCTTCGTCCAGGGGAAGCCGAACCCCCGGGTCCCTCCGGGTGTTCCGGCGCCCTCGGTATGAGAGCGATGGCGGCCCTTGGCACTGTCACACTCTAACGCGTTTTGCCGGTAGGTGTTCGACAATGCCGACCGATGGACGCGAGTCTCGTTCGGCGTCACGCGTGCGTCAAGAGCTGTGTTATCGAAAGCACGATCGTTATTGATCGTCGCGGCTTATCGATCTCCGGCCGGCCGGTCCCGCGGGGATGTCGTCCGTGGGAACGCCGAGGGCCGGAACACCGTCGGTGCCCCGGCCCCCGCGCGCGTGTCCGCGCCTGCTCGCGCGCGCCCCTAGAACCGCCCGGCGCCCAGATCGCGCGACACCGCGCGGGCGCAGTCCCGGACCGCCGCGACCAGCTCGGGCCGCAGCTCGCCCTCCCGGCACAGCCGTTCCACGGCCCCCGTGATGCCGACCGCGCCGACCGGCATGCGCCTGCGGTCGTGGATGGGGGCGGCGACGGAGGCGATGCCCTCCCAGGTCTCCTCGACGTCGGCGGCGTACCCGCGCGCGCGGGTGATGTCCAGGACGTGCTCGAAGCCGTCCGGCTCGCAGACGGTGCGGTCCGTGAACGCCTTGCGGTCGGCCTCCAGCGCCTCGCTGTGCGCGACCGGGTCGTACGCCGACAGCACCTTGCCCAGCGCCGTGGAGTGCAGCGGCTGCATGGCCCCGATCTCCAGGACCTGCCGGCTGTCGTCGGGCCGGAAGACGTGGTGCACGATCAGGACGCCCCGCTGGTGCAGGACCCCGAGGTGGACGCTCTCGCCGCTGGAGCGGGCCAGGTCGTCCGTCCACACCAGGGCGCGGGCCCGCAGCTCGTGCACGTCCAGGTAGGTCGTGCCCAGGCGCAGCAGCTCGGCGCCCAGCTGGTAGCGGCCCGAGGCGTCGTCCTGCTCGACGAAGCCCTCCTGCTGGAGGGTGCGCAGGATGCCGTGCGCGGTGCCTTTGGCCAGACCCAGCGACGAGGCGATGTCCGACAGACCGAGCCGCCGCTCGCCGCCCGCGAGCAGGCGCAGCATCGCGGCCGCCCGCTCGAGCGACTGGATGTTCCGTGCCATCGACGTACTGCCTCCGTCCCCTTCGACTGCCGACCTCGGCGTCGCTGACGTCGTTCGGCAATGCCGAACACTACCGGTCGATGCCGACCTCCCGCTAATGGTCGGCGGGCAACTGTTGCACTTCGGCCACCTCACGGTGACCACGGACGTCCGCACCGGGCCCGCGACCGGACCCGTGCACCGGACACGCGTACGACGGGTGCGCCGCGCGGGCCGCCGCCGTCGCGGTGGCGTTCCGGGCGGGCACGCTCATCCGTTCGGCGGCTCTTCGTGCCGCCATCCTCGTCCGTCTCGTGGACGCCCCGACCATCGGCCCCCGGTCCCGGCTACCCTGGCGGCGTGCGTTCTCCCGGAGGCGTCCACCGCGGACGGCACCGGGCAGACGCAAAGCCGACAGCCGTCGCACCCTAGGGAGCCCCTTCATGGCCTCGTCGCCATCCACCCCGCCCGCCGACACCCGCACCCGCGTGTCCGCCCTCCGAGAGGCCCTCGCCACCCGCGTGGTGGTCGCCGACGGCGCCATGGGCACCATGCTCCAGGCACAGAACCCCACGCTGGACGACTTCCAGCAGCTGGAGGGGTGCAACGAGGTCCTGAACCTCACCCGGCCCGACATCGTCCGCTCGGTGCACGAGGAGTACTTCGCGGCCGGCGTCGACTGCGTCGAGACCAACACCTTCGGCGCCAACCACTCCGCCCTCGGCGAGTACGACATCCCCGAACGCGTCCACGAGCTGTCCGAGGCCGGCGCACGCGTCGCCCGCGAGGTCGCCGACGACTTCGCCGCCCGGGACGGCCGGCAGCGCTGGGTGCTGGGCTCCATGGGCCCCGGCACCAAGCTCCCCACCCTCGGCCACGCCCCGTACACCGTCCTGCGCGACGCCTACCAGCGCAACGCCGAGGGCCTGGTCGCCGGGGGCGCCGACGCCCTGCTCGTGGAGACCACACAGGACCTGCTCCAGACCAAGGCCTCCGTGCTCGGCGCCCGGCGTGCCCTGGACGCCCTCGGTCTGGACGTCCCGGTCATCGTGTCCGTGACCGTCGAAACCACCGGCACCATGCTCCTGGGCTCCGAGATCGGCGCCGCGCTCACCGCGCTGGAACCCCTCGGCATCGACATGATCGGCCTGAACTGCGCCACCGGCCCGGCCGAGATGAGCGAGCACCTGCGCTATCTCGCCCGCCACTCGCGCATCCCGCTGTCCTGCATGCCCAACGCCGGTCTGCCCGTCCTCGGCAAGGACGGCGCCCACTACCCGCTGACCGCGCCCGAGCTGGCCGACGCGCAGGAGACCTTCGTCCGCGAGTACGGCCTGTCCCTGATCGGCGGCTGCTGCGGCACCACCCCCGAACACCTGCGCCAGGTCGTCGAGCGGGTCCGGGGCACCGCCCCCACCGAGCGGCGGCCGCGCCCCGAGCCCGGCGCCGCCTCGCTCTACCAGACCGTGCCCTTCCGCCAGGACACCTCCTACCTGGCCATCGGCGAGCGCACCAACGCCAACGGCTCGAAGAAGTTCCGCGAGGCCATGCTGGACGGCCGCTGGGACGACTGCGTCGAGATGGCCCGCGACCAGATCCGCGAAGGCGCGCACATGCTCGACCTGTGCGTCGACTACGTCGGCCGGGACGGCGTCGCCGACATGGAGGAGCTGGCCGGACGGTTCGCCACCGCCTCCACGCTGCCGATCGTGCTGGACTCCACCGAGGTCGAGGTCATCCGGGCCGGCCTGGAGAAGCTCGGCGGCCGCGCGGTGATCAACTCGGTCAACTACGAGGACGGCGCGGGACCCGAGTCCCGTTTCGCGCGCGTCACCGAGCTGGCCCGGGAGCACGGCGCCGCGCTGATCGCGCTCACCATCGACGAGGAGGGACAGGCCCGCACCGCCGAGAAGAAGGTCGAGATCGCCGAACGGCTGATCGACGACCTCACCGGCAACTGGGGCATCCACGAGTCCGACATCCTCGTCGACTGCCTGACCTTCACCATCTGCACCGGTCAGGAGGAGTCCCGCAAGGACGGCCTGGCCACCATCGAGGGCATCCGCGAGCTGAAGCGGCGCCACCCGGACGTGCAGACCACCCTCGGCCTGTCGAACATCTCCTTCGGCCTCAACCCGGCCGCCCGCATCCTGCTCAACTCCGTCTTCCTCGACGAGTGCGTCAAGGCGGGCCTGGACTCGGCCATCGTGCACGCGAGCAAGATCCTGCCGATCGCCCGCTTCGACGAGGAACAGGTCACCACCGCCCTCGACCTGATCTACGACCGCCGCCGCGAGGGCTACGACCCCCTGCAGAAGCTGATGCAGCTCTTCGAGGGCGCCACCGCCAAGTCGCTCAAGGCCTCCAAGGCCGAGGAACTGGCCGCGCTCCCGCTGGAGGAGCGCCTCAAGCGCCGCATCATCGACGGCGAGAAGAACGGCCTGGAACGGGACCTCGACGAGGCCCTCCAGGAGCGTCCGGCGCTCGACATCGTCAACGAGACCCTGCTCGACGGCATGAAGGTCGTCGGCGAACTGTTCGGCTCCGGCCAGATGCAGCTGCCGTTCGTGCTCCAGTCCGCCGAGGTCATGAAGACCGCGGTGGCCCACCTGGAGCCGCACATGGAGAAGACCGACGACGACGGCAAGGGCACCATCGTGTTGGCCACCGTCCGCGGCGACGTCCACGACATCGGCAAGAACCTCGTCGACATCATCCTGTCCAACAACGGCTACACCGTCGTCAACCTCGGCATCAAGCAGCCCGTCTCCGCGATCCTGGAGGCCGCCGACGAGCACCGGGCCGACGTCATCGGCATGTCCGGCCTCCTGGTCAAGTCCACCGTGATCATGAAGGAGAACCTGGAGGAGCTCAACCAGCGCGGGCTGGCCGCCGACTACCCGGTCATCCTCGGCGGCGCGGCCCTCACCAGGGCCTACGTCGAACAGGACCTCCACGAGGTCTACGACGGCGAGGTCCGCTACGCCCGCGACGCCTTCGAGGGCCTGCGCCTGATGGACGCGCTGATCGGCATCAAGCGCGGCGTGCCCGGCGCCAAGCTGCCCGAGCTGAAGCAGCGCCGGGTACGGGCCGCCACCGTGGAGATCGACGAGCGCCCCGAGGAGGGGCACGTCCGCTCCGACGTCGCCACCGACAACCCGGTCCCCGAGCCCCCCTTCCGCGGCACCCGCGTCGTCAAGGGCATCCAGCTCAAGGAGTACGCCTCCTGGCTCGACGAGGGCGCCCTCTTCAAGGGCCAGTGGGGCCTCAAGCAGGCCCGCACCGGCGAGGGGCCCTCGTACGAGGAACTGGTCGAGTCCGAGGGCCGGCCGCGGCTGCGCGGCCTGCTCGACCGGCTCCAGACGGAGAACCTGCTGGAGGCGGCCGTCGTCTACGGCTACTTCCCCTGCGTCTCCAAGGACGACGACCTGATCGTCCTGGACGACGACGGCAACGAACGCACCCGCTTCACCTTCCCCCGCCAGCGCCGCGGCCGGCGGCTCTGCCTGGCCGACTTCTTCCGCCCGGAGGAGTCCGGCGAGACCGACGTGGTCGGCTTCCAGGTCGTCACCGTCGGCTCCCGCATCGGCGAGGAGACGGCCCGGATGTTCGAGGCCAACGCCTACCGCGACTACCTCGAACTGCACGGCCTGTCCGTACAGCTCGCCGAGGCCCTCGCCGAGTACTGGCACGCGCGCGTGCGCTCCGAACTCGGCTTCGCCGGGGAGGACCCGGCCGAGATGGAGGACATGTTCGCGCTGAAGTACCGGGGCGCCCGCTTCTCCCTCGGCTACGGCGCCTGCCCCGACCTGGAGGACCGCGCGAAGATCGCCGCGCTCCTCGAACCGGAGCGGATCGGCGTCCACCTGTCCGAGGAGTTCCAGCTCCACCCCGAGCAGTCCACCGACGCCATCGTCATCCACCACCCCGAGGCGAAGTACTTCAACGCCCGCTAGGCGCTCCGTACCCCGCCCCGTCGGCCACACCAGGCGTTCGCGTCCCGCACGACGTACACTGGTCGGTCCACCGCAGGCCGGCTCTCTTCGTGGGAGCCGGCCTGATCGTCCCTCAAGGAGGTACGTGGATGACCAGTACGGTCCCCGCGCTCGGAACCCGTACGGCCGAAGGCTCCGCCCTCCAGGCCGTGCTCCTCGACATGGACGGCACCCTGGTGGACACCGAGGGCTTCTGGTGGGACGTCGAGACGGAGGTCTTCGCCTCCCTCGGCCACACCCTCGACGACTCCTGGCGCCACGTCGTGGTCGGCGGCCCCATGACCCGCAGCGCGGGCTTCCTGATCGAGGCCACCGGCGCCGACATCACGCTCGCCGAACTCAGCGTCCTGCTCAACGACGGCTTCGAGCAGCGCATCGGCCGTGACCTGCCGCTCATGCCCGGCGCCGCCCGGCTGCTCGCGGAGCTGTCCGCGCACGAGATCCCCACGGCCCTGGTCTCCGCCTCGCACCGGCGCATCATCGACCGCGTCCTGAAGTCGCTCGGCCCCCAGCACTTCGCCCTCACCGTCGCGGGCGACGAGGTGCCGCGCACCAAGCCGCACCCCGACCCGTACCTGGCGGCCGCGGCCGGACTCGGCGTGGACCCGGCCCGGTGCGCCGTCGTCGAGGACACCGCGACCGGGGTCGCCGCCGCGGAGGCCGCCGGCTGCCACGTCGTGGCGGTGCCCTCGGTCGCGCCCATCACCCCGGCCGTCCGGCGCACGGTGGTCGCCTCCCTGGAAGAGGTCGACCTGGCATTTCTGCGCGGTCTGATGACACAAATGCGCTAGGCGTTCACCAAGCGTGGGACGGCGTCGGCGCGGCAATTCCGGGAAGGGCCGCCCGGCGCGACGCAAGCGATGTTCACAGTCCATTTCCGCCGCTTCGGATGGCCGAATTCCGGCAGGAGCGACTGAAGTCAGACTGTGATGTTCGCCACGCCATCAAGGGTCGACAGGGGTGCGGACGTGTGCTGCTTCCGGCCTGGCGAACGTTGTCGAGGAGCCCTTGTGTCCTGATTGGTGAAAGCCTGCACGAATCCTTCCCCTGTCGGGTTTTCGGTGTGTCCACACCCGGTTTCGCTCCGTGATGAGCCCTCAACTCCGGTGGCTGCGAGCGCCCGTGCGGGCGCGGACTAATCTCGTCGCGAGAACATCGGCCACTACCCCCGTGATCCGCCGCGACACCCCTGCATGCCGGATACACGGACCGACAGCTCTGGAGAAACTCGAGCATGAACCGCAAGACTTTGGTGCTGCCGGCCGTCGTCGGCCTGCTCGCGCCGGTGCTCGCCGCCTGCGGCGGATCGGACAGCGGCAGCGGCGACGGGGACGCGATCGCCGTCGGCACCACGGACGGGTTCAGCGTCTCGAAAGAGATCACCGCGCCCTTCGACCCGGCGTACGCCTACGACGTCGGCGCCTGGAACATCATGCGCCAGACCTCGCAGACGCTGATGGTGCTGCCCCGCGGTGACGGCGAACCCGTGCCCGAGGCCGCCCAGCAGTGCGGATTCACCGACACCGGCAACGAGCGCTACGCGTGCACCCTGCGGGACGGCCTGGAATTCGCCAACGGAGACCCGGTCACCGCCGAGGACGTGAAGTACTCCATCGAGCGCGTCCGGAAGATCAACGCCGACACCGAGGTGGCCTCCATCCTCTCCACGGTCGACACCGTCGAGACGAAGGGCGACCGCGAGGTCATCTTCCACCTCAACACCGCCGACGCCACCTTCCCGTTCAAGCTGTCGACGCCGGTCGCCGGCATCGTCAACCCGAAGGACTACGAGAAGGACAAGCTGCGCGACGGCTTCGAGCTGACCGGCTCGGGACCGTACACGATGAAGGCCGAGGTCGAGGGCGACCAGATGACCAAGGCCGTGTTCACCAAGAACCCCACTTACAAGGGGAGTCTCAAGGTGAACAACGACAAGGTCGAACTCGTGTCCTTCGCCGACGCCGAAACCATGGGCGACGCCATCGACAAGGGCGACATCGACGTGATGACCCGCGCGATGACGCCGGAACAGGTTCAGAACCTGTCCAAGGCCACGGACGGCGACGTCGGCCTGGTCGAGGTGGCCGGCCTCGAGATCCGCTACCTCGCCTTCAACACGGACGCCGCCACGGTCAAGGACAAGGCCGTCCGCACCGCCATGGCCCAGCTCATCAACCGCAGCGAACTCGTCTCCGCGGTCTACGGATCCCAGGCCGAACCGCTGTACTCGATGGTTCCGGCCGGCATCACCGGCCACTCCAACTCGTTCTTCAACAAGTACGGCGACCCCAGCGTCGCCAAGGCGAAGGCGATGCTGGAGGACGCGGACATCACCACGCCGGTCAAGCTGACGCTGCACTACACGACGGACCACTACGGTGCCGCGACCAAGCCGGAGTTCGAGCACCTCCAGAAGCAGCTGAACGACAGCGGTCTGTTCGACGTCGACATCAAGGGCACGCCCTGGGAGAAGTTCCACAAGGCGGAGCGCAACCGGGAGTACGACGTCTTCGGCATGGGCTGGTTCCCCGACTTCCCGGACGCCGACAGCTTCGTCGCGCCGTTCCTCGACAAGGGCAACACCCTCAACATCCCGTACGCCAACTCGCAGATCATCAACGACCTGATCCCCGCCTCCCGCGGCGAGGCCGACCGGCTCTCCGCGGTGGACAGCCTCACCGAGATCCAGGACATCACCGCCAAGGACGTCCCGCTGATCCCGCTCTGGCAGGGCAAGCAGTACGTCGCCACCCGCGACGACGTCACCGGCACGGCCTACCTCCTCAACTCCTCCTCCTCGCTCCAGCTGTGGGAGCTGGGCCGGGGCGTGAGCGGCTGACGCCGGCACCGGACAAGCCCGAAGGGCGCCTTCCTCCGGTCGGAGGAAGGCGCCCTTCGGGTTGTGCGCACGCCTGGTTGTGCACATGCGCATGCCGCCGGGAGCGGCTACTGCGCGCCGGGACGCACCAGACCGCTCTCGTACGCGTACACCGCGGCCTGCACCCGGTCCCGCAGGCCCAGCTTGGTCAGCACATGCCCCACGTGGGTCTTGACGGTGGTCTCGCTGACGAACAGGTCCGCGGCGATCTCCGCGTTGGACAGCCCGCGGGCCACCAGCTTCAGCACCTCGACCTCACGGTCCGTCAGCGTGTGCAGGGTGTCCGGCACCGGCTCGTCCCCGGAGGGCAGATGCGTGGCGTACTTGTCGAGCAGCCGCCGGGTGATGCTCGGTGCGAGCATCGCCTCGCCGCCCGCCACCACACGGATCGCCTGCACCAGCTCGTTGGCCGGGGCGTCCTTGAGCAGGAAACCGCTGGCGCCCGCCTTCAGCGCCTCGACCACGTACTCGTCGAGGTCGAACGTGGTCAGCACCAGCACCTTCGCCGGGCCGTCCCGCTCGGGCCCGGTGATCTGCCGGGTCGCCTCCACTCCGTCCATCCGCGGCATGCGGATGTCCATCAGCACCACATCGGGCTGCAGCGCCCGCACCTGATCGAGCGCCTGGAGGCCGTCTCCGGCCTCGCCGACGACCGCGAGGTCCTGCTCCGCCTCCAGAATCATCCGGAAGCCCGTGCGCAGCAGCGGCTGGTCGTCGACCAGTAGGACGCGGATGGCCACGTAAGTCTCCTTCTCGCTAGTCCGGCCCCATTCTGCCCTGCTCGACGACGCCGGGATCGGCCGCCCTCACCGGCAGCGGGTAGGGCGGGGGAGTGCCGCCGAACTCCGGACAGTGCGCCTGGTGGTCGCACCAGCCGCACAGCTTCGTGGGACGCGGCCGCCAGTCACCCGTCTCGGTCGCCAGCCGGATCGCCTCCCACAGCGCCAGCAGCTTGCGCTCGACCCGCTCCAGGTCGGCCAGGACCGGGTCGTAGGTGAGCACGTCGCCGCTGCCGAGATAGACCAGCTGCAGCCGCCGCGGGACGACCTTCTTCAGCCGCCACACCACCAGCGCGTAGAACTTCATCTGGAACAGCGCGCCCTCGGCGTACTGCGGCCGGGGCGCCTTGCCCGTCTTGTAGTCGACGATCCGCACCTCGCCGGTGGGGGCCACGTCGACCCGGTCGATGATGCCGCGCAACCGCAGCCCGGAGTCCAGCTCGGCCTCGACGAACAGCTCCCGCTCGGCGGGCTCCAGCCGGCTCGGGTCCTCCAGGGTGAACCAGCGCTCGACGAGCCGCTCCGCCTCGGTCAGCCACTGCGCCAGCCGCTCGCCCCGCGGATCGTCCGCGAACAGCTCACCGACCTCCGGCCTGCTCTCCCGCAGCCGGTTCCACTGGCCGGGGACCAGCGCCTTCGCCCTCGGCGCCGTGCGCTCGGCCGCCGGGGCGTCGAAGAGCCGCTCCAGCACCGCGTGCACCAGGGTGCCCCTGGTCGCCGCCTCGCTGGGCTTCTCCGGCAGCCGGTCGATGACCCGGAACCGGTACAGCAGCGGGCACTGCATGAAGTCGCCGGCCCGGGAGGGCGAGAGCGAGGTGGGAGGTATCGACACCGGCGCGGGCGAGGCGGCCGCGGCCGTCGGGCCCGCCGCCGGGGCCGCCGGCTCCACCGCCGGCTCCACCACCGCGTCCGCCTGGTCCACCACTGCCGCCGCCGGTCGGGATGGGCCGCCGGCGTCCTCCGCGACATCCTCGGTACTCGTCTCCATAGCCACCGACCTTACGGCCGGCCACCGACAGCGACCCAGCCCGCAGGCGTGACCCGTGTGACGGAGGGGAAGCAGAGGGGTGCCGGAGCGGAACGGGCGGCAAGGGACGCATACCATCGACACGAGACCCTCCCGACCGGCAGGCGGGAGACGCTTCGAACGAGGGGACACCGTGGACGTGAGCGGCGGGAGCGGGCAGCCGCGGTCCGGCAACGACGAGTCGGCCGAGCCCCAGGCACATCCCACGGCCCCGGCCGCCGACCCCACCGACCCCGCACCACGCGAACCCGCCGGCCCGACGGCCACGGGACCCGAGACGCGAGGCGCCGAGACGCCGGAGCCCGAGACACAGGGACCCGAGACACAGGGACGCGAGACGCCGGGACCGCAGACGCCCGTGCCCGCCACACCGGGGGAGACCCCCGGCGAGAGCCCCGCCGCACGCGACGAGCCCGGCCGGTCCGCCCCGGACACGGCGACCGGGAAACCGGACGCGGACACCCGCGGCGAGGACGACACGAACGCCCGGTTGCAGCCGCCGTCGGACGGCGCGCGCGAGCCGGGACCCCCCGAGCCCCCCGCCCCGGCCGCGGGCCCCCGGCACGCCGCTCACCACACCGGCCCCCCACGCCACCGCACCGAGGCCCACACCGACCACACGGGCGGCCCGGGACGACCCCCGCGGCGCCGACCTGAGCCCGGGGGCGGGCTGCTGATGGGCCGGCCCTTCGGCGTGCCCGTGTACGTCGCCCCCAGCTGGTTCCTCGTCGCCGCCCTGATCACCTGGGTGTTCGGCGGCCAGCTCGACCGCGTACTGCCCGAGCTGGGCGCCGCCCGCTACCTGGTCTCCCTCTTCTTCGCCGTCGCCTTCTACGCCTCCGTCCTCGTCCACGAGCTCGCCCACACCGTCGCCGCCCTCCGCTTCAAGCTCCCCGTCCGCCGCATCCAGCTCCAGTTCTTCGGCGGCGTCTCCGAGATCGAGAAGGAGGCCGAGACCCCCGGCCGCGAATTCGTGCTGGCCTTCGTCGGCCCCCTGCTCTCCCTCGTCCTCTCCGGCGTCTTCTACGCCGCCCTGCTCCCCGTGGAGCCCGACAGCGTCGCCGGCGTGCTGCTGGCCGGCCTGATGGTCTCCAACCTCATCGTCGCCGCCTTCAACCTGCTGCCCGGCCTCCCCCTCGACGGCGGACGCATGCTCCGCGCCGTCGTCTGGAAGATCACCGGCAAACCGATGAGCGGCACGATCGCCGCCGCCTGGGTCGGCCGCGCCCTCGCCATCGCCGTACTGATCGGCCTGCCCCTGCTCACCCAGTCACTCGGCAGCGACGCCGCGGACGACGTCGGCATGGACACCGTCATGGACGCCCTGCTCGCCGCCATCCTCGCCGCCATCATCTGGACCGGCGCCGGAAACAGCCTCCGCATGGCCCGCCTGCGCGAACACCTCCCCGAGCTGCGCGCCCGCGCCCTCACCCGGCGCGCCGTCCCCGTCCAGGCCGACACCCCCCTCTCCGAGGCCCTGCGCCGCGCCAACGCCTCCGGAGCCCGCGCCCTGGTCGTCGTCGACGCCGACGGCACCCCCGCCTCCCTGGTCCGCGAGGCCGCCATCGTCGGCGTACCCGAGCACCGCCGCCCCTGGGTGGCCGTCAGCACCCTCGCCCAGGACCTCACCGACGGCATGCGCGTCTCCGCCGAGCTGTCCGGCGAGGAACTCCTGGACGCCCTGCGCGCCAACCCGGCCACCGAGTACCTCGTCGTCGAGGAGACCGGTGAGATCTACGGCGTCCTGTCCGCGGCCGACGTGGAACGCGCCTTCGTCAAGGCCATGGCCCGCCCCTCCTGAGTACCGCTCTCCTCAAGCGGTGGTCGGCGGCCCCGCCCGGGACCGGTAGGCTGGTCACATGTCCGAACCGACCGGTGCCGCCCGCAGGCGCGGGCCCTTCAAGGTCGGGGACCAGGTTCAGCTGACCGACCCCAAGGGCCGCCACTACACGTTCACGCTCGAGGCCGGGAAGAACTTCCACACCCACAAGGGTTCCTTCCCCCACGACGAACTGATCGGTGCTCCCGAGGGCAGCGTCGTCCGCACCACCGGGAACGTCGCCTACCTCGCGCTGCGCCCCCTGCTCCCCGACTACGTCCTGTCCATGCCCCGCGGCGCAGCCGTCGTCTACCCGAAGGACGCGGGGCAGATCCTCGCCTTCGCCGACATCTTCCCCGGCGCACGCGTCGTGGAGGCCGGCGTGGGCTCCGGCTCCCTCAGCAGCTTCCTGCTGCGCGCCATCGGCGACCAGGGCATGCTGCACTCCTACGAGCGCCGCGAGGACTTCGCCGAGATCGCCCAGCAGAACGTGCAGCGCTACTTCGGCGGCCCGCACCCCGCCTGGCAGCTCACCGTCGGCGACCTCCAGGACAACCTGTCCGACGCCGACGTCGACCGCGTCATCCTCGACATGCTCGCCCCGTGGGAATGCCTGGAGGCCGTCTCCAAGGCACTCGTGCCCGGCGGCATCCTGTGCTGCTACGTCGCGACCACCACCCAGCTCGCCCGGACCGTCGAGTCCATCCGCGAGATCGGCTGCTTCAACGAGCCCACCTCCTGGGAGACGATGATCCGCAACTGGCACGTGGAGGGCCTCGCCGTCCGCCCCGACCACCGGATGATCGGCCACACCGGCTTCCTGCTCACCGCCCGCCGCCTCGCCGACGGCGTCGAGCCCCCCATGCGCCGCCGCCGCCCCGCCAAGGGCGCCTACGGCGAGGACTACGACGGCCCCAACGCCGGCGGCGGCTCCGGCCGCTGAGGCGGCCCGTGCCGCGTACAACGTACCGACGCCGTGGTGGAGTTCCGGGACACCGCCGGAACTCCACCACGGCGTCGACGCGTTGACGGCGACCACCCGACGGGACACCCGCCCGCACGAGAATCGGAACGAGTACCCACCCCGCCGTTCCCCCGCACTGTGACGTGTGGCACGATGCTGGCCACCCCCACCGGCACAGCCCTCACAGGAGACACTCCTCGTGCAGCACCCCGCCGTTCCGGACCTCTCGCACACCCACACCCGGCCGATCCACTGGGTCGCCACCGCCACGGCCATCGCCGCGGTGGTCGCCCTCTCCCCGGTCCTCCAGCCCGACGCCGCGACGGCGGCCCAGAGCGGCGACAAGCCCGCGGCCCCCGCTCCCAAGAGCGCACCGGCCCACATCGCGCCGCCCGATCCGGCCACCGTGGCCTTCCCCCTGGAATGCGGCCCGGTCAAGGCCCTCGTACAGAAGAAGGCCTCCGGCGACCTCGACGGCGACGGTCGGCCCGAAACAGTGGCCGTCGTCCACTGCGACGCACCCATGGGCACACCCCCCGACGGCGTGTACGTCATCACACGGGACACCCACAGCGGCAAGCCCCGCGTCGTCGCCACCCTCGTGGACCCCAAGGACCGCCGTACCGCTACCGACCTCGCGGTGCGCGACGGCGTCGTCCGCGCCACCCTGCTCGGCTACTCGACGGCCGACGTGCCCAGTTGCTGCCCCGACGTCACGGATGACGTGAAGTGGCAGTGGAAGAACGGCGCGTTCGTCAGCGACACGCCCTCACAGGCACGCACCGTGTGACCCGCGCCCCCGGACCGACTGTGTGACACACCAGACATCGGTCACGGAACGTACGCGCCACGTCACAGTTTGGTCACTCTGAGTCCGGACCGTACACCTCTGCCCTGTCCGAAACCCGACGTACGTGGATGCACTCGCCCGGACACTCCTTCGCGGAGTCCACCACATCCGTGAGAAGCGTCAGCGGCACGGGCGTTGTCGCCCCAGGCGCCTGCAGCAGCTCGTCGTCCGCGCCCTTCACATAGGCCAGACCGTCGATGTCCAGCTCGAACACCTCGGGCGCGTACTGGGCGCAGATGCCGTCGCCGGTACACAGGTCCTGGTCGATCCAGACCTCCAGAGCCTCGCCGTCGACTCCGGCCTCCTGCTGCACGCTCATCTCTCCTGCCGTTTCCTGCGCCGAGCCGCTCGGGAATCCGGCCAGCTCTGACGGGTGTTGAACACTTCGAGCCTACCCTCGCCGGGGTTCCCTCCACGTTCCGTGGGTATTCCCCTGGCGTGAGGGAGAGCGCAAGGGTGAAGATCGGACACACCCCGACCGTCTTTGTGATCTAGGGGTTTCAATCGACACCCACCCAGGTAGGGTCTGGAAGCGTCCAGCTCCCCATGGAGGAGGTGAGGACCGTGGCAGCCCACGACGACGACATGAACCGCGGCATCCGCCCGGGACGCGGGTCCGAGGACCCGGCCGGGCAGGTGGCCTACCTTGAGCAGGAGATCGCCGTCCTGCGACGCAAGCTCGCCGAATCTCCGCGACACACGAGAATTCTCGAAGAGCGGATCGTCGAACTGCAGACCAACCTGGCCGGCGTGTCCGCCCAGAACGAGCGACTCGCCGGCACACTCCGCGAGGCCCGCGACCAGATCGTGGCCCTCAAGGAAGAAGTCGACCGGCTGGCCCAGCCACCCGCCGGCTTCGGTGTCTTCCTGCAGGCCAACGAGGACGGCACCGCCGACATCTTCACCGGCGGCCGCAAACTCAGGGTGAACGTCAGCCCGAGCGTCGAGCTCGACGAGCTCCGGCGCGGCCAGGAAGTGATGCTCAACGAAGCACTCAACGTGGTCGAGGCCATGGAGTACGAGAGCGTCGGCGACATCGTCACCCTCAAGGAGATCCTTGAGGACGGCGAGCGTGCCCTGGTACTCGGCCACACCGACGAGGAAAGAGTGGTACGACTCGCCGAACCCCTGCGCGGCCTCACCATCCGCCCCGGCGACGCCCTCCTGCTCGAACCCCGCTCCGGCTATGTCTACGAGGTCGTCCCCAAGAGCGAGGTCGAAGAACTCGTCCTCGAAGAGGTCCCCGACATCGGCTACGAGCAGATCGGTGGCCTCGGCGGACAGATCGAAGCCATCCGCGACGCGGTCGAGCTCCCCTATCTCTACCCCGACCTGTTCCGGGAGCACGAGCTGCGCCCGCCCAAGGGCGTCCTGCTCTACGGGCCCCCCGGATGCGGCAAGACGCTCATCGCCAAGGCCGTCGCCAACTCGCTGGCCAAGAAGGTCGCCGAGGTCACCGGACAGGCCGCCGGCAAGAGCTTCTTCCTCAACATCAAGGGCCCCGAGCTCCTCAACAAATACGTGGGCGAGACCGAGCGGCAGATCCGCCTGGTCTTCCAGCGGGCCCGTGAGAAGGCCAGCGAGGGCACCCCCGTCATCGTCTTCTTCGACGAGATGGAATCCCTCTTCCGCACCCGCGGCTCCGGCGTCAGCTCGGACGTGGAGAACACCATCGTCCCGCAGCTGCTCGCCGAGATCGACGGCGTGGAAGGCCTGCAGAACGTGGTCGTCATCGGCGCCTCCAACCGCGAGGACATGATCGACCCCGCCATCCTGCGGCCCGGCCGGCTCGACGTGAAGATCAAGATCGAACGTCCGGACGCCGAAGCGGCCAAGGACATCTTCGGCAAGTACCTCACCGAACGCCTCCCCCTCCACTCCGACGACCTCGCGGAGCACGAGAAGGACAAGGCGGCCACCGTCCAGAGCATGATCCAGACGGCGGTGGAACAGATGTACGCCGAATCCGAGGAGAACCGCTTCCTGGAAGTCACCTACGCCAACGGCGACAAGGAAGTCCTCTATTTCAAGGACTTCAATTCCGGCGCCATGATCGAGAACATCGTGGGCCGCGCCAAGAAGATGGCGATCAAGGACTTCCTCGACAAGAACCAGAAGGGCCTCCGCGTCTCCCACCTCCTCCAGGCCTGCGTGGACGAGTTCAAGGAGAACGAGGACCTGCCCAACACCACCAACCCCGACGACTGGGCCCGCATCTCCGGAAAGAAGGGCGAACGGATCGTGTACATCCGTACGCTCGTCACCGGAAAGCAGGGCGCGGACACCGGACGCTCCATCGACACGGTGGCGAACACCGGTCAGTACCTGTAAAAGCGGGGCGGCTGCGGGTGCCCTCACCGGGTACCCGCAGCCGACTGTTTTCCGGAGCCCCGGCTGGAGCAAGGCAATGACGCAAATGATCTCCCCGCCAGCGCAAAGGCGTTCTAGGCTCTTCCATACCGCCGAGTCGCGCAGTGCGGGGACGGGCACCGCACACGCATCGGAGCGCCAGCGGTACTTGAGCGGCGCCCACTACGGGCGCCGCCGGGCAAGGAGGGCCGCATGACCGTACGGCGAGTAATGGGCATCGAGACGGAGTACGGAATCTCCGTCCCCGGCCACCCCAACGCCAATGCCATGCTCACCTCGTCCCAGATCGTCAACGCCTACGCGGCGGCGATGCACCGGGCCCGCCGGGCCCGCTGGGACTTCGAGGAGGAGAACCCGCTCCGGGACGCGCGAGGCTTCGACCTCGCCCGCGAGGCCGCCGACTCCAGCCAGCTCACCGACGAGGACATCGGCCTCGCCAACGTCATCCTCACCAACGGAGCACGGCTCTACGTCGACCACGCCCACCCCGAATACAGCGCTCCGGAAGTCACCAACCCCCGCGACGCCGTCCTGTGGGACAAGGCCGGCGAGCGCATCATGGCCGAGGCCGCCGAACGCGCAGCCCAGCTGCCCGGCGCCCAGCCCATCCACCTCTACAAGAACAACACCGACAACAAGGGCGCCTCCTACGGCACGCACGAGAACTACCTGATGAAGCGGGAAACCGCTTTCTCGGACATCGTGCGCCACCTGACGCCCTTCTTCGTCTCCCGCCAGGTCTTCACCGGCGCCGGCCGCGTCGGCATCGGCCAGGACGGCCACGAACACGGCTTCCAGCTCAGCCAGCGCGCCGACTACTTCGAGGTCGAGGTCGGCCTGGAGACGACACTCAAGCGCCCCATCATCAACACCCGCGACGAACCGCACGCGGACGCCGAGAAGTGGCGCCGGCTGCACGTCATCATCGGCGACGCGAACCTGTCCGAGATCTCGACGTACCTCAAGCTGGGCACGACGGCCCTGGTCCTGTCCATGATCGAGGACGGCTTCATCGCCGTCGACCTCGCCGTGGACCAGCCCGTACGCACCCTTCACCAGGTCTCGCACGACCCCACGCTCAAGCACCTCGTCACGCTGCGCAGCGGCCGCACACTGACCGCCGTGCAGCTCCAGATGGAGTACTACGAGCTGGCCCGCAAATACGTCGAGGAGCGGTACGGCGCCGACGCCGACGACCAGACCAAGGACGTCCTCGGCCGCTGGGAGGACACCCTCAACCGGCTCGAGAACGACCCGATGAGCCTCGCCGGCGAGCTGGACTGGGTCGCCAAGCGGGAGCTCATGGAGGGCTACCGCCGCCGCGACAACGTCGACTGGGACGCCGCCCGGCTGCACCTCGTCGACCTCCAGTACGCCGACGTACGGCCCGACAAGGGCCTCTACAACCGCCTGGTGGACCGCGGCCGCATCAAGCGCCTGCTGGACGAGAACGAGGTCGAGCGGGCCCGTACGAAGCCGCCGGAGGACACCAGGGCCTACTTCCGGGGGCGCTGCCTGGAGCAGTACGCGGACGACGTCGCGGCGGCCTCCTGGGACTCGGTGATCTTCGATCTGCCGGGCCGGGACTCGCTCCAGCGGGTCCCAACCCTGGAACCGCTTCGCGGAACGCGTAATCACGTCAAGGAGCTCCTGGACCGCTGCCGCACCGCGGACGACCTGGTCAGGGTCCTGTCCGGCGGGTGAGCGGGCCGAGCGGGTACACGGAGGAGACCGCCGGACAGGGTGGAAACCCACCCGGTCCGGGAACCATCGAGATGGCCCCCGTTCGTTGGAGAAACGCGGGGCCGATGTCAGACCGGGCTTGTAGGGTCTGATCTTGACCGAGCAACTGTGTCGGGCGAACCGAGCGGGGTGAGGGTTATGGCGACCAAGGACACCGGCGGCGGGCAGCAGAAGGCCACGCGTTCCACCGAGGAGGTCGAGGAGCAGGCGCAGGACGCGCAGGCATCGGAGGACCTCAAGGAACGCCAGGAAAAGCTGAGCGACGACGTGGACTCCGTCCTGGACGAGATCGACGACGTACTCGAGGAAAATGCCGAGGATTTCGTGCGGAGTTTCGTGCAAAAGGGTGGGCAGTAAAGGCCTAGTGGCGACTTTCCCTTCGAACTGAAGGTAACGGGGGATGTTGGGGTGGTTGGGCAATCGGGCGAGAAGCGGTGCACGGGATGCATGCGCGTTCTGCCCGTGTCCGGGTTCGCCCGGGACAAAAACCGCGGTGACGGCCTCCAAGTGCGGTGTCGGGAGTGTGTGGCGGAATACAGTGCCGCGCATTACCGGCGCCGCCGCGAGGCCATGGGGCTGACTGTCCGGGAGAAGGTCGACGTTCCAGCGGGGCACAAGCTCTGCCGGACCTGTGGTGAAGTCAAGCCGCACAGTGAGTGGCACCGTAATGGGAGCGCTTCCGACGGCCTGTCGACCCGCTGCAAGGCATGCCGGGCCATCCAGGGGCGGGAAGGGCACCTGAAGCGCCACTACGGCCTCACCGAGGCCGAGCGGGACAAGTTGATCGCCGACCAAGGCGGCGTCTGCTGCATATGTCTTGCCGCTCCCGCCGCACATGTGGATCACTGCCACGAGACGGGTAGGGTCCGTGGCGTACTGTGCTTCAGCTGCAACGCTGCGCTGGGGCAGTTCAAGGACCGGCCCGATGCCATAAGGCGGGCTGCCGCTTACGTGGAAGGAATCGCGTGGAAGCCAACACTCGTAGCACCGGGCGTCTACCAGCTGCCTTCCTGACGCCTGGATCGTCTTCCTTCATGGACTTCCTCGGTGAGCACCAGCCGGAGATGCTCCCGGGCAACCGGCAGCTCCCGCCGGTGCAGGGCGTCATCGAGGCACCGCACGGCACCACGATCGTGGCGGTCACGTTCCCCGGGGGCGTCGTCCTCGCCGGTGACCGGCGGGCCACCATGGGCAACATGATCGCCCAGCGGGACATCGAGAAGGTCTTCCCGGCCGACGAGTACTCGGCGGTGGGCATCGCCGGTACGGCCGGTCTGGCCGTGGAGATGGTGAAGCTGTTCCAGCTGGAGCTGGAGCACTTCGAGAAGGTCGAGGGTGCGCAGCTGTCCCTGGAGGGCAAGGCGAACCGTCTGTCGACGATGATCCGGTCCAACCTGGGCATGGCGATGCAGGGGCTGGCCGTGGTGCCGCTGTTCGCCGGGTACGACGTGGACCGGGGCCGGGGCCGCATCTTCTCGTACGACGTGACGGGCGGCCGGTCCGAGGAGCGGAACTTCGCGACCACGGGTTCGGGCTCGGTCTTCGCGCGGGGTGCGATGAAGAAGCTGTTCCGTGACGACCTGACCGAGGAGCAGGCCACGACGCTCGTGGTGCAGGCGCTGTACGACGCGGCTGACGACGACTCGGCGACCGGTGGTCCCGATGTCGCCCGCCGGATCTATCCGATCATCACTGTGATCACCGAGGACGGTTTCCGTCGGCTCGGTGAGGACGAGGCCGCGGAGCTGGCGGGCTCGGTGCTGCGGGCCCGGCTCGAGCAGCCCGACGGTCCGCGGGCCGCGCTGCTGTAGCGGGCGTGGGTCTTCGTTGTCAGGTGGTCCAGTGATTTCGACAGGAAGGGACGGATAACCGGTGTCGACGCCGTTCTATGTATCTCCTCAGCAGGCGATGGCCGACCGGGCGGAGTACGCCCGCAAGGGCATCGCGCGCGGTCGCAGCCTGGTCGTGCTGCAGTACGCCGACGGCATCGTGTTCGTCGGTGAGAATCCGTCCCGTGCGCTGCACAAGTTCAGCGAGATCTACGACCGGATCGGCTTCGCGGCCGCCGGCAAGTACAACGAGTACGAGAACCTGCGGATCGGCGGGGTGCGCTACGCCGACCTGCGGGGTTACACCTATGACCGGGACGACGTCACGGCGCGCGGTCTGGCGAACGTGTACGCCCAGACGCTGGGCACGATCTTCTCCAGTCAGGCCGAGAAGCCGTACGAGGTGGAGCTGGTCGTCGCGGAGGTCGGTGACAGTCCGGAGAACGACCAGATCTACCGGCTGCCGCACGACGGTTCGATCGTGGACGAGCACGGTTCGGTGGCGGTCGGGGGCAACGCGGAGCAGATCAGCGGGTATCTGGACCAGCGGCACCGGGACGGGATGACGCTGGCCGAGGCGCTGAAGCTGGCGGTGCAGGCGCTGTCCCGCGACACCAACGGGACCGAGCGGGAGATTCCGGCGGAGCGGCTGGAGGTCGCGGTGCTGGACCGGACGCGTCCGCAGCAGCGCAAGTTCAAGCGCATCGTGGGCGGCCAGCTGTCGCGGCTGCTGGAGACCGGTGCGGGTGCGGGTGACGACGTCGGCAAGACGCCTGAGGCGGCGGACGAGGCCGACTCCGGGTCGGACGAGGAGTAGGCGCTCACCTCACCGCACACCACCTCATCGCGGCGGGGCCGTGGACCCCCGTACCACCAGGCTGACCGGCAGGTCCCCCTTCTCGGGGGGCCTGCCTTCCAGTACCGCCAGCAGGGCGCGCATGCCCCGTTCGCCGAAGGCCTCCGCGTCGAGGCGGACGGTGGTGAGTTCGGGGTCGATGGCGGTGGCGAGGCCGAGGTCGTCCAGGCCGGTGACGGACAGGTCGTCGGGGACGCGGAGTCCGGCGCGCCGGACGGCCTTGTAGGCGCCGGCCGCGAGTTTGTCGTCGTCGCAGACCAGCGCCGTGGGCCGGGGCCCGGGCGCGGCGAGGGCGGCCTCCGTGGCCCGCTGGGCGCCCTCGATCGAGATGGGTGCCCGGATCGTGCGCAGCTCGGTGCCGGGGGCTTCGGCGAGCCGTGAGGCCAGTTCGCGGGCGCGTACCTCGAAGGTCCAGGACGGGATGTCGGCCGCGAGGTGGAGGAAGCTGCGGTGGCCCAGGGACAGCAGGTGTTCGGTGACCTGGCGGATGCCGTCGGCGATGTCGAGGTTGACGGTGGCGGCGCCCAGGCTGCCGTCGGGGTCGCTGTCGAGCATGACGAGGGGGAGTTGGTCGCCGCGGATGGCGGTGAGGGCGTCGGCGGCCATGGAGGAGGCGATGACGCCGTCGAGGGCGGCCTGTGCGGAGGCGAAGGGGTCCCGGGCGGGGCCGACGCCTTCGGGTGAGGGGTAGAGGACCACGCCGAAGCCGTGTTCGGCGGCGACGCGTGCGGCGCCGGTGTAGACCTCGGCGAAGAACTCGGTGGTGAGGGCGGGGACGACCAGGAGCACGGTGCGGGTGCGGCCGAGGCGCAGGTTGCGTGCGGCCAGGTTGGGGCGGTAGCCGAGTTCCAGGGCGGCGTCGCGGACGCGCTGGGCGGTGGGTTCGGAGACGCGGCCGCGCCATTTGTCGCCGAGGACCAGGGAGACGGCTGCCTGGGAGACGCCGGCGGCCTGGGCGACGTCCCGGCTCGTGGGGCGGGTGCTGCCTCGTGCCACCGTTCGCCTGCGCTTTCGTCTGGACTGCTGAACTGGCGACATGGTACGTATGGCGGCAGGAGTTATACGTAACACTTGCTGGAGTGAGGACAAGGAGGTGGGTCGTGGTTGCCGGGTATCTGGACATCCTCCGGGCGCGGCATGCCGTGCGGCTGCTCGTCGGCACGCTGGTCGGGCGGTTGCCGAACGCCACCGCGGCGATCGCGATCGTGCTGTTCGTGCGGGCCGAGGGCGGTTCGTACAGCCTCGCGGGGGCGCTGGCCGCGGTGTACGGCGTCGCCAACGCCGTGGGGCAGCCGGTGCTGGGGCGGCTGGTGGACCTGCACGGGCAGCCGCGGGTGCAGTTGCCGGCCGCGGTGCTGTCGGCGCTGGCGATGGCGGTGTTCGCCTTCGCGGGCACCGGGACGGCCGTGCTCGCCTACGGGGCCGTGGGGGCGGCCGGGCTGTTCACGCCGCCGCTGGAGGGCGGGCTGCGGGCGCTGTGGCCGAGTGTGCTGGGCGAGGAGGACCAGGTGCACACGGCGTACGCGATGGACGCCGTGGCGCAGGAGGTCATGTTCACCGTCGGGCCGCTGCTGGTGACGGTGTGCGTGTCCCTGTGGTCGCCGCAGGCGGCGCTGCTGGTGCTGAACGGGATCGGTGTGCTGGGCGCGCTGTCCGTGGCCGTGTCGCCGCCCTCGCGGGCGTGGCGGTCGGCGCCGCGGGAGGCGCACTGGCTGGGCGCGCTGCGGTCGGGCGGGCTGTTGGCGCTGCTGGGGGCGTTCCTGTTCATCGGGATGGCGCTCGGGTCCATCACGGTCGCCTCGGTGCCGTACGCCGACGATCACGGGGGTGACGCCGTGTACGGGTGGCTGATGGCCGCCCTGGGGCTGGGTGCGCTGGTCGGGGGAGCGGTCTACGGGGCCCGGCGGTGGACCGGTGAGCCGGCGCGGCGGCTGCGGGTGCTGGTGGCCCTGCTGGCGGTCTGCTACCTGCCGTTGCTGTTGATGCCGGGCGCGGTGGCCATGGTGCTGCTCACGGTGCTCGCGGGTGTCTTCCTCGCGCCGTGCATCGCCTGCGCGTTCGTGCTCGTCGACGTGCACGCGCCGCGTGGGACGGTGACGGAGGCGTTCTCGTGGCTGGTGACGACGTTCACCGTGGGCGCCTCGGTGGGTACCGGCCTGGCGGGGCCCGTCGTGGAGCACGGTGGGGCGCTGTGGGGCTTCGCGGTGCCGGGGGCGGCGGGGTGCGTCTCGCTGCTGGTGCTGGCGTGCACCGGGCGGGTCCTCGCAGCTCCCGCGCGGGGAGCGGTGGTTGCGGCTTCATCGGAAAATGATCCAAACCGTGCCGTCGAACCCCGTTTCAGTTCGGGTCATCAGGCGTAATGTTCAGTCATGGACCGCCGCATTTTCGGGCTGGAGAACGAGTACGGCGTCACGTGCACGTTCAGGGGACAGCGCCGCCTGTCGCCTGACGAGGTGGCGCGGTACCTCTTCCGCCGTGTCGTGTCATGGGGCCGCAGCAGCAATGTCTTTCTGCGCAACGGGGCCCGCCTCTATCTCGACGTGGGATCACATCCGGAATACGCGACACCCGAATGTGACAACGTGATCGAGCTCGTCACCCACGACAAGGCGGGCGAGCGCATTCTCGAGGGACTCCTGGTGGACGCCGAACGACGCCTGCACGAGGAGGGAATCGCGGGCGACGTCTACCTCTTCAAGAACAACACCGACTCCGCCGGCAACTCCTACGGCTGCCACGAGAATTACCTCGTGGCCCGGCACGGGGAGTTCTCGCGGCTCGCGGACATCCTGATTCCGTTCCTGGTGACGCGGCAGTTGCTGTGCGGTGCGGGCAAGGTGCTGCAGACGCCGCGCGGTGCCGTGTACTGCGTCAGTCAGCGGGCCGAGCACATCTGGGAGGGCGTCTCCTCGGCGACGACCCGGTCCCGGCCCATCATCAACACGCGCGACGAGCCGCACGCAGACGCCGAGCGCTACCGGCGGCTGCATGTCATCGTGGGCGACTCGAACATGTCCGAGACGACCATGCTGCTCAAGGTCGGCGCCACCGACCTGGTGCTGCGCATGATCGAGGCGGGCACGGTGATGCGGGACCTGACCCTGGAGAACCCGATCCGGGCGATCCGCGAGGTCAGCCACGACATCACCGGGCGCCGCAAGGTGCGCCTGGCCAGCGGCCGGGAGGCGTCGGCGCTGGAGGTGCAGCGGGAGTACTACGAGAAGGCCGTGGACTTCTGCGAGCGCCGCGGCATCCGCACGGGCACCGTGGAGCGGGTGCTGGAGCTGTGGGGCCGCACGCTGGACGCGATCGAGGCCGAGGACCTCGACCGCATCGGCACCGAGATCGACTGGGTCATGAAGTACAAGCTGCTGGAGCGGTACCGGGCCAAGCACAACATGACCATGTCGCACCCGCGGGTCGCGCAGATAGACCTCGCCTACCACGACATCCACCGGCGTCGTGGTCTGTACTACCTGCTCGAGAAGAAGGGCCAGGCCGCCCGGGTCGCCAACGACTTGAAGATCTTCGAGGGCAAGTCCGTTCCGCCGCAGACCACTCGGGCCCGGCTGCGCGGCGACTTCATCCGGCGGGCCCAGGAGCAGCGCCGGGACTTCACCGTCGACTGGGTCCACCTCAAGCTGAACGACCAGGCGCAGCGCACCGTGTTGTGCAAGGACCCGTTCCGGTCGGTGGACGACCGGGTGGAGAAGCTGATCGCCGGGATGTGATCCGGGCGGCATGAGGCCGGACGGGTGAGAGGAGCGTCTTCGCGCGAAAGCGCGGAACGCCACACGGGCACCGTACGTTAGCCGTGCGGTGCCCTTCTCACGCCGTAGAGTTGCGCGCACGCCAGCCAACAGGACCGACCCGATATCGATACGAGGCCCCCACCGTGCGCCGACGTTCACTCCTCATCGCCGTCCCCGCGGGACTGGTCACGCTCGCCGCCTGCGGTGACGGTGACGACTCCGGCTCATCGAGCAACGCGAGCGACAGCCCGTCGCCCGACGCGTCGGCCTCGTCGGCCGCACCGCCGCCGAAGATCGTCGACGGTCCGCTGCCGGCGATCACGGCGGGGACGAAGTTCGACGAGAAGCCGACCGTCGCGAAGGGCAGTGGCGAGCCCTCCAAGGACCTCGCGGTCAAGACGGTCATCGCGGGCGGCGGCAAGGCCGTCGCGGAGAACGACTTCATCTCGGCGAACTACCTCGGTCAGGTCTGGCAGAGCGCGAAGGTCTTCGACAACTCCTACGACCGCAAGACCCCGCTGGTCATCCAGCTCGCCCAGGGCAGCATCATCGACGGCTGGCGGTACGCGCTCACCGGCAAGAAGACCGGCAGCCGCGTCCAGTTCTCGGTGCCGCCGACCTGGGGGTACGGGAAGCAGGGCAACGAGCAGGCGGGTATCAAGGGCGACGACACGCTGGTGTTCGTGGTGGACATCCAGGACACCTTCAACGCCCGGAGCAGCGCCGACGGCAAGAAGGCCGCGCAGGACGACGCCGCCCTGCCGAAGGTCGGCACCAACACCGACGGCAAGGCGCCCTCCATCGAGGTGCCGAAGACCGACCCGCCGAAGAAGCTCGCCGCCGAGTACGTCCTGGAGGGCGACGGCGCCGAGGTCGGGGCGCAGGACAGTGTGCTGGTGCAGTACGAGGGTGTGCTGTGGGACGGCGGCAAGGAGTTCGACTCCACGTACGCCAGGAAGCAGCTGACGTCGTTCTCGTTGCAGCAGGTCGTCAAGGGCTGGGCGCAGGGCCTGACGGGCAAGAAGGTCGGCAGCCGCGTCCTCATCGTCATCCCGCCGGACCTGGGTTACGGCGACAGCCCGCCGGAGGGCAGCGGCATCCAGAAGGACTCCACGCTGGTCTTCTCCGTGGACATCCTCGCGAAGATGTGACGCCCCGGAGATGTAAGACTTGGGCCGTTGCCTTTCCGCAGACAAGCAGGAGCTGAACACGTGAGCATCGACAAGCCCGAGGTCGACTTCCCGGGCGGCGAGCCCCCGGCGGACCTCGAGATCAAGGACATCTGGGAGGGCGACGGCCCGGTTGCCGAGGCCGGTCAGACCGTGACCGTCCACTATGTGGGCGTGACCTTCAGCACGGGCGAGGAGTTCGACGCCAGCTGGAACCGCGGTACGCCGTTCCGCTTCCCGCTCGGTGGCGGCCGCGTCATCGCGGGCTGGGACCAGGGTGTGCAGGGCATGAAGGTCGGCGGCCGCCGCCAGCTGACCATCCCGGCGCACCTCGCGTACGGCGACCAGAGCCCGACCCCGGCGATCCCGCCCGGCTCGACGCTGATCTTCGTGGTCGATCTGCTCGGAGTCTGATCGACGTACGAGCGGCCGGCGATCGGAGCCGGTCACCTGGGGTCCATGCCTGTCCGGGCGTGGGCCCTCGGCTTTTGCCGCGCCACCGCGGGGCGGTACGGTCATCCGTCGTAAGCACCATAGGGAGAAGGGCGTCGATGGCCATTGCCAAGGCCGAGCGGCTGATGAACCTGGCGCTGTGTCTGCTCGGGACGCGGCGGCCACTCAGCAAGCGTGAGCTGCGCGAGTCCGTCGAGGCCTACCTCGAGGCGGGGTCCGACGACTCCTTCAACCGCATGTTCGAGCGCGACAAGGACGACCTGCGCGAACTCGGACTGGTCATCGAGACCGTGGAGAGCCTGGACGGCGAGATCGGCTACCTGGCCCGACGGGACAGCAACCGGCTGCCGCCCATCACCCTGGACGCCGAGGAGGCCGCCGCCCTCGGGCTGGCCGCGAAGGTGTGGCAGCAGGCCCGGCTCGCCGGTGCCGCGAGCGGCGCGCTGCAGAAGCTGCGGGCGGCCGGCCTGCCCGAGGACGTCGACCCGTACGAGGCGCACAGCGCGCTGGAGCCCCGTATCCCGGTGCACGAGGCGGCCTTCGAGCCGCTGATGCTGGCCTGCCGCGACCGCCGGCCGGTCGTCTTCGACTACCGCAAGGCGAATGCCGCCCAGCCCGAGCCCCGGCACGTGGAGCCGTGGGCGCTGGAGTGCTGGCGCGGCCACTGGTACCTGGCGGGCTTCGACCGCGACCGGGGTGCCGAGCGGGTGTTCCGGCTGTCGCGGATCACGGGGAAGGTGCGCTCGCGCGGATCGCGCTTCACCGCACCGGTGCCCGACGTCGTCACCGTCCGGGAGACGGTCGCGAGCTGGGCGGGGGAGAGCGCCGACCGTTCCGCGCTGATCCGGCTGCGCGCGGGCGCCGGGTACCCCCTTCGGGCGAAGGCCACCGGGGTGCGGGAACTCGGTGACGGCTGGGACGAGTTGGAGATTCCGTACGGGCACGGTCTGGACGCCTGGCTGGTGGAGTTCGGGCCGGACGTGGTGGTGCTGGAGCCCGCCGAGCTGCGTGCGGACGTGGTGGACCGGCTGCGTGCCGTGGCCAAGGGCTGAGGGGGAGCGGACAACACAGTGGCAGGCAAACCGGTCAGGCCCGTGAACGCCATCGACCAGACCCGACGGATGCTGTCCCTGGTGACGTATCTGCGTGAGCGCCCCGGGGCCCGGGTCGAGGACGTGGCGCGTGCCTTCGGCATCACCGAGGACGAGCTGGTCTCCGACCTCGACGTGCTCCCGATGTGCGGGACCAGCTTCCGGGGCGGCGATCTGCTGGACATCGACACCGACGGCGAGCGCATCTGGTGGCACAACCCGGCCGCGCTCGGCGCGGACGCCGCGGAGCCGCTGCGGCTGGCCGCCGACGAGGCCACCGCGCTGCTCGTCGCCGCCCGGGCCGTGGCGACCCTGCCGGGGCTGCGGGAGAGCGACCGGCAGGCGCTGCTGCGGGCGACCGCGAAGGTGGAGACGTCGGCCGGCGATGCCGCCGGTGCCAGCTCGCGGCTGTCCGTCACCTTCGAGTCCGAGGGCGGTGTCTTCGCCGACGTCGACCGGGCGATCTCGGAGCGCCGCCGCCTGTGGATCCGCTACTACTCGCCGGCCCGTGACGAGGTCACCGAGCGCGAGATCGACCCCATCCGCCTGGTCAGCGTCGGGCACACGTACGTGGAGGCGTGGTGCCGCCGCTCCGAGGCCCGGCGCACCTTCCGGCTCGACCGGGTCGCCGAGATCCGCATCCTGGACGAGCCCTCCGCACCGCCGGAGGTGGAGCTGCGGGACCTGTCGGAAGGGCTGGTGCAGCCCGCCGCGGAGGACCCCGAGGTCGTCGTGGAGGTCGGCCCGGGCGGCCGCTGGGTCGCCGAGTACTACCCGCACGACAGCGCGGATGAACTTCCCGACGGCGGTCTGCGTATCACCCTGCGCACCCCCGACCCCGCCTCCCTGCGGCGGCTGGCGCTGCGGCTCGGCCGCGACGGCCGGATCGTCTCCCCGTCCGCGCTCGCCGACAGCGCCCGGCAGGCCGCCCGCGAGGCGCTGGCCGCGTACGACGGGATCGAGGCGGCCGGGGCGCCGGGCGGGGCCGAGACGGTCACCGGGGCCGGGGCGCGCCGGGGCGCCGGGGCGGTCGACGGGCAGCACGACAGGCAGGAGCGAGCACTGTGAGCGACCCCCTGGGACCGTCCGGGCCGTCGTCCGGCCCGGGTATGACGGCGGCGGCCGCGTTCGCCGGCATGAGACGCGTGTCACCGGTCGTGTTCAAGGCGGGCTGCCCGGACTGCCGGGGCCGTTTCGAACTCGCCGCGAGCGCCCTGCGCCTGGCCATCGGTGCCACGAGCCGTACCACCTTCTACTCGTTCACCTGCCCCGAGTGCGGGTCGGCCGTGCGCAAGCCGGCGGGGGAGCGGGTCGTGGAGCTGCTCACCGGAGGCGGGGTCAGGACCCTGCGGCTGCACTCGACGGTCTAGTCTCGACGTCATGTTCTGGCCGATGTTCGCGGTTGCCGTGGGTTTCCTGGGTCTTGCCGTCCTCGCGGTGTTCGCCGTGAAGGTGTTCGTGGAGGCGCAGCGCCTCGGCCGGCAGGTGACGGACTCCACCCGACGGATCAGCCGGGCCGCGGAGGACCTGGAGCGCGCGACCGAGAGCGCCGCCCGTGCCGTGGACGCCTTGTGAACACCCTGGATTCCGACGGGAAGTGGCGCCGGTGACCCGACGGGCCGGTGTGAGTTACGTTTTGGGACACTTCGCCCTGTCACCTCACCGGCCCCGGGCGGTACGCTGCTGGTCGCGGCCAGGAAAACGAGGCCCGGTCGCGGACGGGAGTACGCACGGGGATTGCCTCACGTTCACCCCTGAGCGTTACGATCGCTGCACAAGACGATCGATCGGACGTATGTCCGGCCGGTCGGACAGCACCCCCACCCAGCCGCCTCGGTGAGAAGGTAAAGACTTATGTTCGGAAGGCTCGGCGCCCCCGAGATCATTCTCATCCTCGTCGTCATCATCCTGCTGTTCGGCGCGAAGAAGCTTCCGGACATGGCGCGGTCGCTCGGCAAGTCGGCGCGCATCCTCAAGAGCGAGGCCAAGGCCATGAAGAGCGAGGCCAAGTCCGACGAGGCCGCCCCCGCCGACCCGCCCAGCCCCGAGCAGTCCGCGGCGCAGCGCACCATCCAGGCCGCCCCCGGCGACGTGACCAGCTCCCGGCCGGTCACCGAGCCGACGGACACGACCAAGCGCTGACGCAGGGCCGGTGACCTCCGGCCCGCCGCACGAGATGGGAACGTGGGTTGCTGAAGTCTGCCCGCAACAAGGAGAAGGATCCCGAGGGGCGGATGCCGCTCGCGGAGCACCTTCGTGAGCTCCGCAACCGGCTCGCGAAGGCGCTGCTGGCCATCGTCGTCGTCACGGTGGCCGCCGCCTTCTTCTATCAGGAGATCATCAACCTCCTCACCGAGCCGATCCTCGAGTCCATCGGCTGTGAGAAGTCGTTCGCGGAGCTGGCCCAGTCGCAGGCCGGCTCGGAGCCGTGCGCGCAGATCACCATCAACGGTCTGCTCGGCCCCTTCACCCTGGCGCTGAAGGTGTCCCTGACCGCCGGTGTCGTGCTGGCCTCGCCGGTCTGGCTCTACCAGCTGTGGGCGTTCGTCGCCCCGGGCCTGCACAGGAACGAGAAGAAGTACGCCTACGCGTTCGTCGCCACCGGCGCCCCGCTGTTCCTCATCGGCGCCTACTTCGCCTACGCGGTGCTGCCCACCTCCGCGAAGGTGCTGATCGAGTTCACCCCGAGCGACGTCGACAACCTGCTGCCGCTGGACGAGCTGCTCGATCTCGTCACGCGCATGGTGCTGGTCTTCGGTCTCTCCTTCGAGCTGCCGCTGCTGCTGGTGATGCTCAACTTCACCGGCGTGCTGACCGGCAGGCGGATGCTCGGCTGGTGGCGCGCGATGATCATGGGAATCACCCTGTTCGCGGCCATCGCCACGCCGAGCACGGACCCCCTGACCATGCTCATGCTGGCCGGGCCGATCTGGGTCCTGTACTTCGCCGCGGTCACCGTCTCCCTGCTGAACGACCGCCGCAGGGCCCGCCGCGAGGCCCTGGAGCCCGACGACGACGAGGCCTCCGACCTGGACCTCACCCCCGAGGACATCGGCGAGGTCGAGCCCGTGACCACCGCCCGTGCCCTGCCCGAGCAGGCCACGAAGGACCGGGTCAACGGCTACGACGACGTGACCTGAGGGCCGCCGGGGCGGCGAGGCCGGGCGTCGCCGCCCCCACGGAACCCCCACACGGCCGATCCCGATAATGATCGTCCGGTTGTCAGTGCGGGCCGGTACGCTCGAAAGCACGATGACAGAGGATCTCTCACCGGCCGAGCGGTACGCGGCAGCCCGTCAGCGCGCTGCCGAGCAGGCCACCGCGCTCGCCTCCTTCCGCGAGATGTACGACTTCGGCCTCGACCCCTTCCAGATCGAGGCCTGTCAGGCGCTCGAGGCGGGCAAGGGCGTGCTGGTGGCCGCGCCCACCGGCTCCGGCAAGACCATCGTCGGCGAGTTCGCCGTCCACCTCGCCCTCCAGCAGGGCAGGAAGTGCTTCTACACGACGCCCATCAAGGCCCTGTCGAACCAGAAGTACGCCGACCTGTGCCGCCGCTACGGCAGCGACAGGGTGGGCCTGCTCACCGGCGACAACAGCGTGAACTCCGACGCCCCGGTGGTCGTGATGACCACCGAGGTCCTGCGGAACATGCTGTACGCGGGCTCGCAGACCCTCCTCGGCCTCGGTCACGTGGTCATGGACGAGGTGCACTACCTCTCCGACCGGTTCCGCGGCGCCGTCTGGGAGGAGGTGATCATCCACCTCCCCGAGTCGGTGACCCTGGTGTCACTCTCGGCAACCGTGTCGAACGCGGAGGAGTTCGGGGACTGGCTCGACACCGTGCGCGGCGACACCCAGGTGATCGTCTCCGAGCACCGGCCCGTGCCGCTGTTCCAGCACGTGCTGGCCGGGCGCCGGATGTACGACCTGTTCGAGGAGGCGGAGGGCCACAGGAAGGCCGTCAACCCCGACCTCACGCGCATGGCGCGCCTGGAGGCCAGCCGTCCGTCCTACCAGGACCGCAGGCGCGGCCGCGCCATGAAGGAGGCCGACCGGGAGCGGGAGCGCAGACAGCGCTCGCGGGTGTGGACGCCCAGCCGGCCCGAGGTCATCGAGCGGCTGGACTCCGAGGGGCTGCTGCCCGCGATCACCTTCATCTTCAGCCGGGCCGGCTGCGAGGCCGCCGTGCAGCAGTGCCTGTACGCGGGCCTCAGGCTCAACGACGAGGGCGCCCGGGAGCGGGTGCGGGCCCTCGTCGAGGAGCGCACCGCCTCCATCCCCCGCGAGGACCTGCACGTCCTGGGCTACTACGAGTGGCTGGAGGGACTGGAGCGGGGCATCGCCGCCCACCACGCGGGCATGCTGCCCACCTTCAAGGAGGTCGTCGAGGAGCTGTTCGTGCGCGGCCTCGTGAAGGCCGTCTTCGCCACCGAGACCCTCGCCCTCGGCATCAACATGCCCGCCCGCTCGGTCGTCCTCGAGAAGCTCGTCAAGTGGAACGGCGAGCAGCACGCCGACATCACCCCCGGCGAGTTCACCCAGCTCACCGGCCGGGCCGGCCGGCGCGGCATCGATGTCGAGGGTCACGCCGTGGTGCTGTGGCAGCGCGGCATGAACCCCGAGCACCTCGCGGGACTGGCCGGCACCCGCACGTATCCGCTGCGCTCCAGCTTCAAGCCGTCCTACAACATGGCGGTCAACCTGGTCGAGCAGTTCGGCCGGCACCGCTCGCGGGAGCTGCTGGAGACGTCGTTCGCGCAGTTCCAGGCGGACAAGTCGGTCGTCGGCATCTCCCGTCAGGTGCAGCGCAACGAGGAGGGCCTGGAGGGCTACAAGGCCTCCATGACCTGCCACCTCGGCGACTTCGACGAGTACGCCCGGCTGCGCCGCGAGCTGAAGGACCGCGAGCAGGAGCTGGCCCGGCAGGGCGCCAACCAGCGTCGCGCCGAGGCCGCCGTGGCGCTGGAGAAGCTGAAGCCGGGCGACGTCATCCACGTGCCCACCGGCAAGTACGCGGGCCTCGCCCTGGTCCTCGACCCGGGGCTGCCCGCCGGGCGGTCCAACGGCCACCGCGGCTTCGACCACCACGACGGGCCCCGCCCGCTGGTGCTGACGGCCGAGCGGCAGGTCAAGCGGCTGGCGTCGATCGACTTCCCGGTGCCCGTCGAGGCGCTGGACCGGATGCGGATCCCCAAGTCCTTCAACCCGCGCTCACCGCAGTCCCGCCGCGACCTGGCCTCCGCGCTGCGCACCAAGGCCGGCCACATCCCGCCCGAGCGGGCCCGCAAGAAGCGTTCCCAGGCCGCCGACGACCGGGAGATCGCCCGGCTGCGCAAGGCGATCCGCGCCCACCCCTGCCACGGCTGCGACGACCGGGAGGACCACGCCCGCTGGGCCGAGCGCTACCACCGGCTGCTGCGCGACACCTCGCAGCTGGAGCGCCGCATCGAGGGCCGGACGAACACCATCGCCCGCACCTTCGACCGGATCGTCGCCCTGCTGACAGAGCTGGACTACCTGCGCGGCGACGAGGTCACCGAGCACGGCAAGCGCCTGGCCCGGCTCTACGGCGAGCTGGACCTGCTCGCCAGCGAGTGCCTGCGCGAGGGCGTGTGGGAGGGACTGTCCCCGGCCGAGCTGGCCGCCTGCGTCTCGGCGCTGGTCTTCGAGTCCCGGGTCGCCGACGACGCGATGGCGCCGAAGGTGCCCTCGGGCAGGGCGAAGGCCGCGCTCGGCGAGACGGTCCGCATCTGGGGGCGCCTGGACGCCCTGGAGGAGGACTTCCGGATCAGCCAGACCGAGGGGGTCGGCCAGCGCGAGCCCGACCTCGGCTTCGCCTGGGCGGCGTACATGTGGGCCTCCGGCAAGGGCCTCGACGAGGTGCTGCGCGAGGTGGAGATGCCGGCCGGCGACTTCGTGCGCTGGTGCAAGCAGGTCATCGACGTCCTCGGCCAGATCTCGGCCGCCGCGCCCGGCGACGGCTCCACCGTCCCGAAGAACGCGCGCAAGGCGGTCGAGGAACTGCTGCGCGGGGTGGTCGCCTACTCGTCCGTGGGCTGACCCCCGCCCCAGCACGGCCCGGCGGGAAGTCCCGCCGGGCCGTCGCGCGTTCCGGAGGCCCCGACGCCTCTTTCCCTCATCACGGTGAGTGATTTTCGAGCGCCCATGAGTCATTACTCCATGTGTTCGAATGACTCCTCGGCGTGCAAATGGGCCCGACCATACTCCAGTCCCCGCGGCCGTTTCAGGTGCTTGCCGAATATGACACGGCGATGATCCCCCCGGACTAAGCTCGCCCGCAGCGCACCGAGTTGAGGTGTATTCGCGCGCTTGTTCCCAATGCGCCGAAGATCCTGACAACTCCCAGACATACCCCGCCGCAAGCTCCCCCATCCCCGCCGATTCGTTTTCAGAGGGCCTACATGGTGAGTGTTGATTCCCCTCCAGGTCGCCGTGAACTTCCCTACGCGCGAACACTGTTGCTGCCGGCCATACTGATGGCCGCGGCCACCGGGGCCGCCGTCGCCCTCGTGACGGAACCGGCCCGGCTCGCCGTCGGCCTGTGCGGTGCCGTCGCCACCGTCCTGGTGATCGCCGCGGGCGCCGAAGCGGTGCGCCGCGGCCGCGCGCTGCGGACCCTGCGCGCCGAGCACGCCCGTCACACCGCGTATCTGGAACACCGGGCCGCCGGCCACCACGAGGAGATGGTCCGCCTCGGCGCCGAGGTCATCCCGACCGTCCTGCGCCACATGCGCCGGGGCGCCACGCCCCGCGAGATGATGAACCGCCTGGGTGAGGTGGACCCCACCTACGCCGAACTCGGCGAGCCCCAGCGCAAGCTGGTCCGCATGGTCTGCGAGATCGTCGACCACGAGGACGCCATGCGCGAGTCCGCCGAGCGCTCCTTCGTCGACATCGCCCGCCGTGTCCAGGCGATCGTCCACCAGCAGCAGAAGGAACTGCGCGAGATGGAGGAGGACCACGGGCGCAACCCTGAGGTCTTCGACGACCTCCTGCGCATCGACCACGGCACCTCGCTGATCGGCCGCCTCGCCGACTCCATCTCCGTGATCGGCGGCGGCCGGCCCGGTCGCCAGTGGCCCGAGCCGGTCGCCCTGTACAGCGTGCTGCGCGGCGCCATGTCCCGGATCCTGGAGTACCGCCGGATCAACCTGGCCTCCATCGCCAAGGTCAACATCAAGGGCACCGCCGTCGAACCGGTCATCCACGCGGCGGCCGAACTCCTCGACAACGCCACCCGCTACTCGCCGCCCGCGGCCAAGGTGCACGTCACCGCGACCGAGGTGCAGAGCGGTGTGTGCATCGAGATCGAGGACGCCGGCGTCAGCCTCAGCGAGGAGTCCCGCGCCCGCATCGAGGGCCTGCTCGAACAGGCCAAGCGCGGCACCGACGTGCAGGACCTCGCCCACCACCCGCGCCTGGGCCTGTCCGTGGTCGGCCGGCTGTGCACCCAGTTCGGCATGGACGTCTCGCTGCGCGCCTCCGCGTACGGCGGCGTCCGCGCCATCCTCATCGTGCCCAGCAAGATGATGACCACGGAGCCCGGTGTCGGCCTCGCCCACGGCATCGGCGCCACCTCGATCCCCACGCCCGGGCCCGACGCCCTGCCCGGACCGGAGCGCAAGCCCAAGAAGCGCCGTCCCACCAGCCCCCGGATCCCCGCCAACGTGTCCCTGGAGGACGACGTCCCCGAGGTGACCGAGTGGACGGCGGGCGGACTCCCGCAGCGCCGCAGCCGGGTCAAGATGCCGCTCAGCCAGCGCCTGGCCGAGCAGGCGGCGTGGGAGCGCGAGGACGCCGAACGCGAGGCCCGCCAGGCCGCCGAGCGCGCCCGCAACGGCCTCCCGGCGCCCTCCGAGCCGGAACCCGCGCAGGACAAGGACCAGGGCGGCCTGCCGCCGGGCCACTTCATCGGCGCCTTCTGGGAGGGGCTCAAGCAGCACCCGGGCACCACCCAGGCCCACCAGCAGTCCAGCAGCAGTGAGCCGGCCCACGCCCCGGCAGACGACGAGGGGAACCTCAAGTGATCGAGCAGCAAGGCAAGTTCGACTGGATGCTCCGGGACCTCTACGACGGCGTCCCGGGCATCGAGATGATCGTGGTGCTCTCCGCCGACGGCCTGCGCATCGCCCGCTACTCCGGGGACCCGGACGCCGCCGACCGGGTCGCCGCCGCCTGCGCGGGCCTGCAGAGCCTGGCCAGCGCCGTCAGCCAGGAGATCCCCACCAGCGACGGCGACATGAAGATGGTGCTCATCGAGATGAACGGCGGCTACTTCTACCTGATGGCCGCCGGCCCCAACGCCTATCTCGCGGTGCTCTCCGACGTCCGCTGCGAACCCGGCCGGATGGGCCTGAGCATGGCCGATCTGGTCGCCCGGATCGGCCCCCATCTGACCAGTCCCGCACGGCGCAACGGGCAGACCGTATGACTCCTCCCAGGCGCCAGAGGCGATCCCCCGGGCCGGACCGGCCCGCCGCGCCCGCCCCTTCCGCCGCGCCGGCCCCTTCCGGCGCGCCCGCCAAGGAGGGCGAGCTCCGCAACCCCGAGCGGCTCTTCGTCATCGGCGGGGAGGGAGGCGGCGAACGCGCCGACATCGACCTCGTCACCCTGATCGTGGCCCGCGCCGATCCCCCGGTGTCCGCCACACCGGAACAGGCCGCCCTGCTGCGGCTGTGCGCCGCGCCCCTGTCCGTGGCGGAGCTGTCGGCCTACCTGAGCCTGCCGTTCAGTGTGGTGACCGTGCTGCTCACCGACCTGCTGGCGTCGGAACTGGTGCAGGCCCGCGCCCCGATCGTCCGCCAGAAGGTCGCCGACCGAAATCTCCTCGAAGCGGTGATGCATGGACTTCAAAAGCTCTGACACGATCCCGGGCCCACGGACCGAGGACCGGCTGCCGCACACGGCCGAGGCCGCCGTGAAAATCGTCATCGTCGGCGGCTTCGGGGTCGGCAAGACCACCATGGTCGGCTCGGTCAGCGAGATCAGACCGCTGACCACCGAGGAGACGATGACCCAGGCCGGCATCGGCGTCGACGACAACTACGGCTCCCCCTCCAAGACGGCCACCACGGTCGCCATGGACTTCGGCCGCATCAGCATCACCGACGAACTGGTGCTGTACCTCTTCGGCACGCCCGGCCAGGAGCGCTTCTGGTTCCTGTGGAACGGCCTGTTCGAAGGCGCCCTCGGCGCGGTCGTCCTGGTCGACACCCGCCGGCTGGAGGTCAGCTTCGACGTGATGGGACGCCTGGAGGAGCGCGGCGTGCCCTTCGTCGTCGCCGTCAACACCTTCCCCGACGCGCCCCGTTACCCCGTCGCGGAACTGCGCACCGCGCTCGACCTGCCCGAGGAGATCCCCATCCTCGACTGCGACGTGCGGCGCCGGGCCTCCAGCCGGGACGTCCTGATGACCCTGATGCGCTTCCTGCACGCCCTCGCCATGAAGGGCGCGCTCACCTGACCCGCGCGCCCGCCCCAGACCCCCTTTGACGTGACCACACCTCTTGTTTGCGGAGCGAGACTGTGACGCCTGAACGCCACTCCCCGACCGGAACGGGCGAACCCCTGCTCGAACCACCGCCCGGCTGCCCCGCCCACGGCCTCGGGCCGGGTGGACTGCACCGGCTGCACGCGGCGGACGACCTGGAGGAGCTGTACGAGAGGCTCCGCGAACAGCACGGGCCGGTGGCGCCCGCGCTGCTCCACGACGACGTACCCGTATGGGTGGTCCTCGGGCACGCCGAGAACCTGCACATGGTGAGCACCCCGTCCCAGTTCTGCCGCGACAGCCGGATCTGGACCCCGCTCAACGAGGGCATGGTCAAGCCCGACCACCCGTTGATGCCGCACATCGCCTGGCAGCCCATCTGCTCCCACGCCGAGGGCGACGAGCACAAGCGGCTGCGCGGCGCGGTCACCAGCGCCATGTCCGACCTCGACTACCGGGAACTGCGCCGGCACATCAAGCGCTACACCCAGCGCATCGTCAACCGCTTCTGCGAGGAGGGCCGCGCCGACCTCGTCAGCCAGTTCGCCGAGCACCTGCCGATGGGCGTGATGTGCCACCTGCTCGGCATGCCCGAGGAGTACAACGACCGGCTGGTGGAGGCGGCCCGGGACACCCTCAAGGGCACCGAGACGGCGATCGCCAGCCACGCCTACGTCATGGAGGCACTGGGGCGGCTCACCGCCGCCCGCCGGTCCGAACCGGCCGACGACATCGCCGGCCGCCTGGTCACCCACCCGGCCGGGCTCACCGACGACGAGGTGCGCGAACACCTGCGGGTGGTCCTGCTGGCCGCCTACGAGGCGACCGTCAACCTCATCGCCAACGTGCTGCGCGTGGTCCTCACCGACCCGGGCTTCCGCGCCCAGCTCAGCGGAGGGCAGATGACGGTCCCCCAGGCGGTCGAGCAGTCCCTGTGGGACGAACCGCCCTTCAGCACCGTCTTCGCCTACTTCGCCAAGCAGGAGACGGAACTCGGCGGTCAGCGCATCCGCGCCGGCGACGGCCTGCTGCTCGGCATCGCGCCGGGCAACGTCGACCCGCGCATCCGTCCGGACCTGAGCGCCGACATGATGGGCAACCGCGCCCACCTCGCCTTCGGCGGCGGCCCGCACGAGTGCCCCGGGCAGGACATCGGGCGGGCCATCGCCGACGCCGGCATCGACGCACTGCTGATGCGGCTGCCCGACGTCCAGCTCGACTGCGACGAGGACGAACTGCGGTGGCGGTCGTCGATCGCCTCGCGGCACCTGGTGGAACTGCCGGTGCGGTTCGAGCCCAGGGCACAGCAGGACATCATGGAGCAGCCGAGCCACGCCCCCGCCCCGGCACGGCGCGCCGCCTGGCACGTCGGCCTCTCGCAGCCGGAAGAGCAGACGCAGCCGCCGCTTCCGTCCCAGCCGCCGCAGCCCGTGTCGGTGACGGCCGCCGAGCCCCAGCAGGCGACGGGAGCGGACCAGGCTCCTCCCCGCGGTGCCTGGCAGCGTTTCCTGCGCTGGTGGCGCGGCTACTGACGGCCGGCCGACCCCCGTCCGCCTACGGCACCTCCCGCGCCGCCCAGTCCTCGTACGCCGTCCAGGCGCCGAGGGACCGGCCGCTGCGGAAGCGGTGCGCGCGCCCCGTGACCGGATCGGTGAACGCCAGCTCCCGCGCGAGCAGTTGCAGCGGGCGCCGGAAGTCACCGGCCGGCACGGGGGCGGCCACCTCGGGGTAGAGGGGGTCGCCGAGGATCGGCACGCCGAGCGCGTTCATGTGCACGCGCAGCTGGTGCGTCTGGCCGGTGCCGGGAACCAGCCGGTACCGGCCGAGTCCGCGGTCGGGCCGGTGCGCGAGCAGTTCGACGCGGGTCACGGCGTTCGGCTCGCCGTCGACCTCGCGGGCGGCGAGCACCCCGCGCTCCTTGAGGATCCGGCTGCGGATCGTGCGGGGGAGGGCGAGCGCCGGGTCGTACGGGGCGACGGCCTCGTACTCCTTGCGCACCCGCCGTTCGGCGAAGAGGCCCTGGTAGGCGCCGCGTTCCTCGGGGCGCACGGTGAACAGGACCAGCCCAGCCGTGAGCCGGTCCAGGCGGTGCGCGGCGCCGAGCGCCGGGACGCCCAGCTCCCGGCGCAGCCGTGCCAGCGCGGTCTGCGTGACGTGGCCGCCTCGCGGGGTGGTGGCCAGGAAGTGCGGCTTGTCCACGACGACGATGTGCTCGTCGCGGTACACGACCTCCAGCGGGAAGGGCACCGGAACCTCGGCGGGCAGCTCGCGGTGGAACCACACGAACATGCCCGGCTCGTACGGCGCGTCGCCCGGCACGGGGCGCCCGTCCGCCCCGACGAACAGTCCGGCGTCGAACATGCCGTCGACCACACCGGCGCCCGCGCCCGACAGCCGCTCCGTCAGATGCTCCCGCACCGTGGCCCACGGCCCGTCAGCGGGCAGCCGCACCCGTACCGCGTCGATGCCGTCGCGCTGCGGCAGGGGCGAGGGCGGGGGAGGGGTACGGCGTCTCATCACCTGCCAGCGTACGAGGCGGTGACCTGCGGCGGTGGGCCGAGGAGGTGGCAATCGCCCCGGAAATCCGCTGGGCCGCAGGCCGCCCCGCTTGGCAGGATGCCGCCCATGCCCTACCTCACCAGCCCGGTCCTCGCCGCCGGCACCCTCTCCCGCACCCCGCAGCCCACGCTCCACACCGGCGACGGCCTGGTGCTGCGCCCCTGGCGCACCGAGGACGCACCTGCCGTGCACGCCGCCTTCCAGGACCCGGTGCTGCGTCACTGGCACGTGCGGGCCGCCGACTCCGAGGAGGAGGTGCGGGGCTGGATCACCGAGTGGCAACGGGCCTGGAAAGGTGAGCGCAACGTGCAGTGGGCGGTCGCCGACGCGGCGGACGACCGGCTGCTCGGCCGGGTCGCGCTGCGGGAGGTGGTGCTCGGTGACGGGGTGGCCGAGGTCGCCTACTGGACGACGGCGGGCGCCCGCGGCCGGGGCGTCGCCGCGCGGGCCACCCGCACCCTCGCCCACTGGGCCCTGGACGAGATCGGCTTCCAGCGCCTGGAACTCTCGCACGCCGTGGCCAACGAGGCCTCGTGCCGCGTCGCCGAAAAGACGGGCTTCGCCCTGGAGGGCACCAAGCGCAGCGCCCTCCTCCACGCCGACGGCTGGCACGACATGCACCTGCACGCCCGCGTACGAGGCGACTGACGGACGCGGGGCCCGCGTCGCCCGCTGGGCGTCGGTGTGCGTGGCCGCCGTGGGTGGGGTCGTGGGCCGGCAAAGGCGTTACGCCGCCGTTGCGCCCTCCTGCTCGGCCTCGATGCGGGCGTTCCACTCGCGCTTGGAGGCCTGCCAGCCGTCCTCGTTGTGGCCGAGTCGCCAGTAGCCGGAGATGGACAGGTCCTCGCGGGGGACCTCGCGCTCCAGCCGCAGGTACCGCCGCAGGTCCTTCACGCAGGCCGCCTCGCCGTGGACGAAGGCGTGCAGCCTGCCCTCGGGGAACTCCAGCGCGCGCACGGCCTCGACCAGGGCCTGCCCGACCGGACGGCCGGCGCGGTGCAGCCAGACCACCTCCACGTCGGAGTCGATCTTCTGCTCCTCCTCGGGCCCCTCGATCTCGACGAAGGCGAACGCGCGGGCGCCGTCGGGCAGCGCCTCCAGGGAGCGGGCGATCGCGGGCAGCGCGCTCTCGTCACCGGCGAGCAGGTGCCAGTCGGCGGCGGGGTCGGGGGCGTAGGCGCCGCCGGGGCCCATGAAGTGGATCTCCTCGCCGGGCCGCACCCGCTTCGCCCAGGGCCCGGCCAGTCCCTCGTCGCCGTGGATGACGAAGTCCAGCGTCATCTCGCGTTGCTCGGCGTCCCAGTGGCGGACGGTGTACGTCCGGGTCACCGGCCACTGCTCGCGGGGGAACTCCTCGCGGATCCGCTCCATGTCGAAGGGCTCCGGGTAGGTCGCGCCCCCGGAGGGGAAGAGCAGCTTCACATAGTGGTCGGTGCAGGTGTCCGCCGCGAACGCGGAGAGCCCCTCGCCGCCGAGCACCACGCGCTGCATGTGCGGGGTCAGCCGCTCGGTGCGGACGACCTGCGCGGTGTGCGGCTTGCGCGGCTTGCGTGCCGGACGGTCTGCCATGACGGCCTCCCTGCTCCTGAGTTAGGTATACCTAAGCTAGCATCCCGGCCCGGCGTGCGGCTCAGGGAAAGGGGCGCCGCGTGCCGCCGCTCAGGCGGTGAGCGTGGTCAGCAGCCGCTGCAGCGACCCGCCCAGCCCCCAGCGGGCCGCCAGCGCGTCCAGCGCCTCGGCGTCGCGCGGTCCGTGCGGCAGCGCCGTGCCGGTGTCCGGCAGCGGCACGTCGTCCGCCACCCGGACGACCTTCGGGGCCACCGCGAGATACGGCCCGGCCTCGGTCAGCCGCTTGCGCTGCGTGGGGGTGAGCTTCGCCTTCGGGTCGTCGACGGCGGCCTGGATCCCGGCCAGGTCCCCGAACTCGGCGAGCAGCTTCGCCGCCGTCTTCTCGCCGATGCCGGGCACGCCGGGCAGGCCGTCGCTCGGGTCGCCGCGCAGCAGGGCCAGATCGGCGTACCCGCCGCCGTCGACGCCGTACTTCTCGCGCAGCGCGGCCTCGTCGACGAGGTTCAGCGTGCCGACGCCCTTGACCGGGTAGAGCACGCGCACGCCGCGGGCGTCGTCGACCAGCTGGTAGAGGTCGCGGTCGCCGGTGACGATGTCCACCGGGCCCGTGGCCCGCGCCGTGTAGGTGCCGATGACGTCGTCCGCCTCGTATCCCGGCACACCGACGCGGGCGATGCCGAGCGCGTCGAGGACCGCCTCGATGACCGGCACCTGCGGGGACAGGGTGTCGGGCACCTCCTCCTCGTCGGGGCCCGCCGGGCGTTCCTCGGCCACCCGGTGCGCCTTGTAGGAGGGGATCAGCTCCACCCGCCAGTGCGGTCGCCAGTCGGCGTCCATGCAGGCCACCAGGTGGTCGGGCCGGTGGTCCCTCACCAGGCGGTCGATGAAGTCCAGCAGCCCGCGCACGGCGTTCACCGGCGTGCCGTCGGGCGCCCGTACCGAGTCCGGCACGCCGAAGTAGGCGCGGAAGTAGAGGGAGGCGGTGTCGAGAAGCATCAGTCGTCCGGTCACGCCTCGCATCATGCCGCAGGTGAGGCGGGTGAGGGATGGAGGGCTGTGAACTGAATCACTCATATGTTTGGGGCATAAGGATCGGGGCAGGCGCGCACCCGGGCCGAAGCTGGTTGATGCATTCAACTGTTAGGGGAGCTTTGGGCCCTGCCCCTGCCCCCGAGCCAAGAGGTAAGCGTGTCAGCCAGACTAGAGGCCGAGAACCTGTACAAGGTCTTCGGCAGGAAACCGGACCAGGCGGTCGAACGACTGCGCCAGGAAGACGTTCGCAAGGACCAGGGGGACGTCCGGGAGGAACTGCGCGCCGACGGCACCACCGCCGCCGTCATCGACGCGTCCTTCACCGTGGAGCCCGGCGAGATCTTCGTGGTCATGGGACTGTCCGGATCAGGCAAGTCCACGCTGCTGCGCATGCTCAACGGTCTGTCGGAGCCGACCGCCGGGCACGTCCGCTTCGGGGGCCAGGACCTCACCGCGCTCAGCGACCGCGAGCTGCGCATGGTCCGTTCCATGAAGATCAGCATGGTCTTCCAGCACTTCGCGCTCTTCCCCCACCGCAGCGTCCGTGACAACGCTGCCTACGGTCTCGAAGTGCAGGGCGTGCCCCGCGCCGAGCGCGAACGCCGCGCCGACGAGGCGCTCGCCCTGTGCGGCCTGGCCGGCTGGGAGAAGTCCTGGCCCGACGAGCTGTCCGGCGGCATGCAGCAGCGGGTCGGCCTGGCCCGCGCGCTCGCCACCGACGCCGACCTGCTGCTGATGGACGAGTCCTTCAGCGCCCTCGACCCGCTGATCCGCCGCGACATGCAGGACCAGCTGCTCGACCTGCAGAAGACCCTGAAGAAGACCATCGTCTTCATCACCCACGACCTCAACGAGGCCATGCGCCTGGGCGACCGCATCGCCATGATGCGCGACGGCCGGATCGTGCAGATAGGCACCGCGCAGGACATCCTGATACGTCCCGCCAACGACTACGTCGCCTCCTTCACCAAGGACGTCGACCGCTCCCGCGTCCTGACCGCCGGCGCCGTCATGGAGACCGACGTGCGCGGCGACGAGGCGGACTGCGCCTGCGAGACCGCCACGCCCGAGACGCCGTTCTCCGAGCTGTGCGCGATCAGCGCCCGCGTGCCCCACGCGGTGGCGGTGGTCGACGGTGACCGCCGACTGGTCGGCGTCGTGCCGGCCCAGCGGCTCATCGGCTTCCTCGGCGACGAGGACGACGTCGCCCCCGGCGTCTGCGACAGCCCGCGGGACAAGGGCGGCGAGAAGGTGATCAGCCGTGCCTAGGATTCCCCTCGGTGACTGGGTCAACAGCAGCGTCGACTGGCTGCTCGACAACGTCTCCTGGCTCTTCACCTTCTTCAAGAGCGTCTTCACCGGCGCCTACGACGGCATCAACGCCCTCCTCCAGGCCCCCGAGCCGCTGCTGCTCGCCGGCATCTTCGCCGTGCTGGCCTTCTGGCTGCGCGGCACCGTCGCCGGTGTCCTCTCCTTCGTCGGCTTCGCCTTCATCGACTCCCTCGGTCTGTGGGAGAACGCGATGGTCACCCTGGCGCTCCTGCTGGTCGCCACGATCATCGCCCTGGTCATCTCGGTACCGGTGGGCATCTGGGCGGCCCGCTCGGACCGGGTGAGCGCCTTCGTCCGGCCGGTCCTGGACTTCATGCAGACGCTGCCCGCGATGATCTACCTGATCCCGGCGATCCTGTTCTTCGGGACCGGTTCCGCCCCGGGCATCGTGGCCACCCTGATCTTCGCCCTCGCCCCCGGCGTCCGCATGACCGAGCTGGGCATCCGCCAGGTCGACAAGGAACTGGTCGAGGCGGCGGAGGCGTTCGGCACCACGCCCCGCAACACCCTGCTGCGCGTCCAGCTCCCGCTGGCGCTGCCCACCGTGATGGCGGGCGTCAACCAGGTCATCATGCTCGGCCTGTCCATGGCCGCGATCGCCGGCATGGTCGGCACCGGCGGCCTCGGCGGCGACGTCATGGAGTCCATCGGCCAGCTCAACGTCGGCCTCGGCGCCGAGGCCGGTGTCGCCATCGTGATCCTGGCGATCTACCTGGACCGCATGACCAGCGCGCTGGGCACGCACGTCTCCCCGCTGGGCCGCCGCGCCGCGGCCAAGGCCCGCGCCGCCAAGGGCCTGAAGATCTGGTCCTACCGCCCCCAGCCGCAGGTCGCCGTGATCGGCATCGTGATCCTCGCCCTGGTGGCCGGCGGCATGGGCATGTTCGGCGGCAGCTCCGACGACGCCGACACGGCGGGCGGCGGCAGCAACGTCGGCAACGGCAAGAAGGTCTCCATCGGCTACATCCCCTGGGACGAGGGCGTCGCCTCCACGTTCCTGTGGAAGGAGATCCTCGAACAGCGCGGCTTCGAGGTGGAGGCCAAGCAGTTCGAGGCCGGCCCGCTCTACACCGCGCTCGCCCAGGGCAACATCGACTTCCAGACCGACTCGTGGCTGCCCACGACGCACGAGCAGTACTGGAAGAAGTACGGCAAGCAGCTCGAGGACCTCGGCTCCTGGTACGACCAGACGTCGCTGGAGCTGACCGTCCCGGCGTACATGAAGGACGTCAACTCCCTCGAGGACCTCAAGGGCAAGGCCGGCCTCTTCGGCGGGAAGATCACCGGCATCGAGCCCAGCGCCGGTGAGATGAACCTGCTCAAGAGCAAGGTCCTCAAGGAGTACGGCCTCGACAAGGAGTACAAGGTCGTCGACAGCTCCACGCCGGCGATGCTGGCCGAGCTGAAGCGGGCCTACAGCAAGCAGGAACCGATCGTCACCACGCTGTGGTCCCCGCACTGGGCGTACAACGACTACAAGCTCAAGAAGCTGAAGGACCCCAAGGGCGCCTGGGGCAAGGGCGACGGCGTGCACTCGCTGTCCCGCAAGGGCTTCTCGGACGACAACCCGGTCGTGGCCAAGTGGCTGAAGGACTTCTCCATGACGGAGAAGCAGCTCACCAGCCTCGAGGCCGAGATCAACAAGGCCGGCAAGGGCCGGCAGCAGGACGCCGTCCGCACCTGGCTCAAGGCCAACCCGGGCGTCGTCGACAAGCTCGCCCCCGTCGAGGGCGGCAGCGGCGGGACCCCCGCCGAGGCCAAGCAGGCCCTCGACGTGGCCTGGTTCCCCTGGGAGGAGGACGTCGCCGTCACCTACCTGTGGAAGAACGTCCTCGAGCGCCGCGGCTACAAGATGAACCTGAAGCAGATGGACGTCGGCCCGGTCTACACCGGCCTGGCCTCCGGAGGCATCGACCTCAACTTCGACGCATGGCTGCCCTACGCCCAGAGCAACTACTGGAACAAGCACAAGGACAACCTCACCGACCTGGGCACCTGGTACGAGCCGACCTCCCTGGAGATCGCCGTCCCCTCGTACGTGAAGGACGTCAAGTCCCTCGCGGACCTCAAGGGCAAGAGCGACCTCTTCGACGGGAAGATCATCGGCATCGAGCCCGGCACCGGTGAGATGCAGCTGCTGAAGAACGAGGTCCTGCCGGGCTACGGTCTTCAGGACGAGTACGAGGTCGTCGACGGCTCCACGCCCGCCATGCTGGCCGAGCTCAAGCGCGCCCTCGCCAAGAAGGAGCCGGTCGCGGTCACCCTGTGGTCGCCGCACTGGGCCTACAGCGACTACGAGCTGACCAAGCTGAAGGACCCGAAGAAGGCCTTCGGCGAGGGCAACACGATCCGGACCATCTCCAGCAAGGACTTCCCCGAGCAGTACCCGCAGCTCACGAAGTGGATCAAGAACTTCAAGATGAGCGAGGACGAGCTGGGCAGCCTGGAGGCCGAGATCAAGGACCGCGGCCAGGGCAAGGAAGAAGAAGCCGTCGCGGCCTGGCTGAAGGACCACCCGGACATGGTGGGCCGGATGACCCCGTAGCGGCGCGGTACCGCTCCTTGACGGTCACCCCGAGGGGTGGGCCCGGCGGCGTCTCCTGACGGCGCGCCGCCGGGCCCACCCCTCGGGTCGTTCCCGGACCGGACACCGCAGGAATTCGGCCAACCACGGAGCGCCAGGCCCCGGCCTGAGCATCCCCGACCGGGGGCGCGAACGGCTGGCGGGAACATGCGGGACCGTCCACGCCTTGAACCCGTAGGGCGCGCGGACCCGTCCGGCGATGGCGAGAAACGTGAGGTCGCGGCCACCGCACCGTGACATCGATGTGACGGCCGCATGAAACGGTTTGCCGAACATGCGTAGGGTGCAGAGAACTCATCAGGACGACGGGTGGAGGAGGGAGCCGGAGCGATGGGCGACCACAAGGATCAGCACCTCCGGGTCGGCGCGGCCGTACGGCGGCGGCGCCGGGACCTCGAACTCACCCTCGCCGTGGTGTCCGAGCGCAGCGGCCTGTCCGTGCCCTTCCTGAGCCAGATCGAGAACGACCGGGCGCGGCCCAGCCAGACCTCCCTGGAGAAGGTGGCCGACGCCCTGCGCACCACCGCCGTGGAGCTGCTCGCCGCGGCCGACCCCGCCTGCAGCGTCGACGTGGTCCGTGCCGAGGACCCCGACCCCGAGCTGGCACCCAGGGTGCGGTCCCTGGTGCGCGGGCACCACCAGATGCACGCCTTGGAGTTCACCGGCGACCACGACGCCGGCCGGGAACTGCAGTTCCGCAACGACCAGTTGATGTTCGTCGCCGAGGGTGCCGTGGAGATCGAGGCCGAGGGCCGCGCCTACCGCCTCGGGCGCGGCGACACGCTGTACCTCACCGGTGGGGTGCGGCACCGCTGGCGGGCCACCGTGCCGGACACCCGGCTGATCGTCGTCGCCGTCGCCGAGCACATCGAGGCGGTCCGGGAAGGGCCCCGCCGGTGAGGCCGCGCCGGTGAGGGTGGTCTCGCTGGTGCCGTCGCTGACCGAGGCGGTGGCCCGTACGGTGCCGGGCGCCCTGGTCGGTGCCACCGACTGGTGCACCCACCCGGCCGCCCTCGACGTCGTCCGCGTCGGCGGCACCAAGAACCCGCAGACCGAGCGGATCCTCTCCCTCGCCCCCGACCTGGTCGTCGCCAACGAGGAGGAGAACCGCGCCCCCGACCTCGACGCCCTGCGCGCGGCGGGTGTCGAGGTGCTGGTGACCGAGGTGCGCACCGTCCCGCAGGCCGTCGCCGAACTGGACCGGGTGCTGACCGCCTGCGGCGCGCCCTCCCGGCCCCGCTGGCTGGACGAGGCGCAGGCCGCCTGGGCGGACCCGCCCGTCCCCGGGCGGCGCGTCACGGCCGTCGTGCCCGTCTGGCGCAGGCCCTGGATGGTGCTGGGCCGGGACACCTTCGCTGGGGACGTCCTGGCCCGCCTCGGCGTCGACCACCTGTACGCCGGCCATGCCGAGCGCTATCCGAAGGTCCCGTTGGACGAGCTGCGGGCGGCCCGCCCGGACGTCGTGGTGCTGCCGGACGAGCCGTACCGCTTCACCGCCGACGACGGCCCGGAAGCCTTCCCCGGCCTGCCCTGCGCCCTCGTCGACGGACGGTGCCTCACGTGGTACGGGCCGTCACTGGCCCGGGCGCCCCGGGCGCTGGCCGCGGCCCTGCGAGCAGCCCGCCGCTGAGCAGGCCCCGGGCGGTCTGCACGGCGGCGACGGTCCAGGCGGCGACGAGCAGGGCGTACAGGGCGACGGCGAGCCCGTCGTAGACGACCAGCCCCGTCTCCCGGGCCAGCGCCTCCGCGCCGGTGACACAGGTGCCCACCGGGAAGGTGAAGGACCACCACGTCATCGAGAAGCGCATGCCCTCCCGGCGGGCCCGCGCGACGTGCGCGACGGCGAACGCCAGCCACATCAGGGCGAAGCCCGTCACGGGCACGCCGTACAGCACGGCGAAGACCGAGAAGCCCTCGGCGTACGGCCCCGGCAGGACGCCCGGCGCCACGTCCGCGAACTTCCCCACGGCGGTCGTCGACTGCCCGAGCGGGCCGAGGACGAGGAACAGCGACGGAGTGAGCGCGAGCGGCAGCGGGCCGCCGGTGAGCAGCCTGCCGAAGATGACCGGGAGCGTCACCAGGGTCGCGAACAGGCTCACGCCGAACATCGCGACGCAGGCAAGGAGCAGCGTCTGGCGGGGCTGCCCCGGCGGGAGGTGCGGGACGAGCAGCGGGCCGACGGCGGCGGACACCATCGGTGCGACCAGCGGCAGCAGCCACACCGGGCTGGCCTGCCCCGGCTCGACGCGGTGGCGTACGGCCATCAGGTACGGCACGGCGACCGCCGCCGCGAGCCCGATCACCGTACCGGCGGTGAACAGCACGGTGTCCAGGGCGACCGCGGCCGACGTGCCGGTCCAGTCCCGGCCGAGGGTCAGGGCGCCGCCGCCGACCGCCAGCAGGGCCATCGACAGACAGCCGTAGAACGGGGCCGCGGCCGGGTCCAGGAGGTGGGCGCGGGCCTGGTCGCGATGGTGGCGCCAGTGCAGGGACCGGGCGGCCAGCAGCACCGCCAGCAGGAGGAGGGACAGGGCCCAGACCGCGGTGCAGACGGCCCGCAGGCCGGGCACGTGCCCGGGGAGCGCGGCTCCCGCCGTACCGACGATGGCGGTGCCCATGACGCAGGCGTACCAGTTGGGTCCGAGATGGCGCACGGCCGGGACCCGCCGGACGGCCGGCCCGACGGCGGGGCAGGGGGAGGACGCGGGAGGGCGGTGCTGGGCTGCGGTGACCATGGCTCCACCGTCCCGACGGGCGAAGCCCCTGACCAGGGACCATGTCTCTATGAGGGCATAAGCTGGAGTTATGAGCAGGGGTACGGGCAGCAGTAGGGGCGACGGCACGGGCATCGGCACGGGCGCCGTGGAGGGCGGGCGCGACACCCGGGCGCGGCACGCGGCGGGTTCGCTGGCACACCGGGTGCCGGACCTCGGTGCGATGGAACTGCTGCTGGCGGTGGCGCGCCTGGGCAGTCTCGGCGGGGCGGCGCGCGAGCTGGGCATCACCCAGCCGGCCGCCAGCAGCCGCGTCCGCTCGATGGAACGGCAGCTGGGCGTCGCCCTGGTGGACCGCTCGCCGCGCGGTTCCCGGCTCACCGACGCGGGGGCGCTGGTCACGGACTGGGCGCGGCGGATCGTGGAGGCCGCCGAGGCGTTCGACGCCGGCGCGCAGGCGCTGCGCGACCGGCGGGACTCGCGGCTGCGGGTCGCGGCGAGCATGACCATCGCCGAGTACCTGCTGCCGGGCTGGCTGGTCGCGCTGCGCACCCAGCTGCCGGACACGGCGGTGTCGCTGCTCGCGGGCAACTCGGCGGCGGTGGCGGAGCGGCTGCTGGCCGACGAGGCCGACCTCGGCTTCGTGGAGGGGGTGAGTGTGCCGACCGGCCTCGACTCCGCGGTCATCGGCCACGACCGGCTCATCGTGGTGACCGCGCCGGGTCACCCCTGGGCCCGCCGCAGGCGCCCGCTGGAAGCGGCGGAGCTGGCGGCCACGCCGCTGATCCTGCGGGAGAAGGGCTCGGGCACCCGGCAGGTCCTGGACGCGGCGCTGGGCGGCCTGGCCCGCCCGCTGATCGAGCTGTCCTCGACCACGGCGGTGAAGGCGGCCGCGGTGGGCGGCGCCGGCCCCTCCGTCCTCAGCGAACTCGCCGTCGGCGAGGAACTGACCACCCGGCGCCTGGTGAGCGTCCCCGTGGCGGACGTCGTCCTCGCCCGCGACCTGCGAGCGGTGTGGCCCACCGGCCACCGCCCCACCGGACCGGCCCGCCAACTGCTCTCCCTGACCCGGGCGTAGACGCGCGAACGGGCCGCCCGGCGCCGGTCGCACCGGCGCGGCGGCTGCTGAAGCCAGGCCGCCCCGCGTCCATCGGCACCGGAAGGCGTCCCTACGGCCGTCGCTGTGGCGTCCGCGTGGACCGCCGTGATCGGGGTGGTGTCGATCCGGTCGGTCGCCTGGCGGGTATGCCATCGGGTGCGCTCGGCCTGCTCGTGAGGCGACCAGCGGCAACCGAGCCCGCCCGTGCGGCATCCACCGGGGCCGGAGGGCGGCTCCCACGGCCCCCCACGGCGGCCTCCGTCGCCGCCCGGCCCGCGTGGATCCGGCCCGTGGCCTGGTGGCGGCATGCCGTCGGGGGGGCCTCAGCCCGGTCGTGACGCGTCCACCAGTGCTCGCATCACGCGTGCGTCCTCGCCCATCTCCGGGTGCCACTGGACGCCCAGGACCCAGCCGGGGGCGGAGGGCAGTTCGACGGCCTCCACGGTGCCGTCCGCCGCGTGGGCCGACGCGATCAGGCCGGTGCCGAGCCGGTCCACCGCCTGGTGGTGGTACGTCGGCACGAACGCCTCCTCCGGTACGGCACCGGCGTACAGCGTCCCCGGCACCGGCCGGACCGGGTGGCCGCCGAACACGCCGACCACCTCCGCGTGCCCCTCGATGTGCTGGACGAGGGTGCCGCCCAGGGCGACGTTGAGCAACTGCATGCCCCGGCAGACGCCCAGCAGCGGGACGCCCGCGGCCAGGGCCGCCTCGATGAGCGCCAGCTCCCACGTGTCCCGGGCCCGGGCCGGCGGGCCGGTGCGCGGATCGGGCTCGGCGCCGTAACGCACCGGCTCCACGTCCGGGCCGCCCGCGATCACCAGCCCGTCGAGGCGGGCGACGGCCGCGGCGGCGTGCTCCGGCGCGTCCGGCGGGAGCATCGCGGCCAGCCCGCCCGCCCGCTGCACCAGCCGCGGATACCCGGCCGGCAGCAGCACCGCCTCCAGCTCCCACACGCCCCAGCGCGCGCCGGACTCCAGATACGTACTGACACCGATCAGCGGCCGGTCGGCCATCCGTCCTCCAGGCAATGAACCGTATCCATACCTTTGCCGGAGCGTGCGCCCCCGGCAAGGCGCTCAGGTCAGGAACCCGCGCAGCAGCGCCGCCGTCCCCGCGCAGTGCTCCCGCGCGATCTCCCGCGCCCCGTCCGCGTCCCCGTCGAGCACCGCCTCCACCAGCGCCGCGTGCTGGCGCTGGGAGTGCTCCAGGTTGCGCACCAGCAGCGGGATGCAGTCCAGCAGGTCGTTGAGGGTGGCGCGGACCGCCGCGTACTGCGCCGCCAGCGCCGGTGAACCGCACAGCTCCGCCAGGGTGAGGTGCAGCATCGTGTCCAGCCGCCGGTACTGCGCCAGCGGCGCCTCCCGCGTACCGGCCAGCGCCTCGCGCAGCCGCGCCGCCCCCGGGTCCGACAGCCCGTGCGCCGCGCACAGCCCGGCCGCGCCCACCTCCAGCACCTCCCGGAAACGCAGCACGTCCTCGATGTCCACCCCCGCCACCCGGCGCCGCAGCTCGTCCTGGCCGCCCGCGTCCGTGCGGGGCAGCACGAACGTCCCGCCGTAGCGCCCCCGCCGCGCCTCGACCAACCCCTGCTCCTGGAGCACCCGCAGCACCTCGCGCAGCGTCACCCGGCTGATCCCCAGCCGCTCCGCCAGCTCCCGCTCGGCCGGCAGCCGCTCGCCCCCCGCCACCAGGCCCAGCCGGACGACCTGGAGGATCTGCTCCAGCGCCTCCTCGAAGCCGTTCCCGGCCCGCACCGGTCGCAGCACCGGCGCCAGCCGGTCCGTCACGCTCCCGGCACCCCCGGCGGATTCCTCCCGCACGCCGCCGCGCCCCCTTCCCAACCAAAGGTTCCCGGCAATACCTTATGGCTCCCGGCCAGAAGGAGGCTCTCCCCGTGGCAGACCGCACACCCCCGCTCGGGGTCGAGGAACTGCACGCCCTCGTCGCCGCCGGTGACATCGACACCGTCGTCCTGGCCTTCCCCGACATGCAGGGCCGCCTCCAGGGCAAGCGGTTCGCCGCGCGGTTCTTCCTCGACGAAGTCCTGGAACACGGCACCGAGGGCTGCAACTACCTCCTCGCCGTCGACGCCGACATGAACACCGTCGACGGCTACGCCATGTCCTCCTGGGACCGCGGCTACGGCGACTTCGCCATGCACGCCGACCCGGCCACCCTGCGCCGGCTGCCCTGGAACGAGGGCACCGCGATGGTCGTCGCCGACCTCGCCTGGGAGGACGGCTCCCCGGTGCTCGCCGCGCCCCGCCAGATCCTGCGCCGCCAGCTGGAACGGCTCGCCGGGCACGGGTACACCGCGCAGGTCGGCACCGAGCTGGAGTTCATCGTCTTCCGCGACACCTACGAACACGCCTGGGACGCGGGCTACCGCGGCCTGACCCCGGCCAACCAGTACAACGTCGACTACTCGGTGCTCGGCACCGGCCGCGTCGAACCCCTGCTGCGCCGCATCCGCAACGAGATGGCCGGCGCCGGCCTCACCGTCGAGTCCGCCAAGGGCGAGTGCAACCCCGGCCAGCACGAGATCGCCTTCCGCTACGACGAGGCCCTGGTCACCTGCGACCAGCACGCGGTCTACAAGACCGGCGCCAAGGAGATCGCCGCCCAGGAGGGCATGTCCCTCACCTTCATGGCCAAGTACAACGAGCGCGAGGGCAACTCCTGCCACATCCACCTCTCGCTCGCCGACGCCGACGGCCGCAACGCGATGGCCGACGGGGCCGACATGTCCGAGGTCATGCGGCACTTCCTCGCCGGACAACTGGTGGCGCTGCGCGAGTTCTCCCTCCTCTACGCCCCGCACATCAACTCCTACAAGCGCTTCCAGCCCGGCTCCTTCGCCCCCACCGCCGTCGCCTGGGGCCACGACAACCGCACCTGCGCCCTGCGCGTCGTCGGCCACGGCCGCTCGCTCCGCTTCGAGAACCGGCTCCCCGGCGGCGACGTCAATCCGTACCTCGCGGTGGCCGGCCTGGTCGCCGCCGGACTGCACGGCATCGAGCAGGGGCTGGAGCTGCCCGACCCCTGCCCCGGCAACGCCTACGCCGCCGACTACGAGCACGTCCCCACCACCCTGCGCGAGGCCGCCGAGCTGTGGGAGAACAGCACCCTCGCCAAGGCCGCCTTCGGGGACGAGGTCGTCGCCCACTACCGCAACATGGCGCGCGTCGAACTGGACGCGTACGACGCCGCCGTCACGGACTGGGAACTGCGCCGCTCCTTCGAACGCATGTGAGGCACCGGTTGTCCGAGAAACTCCCCGACGAGCTACGGGTACTGAATCCCACCACCGAAGAGGTCGTCGCCACCGTCCCCGCCGCCTCCGCGGCCGACGTGGACGCCGCCGTCGCCCGCGCCGCACGGGCCCAGACCGCCTGGGCCGCCCTCGCCCCCGGCGACCGGGCCCGGCTGCTGCGCCGCTTCGCCGCCACCGTCGACGAGCACCTGGAGGAGCTGGCCCGCCTGGAGGTCCGCCAGGCGGGGCACCTCCTCGGCAACGCCCGCTGGGAGGCCGGCAACGTCCGTGACCTGCTCGACTACGCCGCCGGCGGAGTGGAGCGGCTCACCGGACGCCAGATCCCGGTGGCCGGCGGCCTGGACGTCACGCTCCTCGAACCGCTCGGCGTCGTCGGCGTCATCGCCCCCTGGAACTTCCCGATGCCGATCGCGGCCTGGGCCACCGCACCGGCGCTCGCGGCGGGCAACGCGGTCCTCCTCAAGCCCGCCGAGACGACCCCGCTCACCGCCCTCCGCCTGGCCGCACTCGCCCTGGACGCGGGCCTTCCCGAGGGCCTGTTCCAGGTGCTGCCCGGGCACGGGCCCGTCGCCGGGGACGCGCTCGTCGAGCACCCGGGCGTCGCCAAGATCGTCTTCACCGGCTCCACGGCCGTCGGCCGACAGGTGTCCGCCAAGGGCGCGGCACTCCTCAAGCCCGTCACCCTCGAACTCGGCGGCAAGAGCCCCAACATCGTCTTCGCCGACGCGGACATCGAGGCCGCCGCTGCCGCCACGCCCATGTCCTTCCTGGACAACGCCGGCCAGGACTGCTGCGCCCGCACCCGCATCCTCGTCCAGCGGTCCGTGTACGACCGTTTCCTGGAACTCCTCGCCCCCGCGATCGAGGCCGTCCGCGTCGGCGACCCGGCCGACGAGAGCACCGGGATGGGTCCGCTGATCTCCCGCGCCCAGCTGGAGCGCGTCCGCTCCCACGTCCCCGCCGACGCCGCCGGCATCCGCGGCAAGGCACCCGAGGGCGGCCCCGGTTTCTGGTTCCCGCCCACCGTCCTCACCGGCGTCGACCCGCACGCGCGCGTTGCCGTCGAGGAGGTCTTCGGACCCGTCGCCGTCGTCCTGCCCTTCGCGGACGAGGCCGACGCGATCCGCCTGGCCAATGCCACCGACTACGGGCTGTCCGGCTCGCTGTGGACCCGGGACGTCGGCCGCGCCCTGCGCGTGTCGGGCGCGGTGCGCGCCGGGAACCTGTCCGTCAACTCCCACGCCAGCGTCCGCTACTGGACACCGTTCGGCGGGTTCAAGCAGTCCGGCCTCGGCCGCGAACTGGGCCCGGACGCGCTGGCCGCGTTCACCGAGACCAAGAACGTCTTCATCAGCACGGAGGCCTAGCCACTCATGACCGAGCCACACACGACCGGGGACATCATCTGCCGCCGTCTGGTCGGCCGCACCGCCGTGGTCACCGGGGCGGGCAGCGGCATCGGCCTCGCCACCGTCCGCCGGCTGGCCGCCGAGGGCGCCCACGTCGTCTGCGGCGACGTGGACGAGACCCGGGGCAAGGCCGCGGCCGAGGAGACCGGCGGCCTCTTCGTCAAGACCGACGTCACCGACCCCGAGCAGGTCGAGGCGCTGTTCGCGGCGGCGTACGACACCTACGGCAGCGTCGACGTCGCGTTCAACAACGCCGGCATCTCGCCGCCCGACGACGACTCCATCCTGGAGACCGGCCTGGAGGCGTGGAAGCGCGTCCAGGAGGTCAACCTCACCTCCGTCTACCTGTGCTGCAAGGCCGCCATCCCCTACATGCGCCGCCAGGGCCGCGGCTCCATCATCAACACCGCGTCCTTCGTGGCCCGGATGGGCGCGGCCACCTCGCAGATCTCGTACACCGCCTCCAAGGGCGGCGTCCTCGCCATGTCCCGGGAACTGGGCGTGCAGTTCGCGCGGGAGGGCATCCGCGTCAACGCGCTGTGCCCGGGACCGGTCAACACCCCGCTCCTCCAGGAGCTGTTCGCCAAGGACCCGGAGCGGGCCGCACGCCGTCTCGTGCACATTCCGGTGGGGCGGTTCGCCGAGGCCGAGGAGATCGCCGCCGCCGTCGCCTTCCTGGCCAGCGACGACTCCTCCTTCGTCAACGCCACGGACTTCCTGGTGGACGGCGGGATCTCCGGGGCGTACGTCACACCGCTGTAGAACACCGCGCGCGGCGTCCTACAGTGCCGGGATGAGCATGACGCCGCCGCCCGGCTGGTACCGCGACCCGTCGGCCCCGCACCAGGAACGGTGGTGGGACGGCACCGCCTGGACGGAGCACCGCCGCGCCCCCGAACCCGTCGGGTACGGGCCGGCGGTGGGCGCCCCGGCCCCCGGGCCGGGGACGGGCACCGGCGGACGCGGGAAGGCCGTCGCCCTCACCGCCGCCGCGGCCGTGCTGGTCGCGGCGATCGTCACCGGCGTGTTCGTCCTGCGGGAGGACGACGGCGGCAGCCCGCGGACGCAGACCCCGCCGGTCACGGCGACCGCCACCGGCCCCGCGCCGGTGAGCGATCCGCCGTCCCCCTCACCCAGCACCTCCGAGCCCTCCGCCGACGACCCGGCCCTGGTCGAGGACCAGCTCAACGGCATCACCTTCCCGCTGCCGGACGGCTGGGTCCCGCCCAAGCACGTCGCCGAGGACGACGTCATGATGACCACCGACGGCACCTACGACTGCCCCGCCGACGGCAGCGTGTGCCGGCACGGCCTCGTCGTCTCCCGCACCGTCACGGCGAACGCCGAGTCCTCCCCGAAGGTCCTCGCCCAGCAGGACGTCGAGGAGGCGGCCGACGACGCCTACGACCGCGACCTGATCGGCAACAAGCCCTTCGGCGGCATCGAGTCCCACGAGGAGGTGGCGTCCGGTCCCGTCGCGGTCGCCGGACGCGCCGGGTACTACGTGCGCTGGCGGGTGAAGACGGCGAAGGGGCCCGGCGGTTACGTGCAGTCGATGGTCTTCCCGTCCACCGTCGGCACCGAGTCCCCGATCCTCGTCCGCTACGTCTTCGACGCCGGCGAGGACGGACCGCCCCTGGCGGACATGGACCGGATCACCAAGGGCATCCGGCCGATCGGCGACGCGGACACCGGCGGCGGCGTGGGCAGCGGCATCGGCCCGACGGACTGACCCCGGCCCAGCGCGTCCGCTCTACAGGAAGGTGCGCCCCTCGCCCCGGTACGTCGGCACCGTCGCCGTCACCGCGTCCCCCTCCACCAGGTGCAGCGCGTCGAACCGCTCGCACAGCTCCCCGGCCTTCGCGTGCCGGAACCACACCTTGTCGCCGATCAGCAGGTCGTCGGCGGGCGAGCCCAGCAGCGGCGTCTGCACCTCGCCCGGGCCCTCCTGGGGGTCGTAGCGCAGCCCCTCGGGCAGGTACGGCACCGGCAGCCGGTCGGGACCGGGCGCGCCCGAGGCCGGATACCCGCCGCCGAGCACGGTCACGACCCCGACCCCCGGACGCCGTACGACGGGCTGGGCGAACAGCGCCGCCGGACGACCGCTGAACGACGTGTAGTTGTCGAACAACCGCGGCACGTACAGCCCGGAACCGGCAGCGATCTCCGTCACCGCGTCCTCGGCGGCGGTGTGCTGCACGCTGCCCGTGCCACCGCCGTTGACGAACTCCAGGCCGGGCACCACGGCCCGCACCGCCCGCACCACGGCCGCCCGCCGCTCGGCCAGTTCCCGGCGGGCGGCGGCCTGCATCAGCCGCACGGCACGCGACCGGACCGGACGCCCCGCCACCGCGTCGCCGACCCCGGCGACATGCCCCTCGTACGCCATGATGCCGACGACCTCGAACCCGGGCCGGCGGGCCACCGCGCGGGCCAGGTCGGCGACCTCGGCGGGGGAGTGCAGCGGCGAGCGCCGGGCCCCGACCCGCACCCGGCCCCCGAACAACTTCAGCGAGGTGTCCAACTCCAGGCACACTCGCACGACTTCCCGGCCGCCGTCGCCGTCCCGCGCGGCGTCGACGAGGTCCAGCTGCGCCACGTCGTCGACCATCACCGTCACGGCGGAGGCGAGCTTGGGGTCGGCGGTCAGCTCGGCGTACCCGGCCCGGTCCGCCGACGGATAGGCGAGCAGCACGTCCTCGAAACCGGAGCGCGCCAGCCACAGGGACTCGGCCAGCGTGAACGACATGACGCCCGCGAAACCGTCCCTGGCCAGGGCCCGTTCCAGCAGCGCACGACAGCGTACGGACTTGCTGGCGACCCGGATCGGCTTCCCACCGGCCCGGCGGACCAGGTCGTCCGCGTTGGCGTCGAAGGCCTCCAGGTCCACGATCGCCACAGGGGCGTCCAGATGGGCGGTGGCCCGGTCGTAACGGGCCCGGTCGGCGGCGCGCGCAGTCATGGACGCAGCCTGCCAGACAGGATTACCGCAGGGTAGGGGGACGATCCGGGCCAATGCCGCGGGCGTGCGGACTGGTTCCCCTTCGGGCGGGGTCACGCCGTAGAGTGACGCGCACGCACGGCGGGCCCCACCCCGGCGGCAGGGCCCTGGCGGCCGCGCCGGGATGGTGGTCCTCCCGAGCGGGTATGCGTGCCCGGGACGGAAGGGTTCCGCGCCGGGCCGGGCAGGAGACGACCACGGTCGGGACCACCGTCTTGGGCCCGTGTCGGAGAGACGGGCCGGGCCCGGGGAAACGGGGGGTGCATGAGCACGGAAGCGCGCCGCGCCTCCTTCCCGCCGCCCCCCGAGACCCCACCCCGCCCTACGACGCCCCCGACCCCCGAGCCCGCGCCGACACCGTCGCGCCCCGGGCCCGTGCCCGGTCCGTCGTCCGCGCCGGGGCGGCCCGACGCCGCTCCCCGGTCCACCTCACCCCGGATGGAGCCCCCGGCCCGCCCGGCGACGCCGCCGCGTCCGGAGCCCGCGCCCGGTCCGCAGCCTGCTTCTCGTCCCGACGCCGCGCCGGGTTTCGTTGCGGCCGCGGGTCAGGCGGGCGCGTCCCGTCCGCCGACGCCGCCGCCCCCGGGCGCTCCGCCCCGTCCCGGCGTTCCGCCCCGCCCGGCGCGGGCGCCCGCGGCGGAGCGCGGCGGGGACGTGCAGCCCGGGGTGCGGCGGGACACCGATGCGTCCACCCCCGGGGACTCCGGTGTCCGCACCCGCTACCCGCGCTTCCGGCTCGGCGACCCCCGGTCCGCCGACGCCGCGCCGCCACCCCGCGCCTCCGCCCGCTTCCCCGACACCGCGCCGACCGCCGGCCGTGACGCCCCGCCCGCCGGTGGCGCACCGCGGACGCCGCCCCGCCGGCCCGGCGCTCCCGGGGAGACCCCGGCCGAGACGACCGCGCGCCTGCGCCCGGTCCCGGCGGAAACGGAACCGGAGCCGAAACGGGAACCCGTGGCTCGCCCGGAACCCACCCCGTCCTCCGGCCCGGCGGACCGCCCCGCCGTCCCCGCCGCACCCGACCCCGCCTTCTCCTGGAGCAGCCCGATCGACACGCGACCCAGGGTCTCGTTCGGCGAGCCCGAGGGGTACGACGCACAGGCCCGGCCGCGTCCGCTCGGCGGGCGTCCCCGACCGCAGGCCGTCGCCGCCGCCGTCTGCCTCGTCCTCGGCGTGGGGCTCCTCACCGGAGCCGTCACCGGCAGCTGGCTCGCCGGGGACACCGGGGACGACGGCGCGCGCAGCGCGTACACCGAGGCCGGGGACCTGTGGCACAGCGTGCCCGTCGACCAGCTGTTCCCGCCCACCGTCCAGGGCAAGGGCGCGGGCCCCGGCGGAGCCGACCGCACCTGGACACGGGTCGCCGTCGCCCCGGACGGCGACTGCGCCGGCGCCTTCGACCGGCTCCTCGCCAAGGTGCTCGACCCGGTCGGCTGCTCGCGCCTGTTGCGCGCCACCTACACCGACGCCACCCAGAGCTACGTCACCACCGTCGGCCTGCTCTTCACCAAGGCCGACGCCGCCGCCATGACCGCGCTGGCGGACCGGTTCGAGAAGGAGCGCCTCGGCCGCCGGGACGACCTCTTGCCCCTGCCGTACGCCGCGAAGGACACGGTCGCCGCGGGCTTCGGCGCACCGCAGCGGGCCTCCTGGACCGTCTCCGTCCTCACCGACGCCCCCGTCGTCGTCTACGCCGTGTCCGGCTGGGCCGACGGCCGCACCGTCGACGAGCCCGAACCCGCCGAGGAGGCCATCGAGTCCGGCGCCGCCTCGGCGCCCGCCCAGGCCGGTCTCGGCCACGAGGCGCAGGGCCTCGCCGACCGCGTCGAACGCGTCCTGCGCAAGAACGTCGGCGCGCCCACGGAGCACCCGTCGTGACCCCCGCAGACATCCGCCGCAGGACAGGGGCCCTGGGCCTCTTCCTCGCCGCCGCCCTCGTCCTGGTCCCGGCCCCCGCCGCGCACGCCGACGGCATCCGCGCCCAGCAGTGGGCCCTGGACGCCATGCACACCGAGCAGGCGTGGCGCACCACCAGGGGCGCGGGCGTCACCGTCGCCGTCCTGGACACCGGCGTCGAGGCCGACCACCCCGACCTGACCGGCAACGTCCTCCCCGGCAAGGACCTGGTCGGCTTCGGCGCGAGCGAGGGTGACCGCTCCTGGGCCCGGCACGGCACCGCCATGGCCGGGATCATCGCCGGCCACGGACACGGCACCGGCAACACCGAGGGCGTCATGGGCATCGCCCCGGAGGCCAGGATCCTGCCCCTGCGCGTGATCCTGGAGGACGGCGACCCCTCCCGCGCCAAGGCCCGCAAGACCCGCGGCAACGCCCTGGCCGAGGGCATCCGCTGGGCCGCCGACCACGGCGCCGACATCATCAACCTCTCCCTGGGCGACGACTCCGCCTCCGCCCACCCGGAGCCCGCCGAGGACGAGGCCATCCAGTACGCCCTGAAACAGGGCGTGATCGTCGTCGCCTCGGCCGGGAACGGCGGCGAGAAGGGCGACCACATCTCCTACCCGGCCGCCTACCCGGGCGTGATCGCCGCGACCGCCGTCGACCGCTACGGCACCCGCGCCGCCTTCTCCACCCGCCGCTGGTACGCCACGGTCAGCGCCCCCGGCGTCGACGTGATCATCGCCGACCCCGACCACCGCTACTACGAGGGCTGGGGCACCAGCGCCGCCTCCGCCTTCGTCTCCGGGGCCGCCGCCCTGGTGAAGGCGGCCCACCCGGACCTCACCCCGGCCCAGGTCAAGTCCGTCCTGGAGGACACCGCCCGCAACGCCCCGGCCGAGGGCCGCGACGACTCCCGCGGCTTCGGCTTCGTCGACCCGGCCGCCGCCATCGAGGCGGCGGGACGGCTCAAGCCGGCGGGGCTCAAGTCGGCGGCGTACGGCGAGGAGTACTTCGGCCCGGGACCGGACGCCCCCGCCTCCGACGACGACACCTCGGCCTGGGCCGGCCCGCTGGCCGGCAGTGCGGGCGGCGTCCTGGTGGTCGCGGCCGTGGTGCTGTGGCGCGGCCGCCGCGAACGCCACGAGGACTTCTGACCACCCGGAGCGCACCCCGGGGGCGGACCAGCCCCTAGGCGGTGTCTGTGAACACGGACACCGCCGCCCGTGCCGCCGCCTCGGTCAGCGCGATTCCCTCCGCCTGCGTCCCGCTGCCCCGCGACACCACCGCCACCAGGTAGCCGTGGCCGCCGCTCACCACCCGCCCGATGCTGTTGGCGACCCACAGCCCGGTGGTGCCGCGCCGCAGCCAGCCGTTCTTCAGCGCCCACGCCGAACCGGCGGTGCCACCGGCCGCGTCGGCCGCCGCCGACACGCCCCACCGCTGACCGTCCGCGATCCGCTCCATCAGCCCGCGCACATACGTCCGCGAGGCCTCGCTCAGCGCCGAGCCGTCCGCCACGAACACCTGCCGCAGCAGCGTGACCTGATCTGCGGCCGTGGTCCGGGTCAGGCCCCACAGCGGGCCGTCGCCGCCCGCGGTGCCGGTCAGCCCGAAGCGTTCGTTCGCGGCGTCGAGCCCGTCGGCCGCCCCGATCGCCCGCCACAGCGCCGACGCCGAGTCGTTGTCACTGTCCTCGATCATCGCGGTGGCGTACGCCTTCTCCGACGCGGTGAGTGAACGCCCCGCGTCCTGCGCCCTCAGCAGCAGCGCCGCCAGGATGTCCACCTTGACGATGCTCGCCGTGTCGAAGGCGCCCGTGCCGTGCGAGGCGCCCTCGCCCGAGTCCGGGTCGAGGACCGCCACCGACACCTCGGCGCCGTCCGGCACCGTCACCGACGCCATGGCCGCGGCCAGTCGCGCGTCGCCGTCCACCACCGGCTCGACCGTCTCCACCGCTGCCTCCCCGCCCGAGGGTGCCGAGGCCGACGACGATACGGCGCCGCCCACGTCCGGGCGTGCGTGACCCTGCCGGTACACCGCCCCGGTGGCCTCCGGGTCAGCGGACCCCGGGAGACCGGTGAGGAGCGTCGTACGAGCCCCCCGATAGGGTCGGGACCGTGGCGAACAAGAACATCCCCGACTCCGCCTTCTCCGACGACGACGGCTCCGCCGACCCCCGGCTGAGCGCGGCGCTCGCCGCCTGGGCCGAGGACCGCGCCGCCGTGGGTCCGGTCCTGGAAGCGCTCAAGGGCGCCCGGCTGCTCGTACCCGTCGTCGCCGTGCTCGGTGAGGTGGAGGAGGACGAGAACGGGCTGCGCCGCGAGAAGACCAGCGACATGGCCGTACCGACCCTGAAGGCAGGCGGCCGCACCGCGCTGCCCGCCTTCACGTCCACCGAGTCGCTCGCCCGCTGGGACCCCGCGGCCCGCCCCGTCGCCGTACCCGTGCACCAGGCGCTGCAGGCCGCCGCGCACGAGAAGGCGGACACCGTCGTACTGGACCTGGCCGGACCGGTGCCGTTCGAGCTGACCGGACCGGTGCTGCTGGCACTGGCCGAGGGGCGTACGACGACCGACCCGCTCGCGGACCCGGCGGTGGCCGGGGCCGTGCGCGCCGCCCTGGCCGACGAGCCCGCCGTGCTCCGCGCCCACCTCGGACCGGGACGGGCCGACGGCACGCTGGCCCTGGTCCTGGACCCGGCCGCCGACGCGGCGAAGGCCGCCCGCGCCGTCGCCGAGCGGCTGGCCGCCGACGACACGCTGAGGGCCCGCCTGGTGCGCGGCCTCGACCTGGCACTGCTGCCGGCCGGGGCGGCGCCGCCTGGCGAGCCCTTGTACGTGCGGGGATAGCTGCTCCGGGTCAGCGGGCGGCGGTCAGCCGTAGACCGCGCCCGTGTACTTCTCGCCCGGACCCTGGCCCGGCTCGTCCGGGACCAGCGAGGCCTCGCGGAAGGCCAGCTGGAGCGACTTCAGACCGTCGCGCAGCGGCGCCGCGTGGAACGAGCTGATCTCGGTCGCCGTCGCGTCCAGCAGACCGGCCAGCGCGTGCACCAGCTTGCGGGCCTCGTCCAGGTCCTTGTGGTCCTCGCCCTCCTCCGTCAGGCCCAGCTTCACGGCGGCGGCGCTCATCAGGTTGACGGCGACCGTCACGATCACCTCGACCGCGGGGACCTCGGCGATGTCGCGGGTCATGGCGTCGAAATCGGGATTCGCCGAGGATTCAGCAGGGGTCTCACTCATGCCGCACACGATAGGCGCAGTGGGGGAGCGGGCCCCACTCGGACTCGGTTAGCCCTTCCCCCGCCGAGCTGCTAACCTTGTGTAACGACCGGTCGGACACGCACGCCCACGGCAGCGGATCCGGCCCACAAGTGGAGGCTCCGAACTCCCACCTGGCCGTCCTGCGGACGGCGGGTCACCGGTCAGGCGGTCCCGTCCCACGGCGGTGACCAGCCCGAAATCGCGCCCCGCGGCCATCGCGGCGGTGCTCCGGTAGCAGTTCGAGGAGCCCCGCCTGTGATCGTCCGGGGCATTTTTTGTGTGCCGGCGCGGTTAGGTCTATCGAACACAGACGTTACGCGGCTGTCCGCCAGACCGTCGCGTGGTGCTACCGAGGAGGATCCATCAGCGCCGAGCCCCGCATCAACGACCGGATTCGCGTTCCCGAGGTGCGACTTGTCGGTCCCAGCGGCGAGCAGGTCGGGATTGTCCCGCTTGCCAAGGCCCTGGAGCTTGCGCAGGAGTACGACCTCGACCTCGTCGAGGTCGCGGCGAACGCCCGTCCGCCCGTGTGCAAGCTCATGGACTACGGGAAGTTCAAGTACGAGTCGGCCATGAAGGCCCGTGAAGCGCGCAAGAACCAGGCGCACACGGTCATCAAGGAGATGAAGCTCCGGCCGAAGATCGACCCGCACGACTATGACACCAAGAAGGGTCACGTCGTCCGGTTCCTCAAGCAGGGCGACAAGGTCAAGATCACGATCATGTTCCGCGGTCGTGAGCAGTCCCGGCCGGAGCTCGGCTACCGACTGCTGCAGCGGCTCGCGGAGGACGTCCAGGACCTCGGCTTCATCGAGTCGAATCCCAAGCAGGACGGCCGAAACATGATCATGGTCCTCGGTCCGCACAAGAAGAAGACCGAGGCGATGGCCGAGGCCCGCCAGGCGCAGGAAGCCCGCAAGGCGGACGCGAAGGCCAACCCCGGCAAGTCGCAGAACGCCGCGGAGGCCGACGACATCGAGGACGCCGAGGCCCCGGCCGAGGCACCCGCCGAAGCGTGACCCCGGGGGACCGCCAGTCCCCAGGACACAGACCGATACAAGAGCGACGCTCCCACCGTGCCCGGTTTCACGACCGGGCACCGGAGCGCCACCGACGAGGAGAGAACGGCGCTATGCCGAAGAACAAGTCGCACAGCGGTGCCAGCAAGCGCTTCAAGATCACCGGCTCCGGCAAGGTGCTCCGTGAGCGCGCCGGCAAGCGCCACCTGCTCGAGCACAAGTCGTCCCGCGTGACGCGTCGCCTCACCGGCAACGCCGAGATGGCCCCGGGCGACGCCGCGAAGATCAAGAAGCTTCTCGGCAAGTGACGTACGGGCGCCACTGAGCGCCGTACGGCAGGACCGGGACCCAATCGATACCGGGCCGCGTGAGGATCACCGCGGCCCCGCTACAAGGAGTTAACAAGTGGCACGCGTCAAGCGGGCAGTCAACGCCCACAAGAAGCGCCGGGCGATCCTCGAGCAGGCCTCCGGCTACCGCGGTCAGCGTTCGCGCCTGTACCGCAAGGCCAAGGAGCAGGTCACCCACTCGCTGGTCTACAACTACAACGACCGCAAGAAGCGCAAGGGTGACTTCCGCCAGCTGTGGATCCAGCGCATCAACGCCGCTGCCCGCGCCAACGGCATCACGTACAACCGCTTCATCCAGGGCCTGAAGGCCGCCAACGTCGAGGTCGACCGCAAGATCCTCGCCGAGCTGGCCGTCAACGACCCGAACGCGTTCGCCGCGCTCGTCGAGGTCGCGCAGAAGGCGCTGCCGAGCGATGTGAACGCGCCGAAGGCGGCGTGACGCTGCGCTGGCTTTAGCCGGTTGTCGAAGGGACCCGCAGGCCTGGAGCCTGCGGGTCCCTTCGGTTGCCGCCCGCCCGTTCGCTTTCGGCTGCGGGTCCGTTGTGGCTTGTCGCGCAGTTCCCCGCGCCCCTGAAGGGGCGCTTCAGCCCGCGTTGATTTAGTTGTGAAGGTGAGAAACGTGCGCCCCGCCGCCCCCGAGCTGATCTCCCCCCGGTCTCCCCGTGTCGTCGCCGCGCGGCGGCTGGGGAAGCGGAACTTTCGGGGGAAGGAGCGGCTGTTCCTCGCCGAGGGGCCGCAGGCCGTGCGGGAGGCCGCCGGGTACGGGGAGACGCTGGTCGAGCTGTTCGCCACCGTCGAGGCCGCGGAGCGGTACGCCGACATCGTCGGGGCCGCCCGTGACGTCGGTGCCCGGGTGCACCTCGCCGCCGACGCGGTGATCGAGGACATCTCCACCACCGTCACCCCGCAGGGGCTGGTCGGGGTCTGCCGGTTCCTGGACACGCCGTTCGAGGAGATCCTCGCCGCCCGCCCCAAGCTCGTCGCCGTGCTCGCCCACGTCCGGGACCCCGGCAACGCCGGCACCGTGCTGCGCTGCGCCGATGCCGCCGGGGCCGAGGCGGTCGTGCTCACCGACGCCTCCGTCGACCTGTACAACCCCAAGGCCGTACGCGCCTCCGTCGGCTCCCTGTTCCACCTGCCGGTCGCCGTCGGGGTGCCCGTCGAGCGCGCCGTCGCCGGGCTCAGGGACGCCGGGGTCCGGGTCCTCGCCGCCGACGGGGCGGGGGAGCACGACCTCGACGCCGAGCTGGACGCCGGCACCATGGGCGGACCCACCGCCTGGGTGTTCGGCAACGAGGCCTGGGGGCTCCCGGAGGAGACCCGCGCCCTCACCGACGCCGTCCTGCGCGTTCCGATCCACGGGAAGGCGGAGAGTCTGAACCTCGCGACCGCCGCCGCCGTATGTCTCTACGCGTCGGCGCGTGCACAGCGTGCCGCCGGAGGGTGCCGCTCCGTCACCGAGAGCTAGTAGGGTGACCAGCTCAAGGCCCCTGCGCGGTTGAGAGGTGGGGTACGGGGATGAGCGTCGGCACGAGCAGCGCACGGGGAGCACGCCAGGTGCCACGTCCGCCCGCGCCCCGCACGCCCGGCGATCTCGCCGACCTCGGCATCGACCCGGACCAGCTGCCCGACGGCCTGGTCGTCGCGGACGAGCACGGCCGGGTGGTCTGTTTCAACGCGGCCGCCGTCCGCATCACGGCCACCCCCGCCGCCGAAGCCCTCGGCCGGCCTCTGGACAGCGCCCTGCCGCTGGAGGACCTGGAGGGCCGCCGCTGGTGGCAGCTCACCGACCCCTACGACGGCCTCGCCATCCGGGTCGGCCAGCCCGAGCGCAACCTGCTGCTCCCCGGCGGCCGGGAAGTCCTGGTCACCGCCCGCTACGTGCGCACCGAACGCCTCGGTCCCGTCCACCGCGTCGTCGTCACCCTGCGCGACACCGAGGCCCGCCGCCGCACCGAGCGCAGCCACGCCGAGCTGATCGCCACCGTCGCCCACGAACTGCGCTCCCCCCTCACCTCCGTCAAGGGCTTCACGGCCACCCTGCTGGCCAAGTGGGAGAGGTTCACCGACGACCAGAAGCGGCTGATGCTGGAGACCGTCGACGCCGACGCCGACCGCGTCACCCGGCTCATCGCCGAGCTGCTCGACATCTCCCGGATCGACTCCGGCCGCCTGGAGGTGCGCCGCCAGCCCGTCGACATCGGCGCCGCCGTCGGCCGGCACATCCAGGCGTACGTCGCCGCCGGCCAGTCGGCCGACCGGTTCCTGCTCCGCCTCGCGCAGCCGCTGCCGGACCTGTGGGCCGACCCCGACAAGGTCGACCAGGTGCTGAGCAACCTGCTGGAAAATGCCGTGCGGCACGGCGAGGGAACCGTCACCATTGACGTCACGCCCACGGCGTCGCCCCGCGAGGGGGAGGACACCGGCACGTCGGTCACGGTGAGCGACGAGGGGGCGGGCATCCCGGAGGAATCCATGAACCGTGTCTTCACCCGCTTCTGGCGGGGCAGCAAGCGCGGTGGCACCGGCCTCGGGCTGTACATCGTCAAGGGCATCGTCGAGGCCCACGGCGGCACCATCACGGTCGGCCGCGCCCCCGGCGGCGGCGCCGAGTTCCGATTTACGTTGCCCGTGGCGGCACCGGCGTACCTCAGCTGACAAGCACCTGAGACGGCCGACGGACCCCACGGGCGTAATCCGCGTTCCACAGCCCCGTTAGACTCGGTCTTTGGCACCTTTGCGTCCAGATCCGCAGACGAAGCGTCGACGAAGCGTCTCCGCGCCGCCTGAGGACCGTAGACGGGGCGTCCCAGCCAGCCAATCGGAAGCACGGGAAGAGATGTCGGCACCGAATAAGTCGTACGACCCAGTCGAGGTCGAGGCGTTGAAACCGGAAGAGATCGAGCGCATGCGGGACGAGGCGCTCGCCGCCTTCGCCGCCGCGGACTCCCTCGACGCGCTCCAGGAGGCCAAGGTCGCCCACACCGGCGGCACCTCCCCGTTGGCGCTGGCCAACCGCGAGATCGGCGCCCTGCCCCCGCAGGCCAAGGCCGAGGCCGGCAAGCGCGTCGGCATGGCCCGCGGTGCCGTGAACAAGGCGCTGGCCGCCCGCCAGGAGGAGCTGGAGGCCGAGCGTGACGCGCGGGTCCTGGTCGAGGAGGCCGTGGACGTCACGCTGCCCTACGACCGGGTCCCGGCCGGCGCCCGCCACCCGCTCACCACGCTCTCCGAGCGCATCGAGGACATCTTCGTCGCCATGGGCTACGAGGTCGCCGAGGGCCCCGAGGCCGAGGCCGAGTGGTTCAACTTCGACGCCCTCAACATCGGCCCGGACCACCCCGCCCGCGGCGAGGCCGACACCTTCTTCGTCCAAGGCCCCGACGGCGGCTCCGAGTCCGGCGTCGTGCTGCGCACCCACACCTCGCCCGTGCAGATCCGCTCCGCGCTGGAGCGCGAGCTGCCGGTCTACGTGATCTGCCCCGGCCGGGTGTACCGCACCGACGAGCTGGACGCCACGCACACCCCCGTCTTCCACCAGGTCGAGCTGCTCGCCGTCGACGAGGGCCTGACCATGGCGGACCTCAAGGGCACCCTGGACCACATGGTCCAGTCGCTGTTCGGCGCGGAGATGAAGACCCGGCTGCGGCCGAACTTCTTCCCCTTCACCGAGCCGTCCGCCGAGATGGACATGCTCTGCTACGTCTGCAAGGGCGCGTCCGTCGGCAACCCCGACCGGCCCTGCCGCACCTGCTCCAGCGAGGGCTGGATCGAGCTGGGCGGCTGCGGCATGGTCAACCCGCGGGTGCTCACCGCCTGCGGCGTCGACCCGGAGAAGTACAGCGGCTTCGCCTTCGGGTTCGGCATCGAGCGGATGCTGATGTTCCGCCACAACGTCGAGGACATGCGAGACATGGTCGAGGGTGACGTCCGGTTCACCCGGCCGTTCGGGATGGAGATCTGATGCGGGTCCCGCTTTCCTGGCTGCGGGAGTACGTCGACCTGCCGGCCACCGAGACCGGCCGCGACGTGCAGGCCAAGCTGATTTCGGCCGGCCTGGAGGTCGAGACCGTCGAGCACCTGGGCGCCGACCTCAAGGGCCCCCTCGTCGTCGGCCAGGTGCTGACCATCGAGGAGCTGGAGGGCTTCAAGAAGCCGATCCGCTTCTGCACCGTCGATGTGGGGCAGGCCAACGGCACCGGTGAGCCGCAGGAGATCGTCTGCGGCGCCCGGAACTTCGCCGTGGGCGACAAGGTCGTCGTGGTCCTGCCCGGTGCCACCCTGCCCGGCGGCTTCTCGATCTCCGCCCGCAAGACCTACGGCAAGACGTCCCACGGCATGATCTGCTCCAGCGACGAGCTGGGCATGGGCGACGACGGCACGCACGGCATCATCGTGCTGCCGCCGGAGACCGAGGTCGGCAAGGACGCCATCGAGCTGCTGGAACTGGTCGACGAGGTGCTGGACATCGCCGTCACCGCCAACCGCGGCGACTGCCTGTCCATCCGCGGCGTCGCCCGCGAGGCCGCCATCGCCTACGGCCTGCCGCTGCGCGACCCGGCCCTGCTCGACGTGCCCGGTCCGAACGCCTACGGCTACCCGGTGAAGATCGCCGACCCCACCGGCTGCGACCGCTTCACCGCCCGCACCGTGACCGGCCTCAGCGCCGAGGCCCGCTCCCCGATCTGGCTCCAGCGGCGGCTCCAGAAGGTCGGCATGCGTCCGATCTCGCTCGCCGTCGACGTCACCAACTACGTGATGATGGAGCTGGGCCAGCCTCTGCACGCCTACGACCGCTCACGGGTCCAGGGCACCATCGGCGTGCGCCGGGCCCAGGAGGGCGAGAAGATCGTCACCCTCGACGGCACCGAGCGGAAGCTGCACGCCGAGGACCTGGTCATCACCGACGACCGCGGCCCCATCGGCCTCGCCGGTGTCATGGGCGGCGCCAACACGGAGATCGCTGACACCGACGCCGCCGAAAACGGTGGGAACGCGACGAGTGACGTGGTCATCGAGGCCGCCCACTTCGACCAGGTGTCCATCGCGCGCACCGCCCGCCGCCACAAGCTGTCCTCGGAGGCGTCCCGCCGCTTCGAGCGCGGCGTGGACCCGCAGGCCGCGGCCGCTGCCGCGCAGCGCACCGTCGACCTGCTGGTGCTGCTCGCGGGCGGCACCGCCGAGTCCGGGGTCACGGAGATCAGCGCTCCGTCCGCACCGCACACCATCAGCGTCCCGGCCGACCACCCGGACAAGGTCGCGGGTGTGGAGTACGGCCGCGAGACCGTCGTACGCCGCCTCCAGGAGGTGGGCTGCGACGTCTACGGCCAGGACGAGCTGCTCGTCACCGTGCCGTCCTGGCGGCCCGACCTCACCGACCCGAACGACCTGGCCGAAGAGGTCATCCGTCTGGAGGGCTACGAGAACCTGCCCTCCACTCTGCCCAGGCCCCCGGCGGGCCGCGGCCTCACCTCCCGGCAGCGGCTGCACCGCCGCGTCGGGCGGGCCCTGGCCGGTGCCGGGTACGTCGAGGCGCTGAACTACCCGTTCGTCGGCGAGCAGGTCTTCGACCAGCTCGGTCTCGACGCCGACGACCCGGCCCGCCGCGTCGTCAAGCTGGTCAACCCGCTCAGCGACGAGGAGCCCGCGCTGCGGACCTCGCTGCTGCCCGGCCTGCTGGGCGCGCTGCGCCGCAACGACGGCCGTGGCGCGCACGACCTGGCGCTCTTCGAGACCGGCCTGGTCTTCCACCCGCGCGACGAACAGCGGATCGCCGCCGACCTGCCCGTCGACCGGCGCCCCAGCGAGGACGACCTCGCCGCGCTGGACGCCGCGCTGCCCGACCAGCCCCGGCACGTCGCCGTGGTCCTGACCGGCGCCCGCGAGCAGGCCGGCTGGTGGGGCAAGGGCCGCCCGGCCGACTGGGCCGACGCGGTCGAGGCCGCCCGCACCGTCGCCCGCGAGGCCGGCGCCGAACTGGGCGTCCGCAAGGGCCAGTACGGCCCCTGGCACCCGGGCCGCTGCGCCGAGCTGACGGTCACCGTGGACGGCGAGGAGCGCGTGATCGGGCACGCGGGTGAGCTGCACCCGCGGGTCCTGAAGACGCTGGGTCTGCCCGCGCGCACCTGCGCCATGGAGCTGGACCTCGACGCCGTGGCACGGATCGGCGACGACACCCCGCAGGCGCCGGGCATCTCGACCTTCCCGGTCGCGACGCAGGACGTCGCCCTGGTGGTCGACGCGTTCGTCCCGGCGGCGGACGTCGAGGCGGCGCTGCGCGAGGGCGCGGGTGAACTGCTGGAGTCCATCCGGCTGTTCGACGTGTACGACAACGCGGAGCAACTGGGTGAGGGGCGCAAGTCCCTGGCGTACGCGTTGCGCTTTCGCGCGGGGGACCGGACGCTGACGGTCGACGAGGCGTCGGCTGCGCGGGATGCGGCGGTGGCCCTCGCGGGTGAGCGGGTCGGAGCGGTGCTGCGCAGTTAGCGGTTCGTTCGCCCGAGGGGCGTGGGGTTTCTGCCGGTCGGCGGCTGCGGGCAGTCGGTGGCTGGTCGCGCGGTTCCCCGCGCCCCTGGGGCATCACCTGAACGGCGTTTGACCGCCTCTCCGGCCGGCGGAGCCGTCCGCCCCGCCACGGAGTGTCGGGCAGGCAGCCGGGCGGACGGCGTGGATACGGGCCGCCGCACTGTACGAGGGGGAGCCGGCGGCCCGGCCGGCCTCTTTCGAGGCCCTTCAGTCAACCGGCCCGGAACTCTCCGCGACAGCGCGCACACGCTGCGGATGCGCGCACTGCGTTCACACCCCGTGTGAGGACCGACGCACTACGCTGTCGGCACCGATTCACCGGGGGGCACCCATGCAGCCCAACACCCTGCTCGACGCGGTTCTCGACGAGGCCGGCATCTCGCACGCGGGACTGGCCGCGCACGTCAACCAGGCGGGACGAGCGCGCGGGCTCGCACTGAGGTACGAACACACCGCCGTCGCACGGTGGTTGAAGGGGCAGCGGCCGCGGGGCCAGGTGCCCGACCTGATCTGCGAGGTCCTCGCGTCCCGGCTGCACCGCCCCGTCACCCTCGACGACATCGGCCTCGGCGTGCCCGGCGAACCCGCCGCCGCGAACACCGGCTCGCTGTCCGGGTTCGTGGAGCGCGCGACCGCCCTGTGGCGCTCCGACCAGCAGCAGCGCCCGCACATCCTCGGCGCCCCCGCGCTCACCGGCACGCCCGCCGTGATGCCGGTGTGGGAGTGGGAGAACCCGCCCGAGGACACCGACGTCTCCCGCGGCGGGCGGCACCGGGTCACCGCGGCCGACCTGGAGATGGTGCGCTGCGCCCGCACGCACTACGAGCAGATGTACCGCAAGGCCGGCGGCATCGCGACCCGCGCCCGCATCGTCGGCTTCCTCAACTCCGAGGCCGCGCCGCTGCTGCGCGGCAGCTACACCGACGCCACCGGGCGCCAGCTGCACCGGGCCACCGGGGGCCTGGTGGCGGTGGCCGGGATCTGCGCGTACGACTCCGACGCGCACGGCCTCGCGCAGCGCTACTTCCACCAGGCGCTGCGGCTCGCCAAGGCCAGCGGCGACCGGGGGCTCGGTGCCTACGTCATCGCGCTGCTGGTCAACCAGGCGCTGTTCATGCGGGAGTACCGGCAGGCCGTCGCCTTCGCCGAGGCCGCGCTGCGGGCCGCCGGACGGCACATCACCCCGGCGCTCGCCTCCGACCTGTACGCGATGCAGGCGAAGGCGTACGCGCACCTGGGTGACGGCAGCGGCGCGCTGGCCTGCATCCGCCGGGCCGAGCAGGCCGCCGAGCGCATCCGGCGCGGGTACGAGCCCGACGAGACCGGCTACGTCCAGCCCGGACTGGTCAACGTCCAGGTGGCGGAGGCGCTGCTGAGCCTCGGTGAACTCGCGGCGGCCGGGGAGCACGCGGCGGCCGCCGTCGACACCCCGGCGCACGACCGGGGACGCGTGCACCGGCTCGCCATGCTCAGCACGATCGAGCTGCGCCAGGGCAACGCCGACAAGGCGGTGGCGACGGCCGTGCGGATGGCCGAGCAGGCCCGGGGAATGGAGTCCCAGCGGCTGCGCGACCGACTGCGCGCGGTGCGCGAGCACCTGGTGAGCAGCGGTTGCGCGGGCACGGCCGAGGCGGCCGAACTCATCGACGGGGCCCTGCGCGTACCGCTGTAGGCGGCCCGTCCGCACGGACCCCGCGCCCACCCCTGCGCCGTGAGCGGCCGTCGTACGCCTGCTGCCGGAACGCTGCTGCTGCGATATTGCCACCTACTCAAAGAAAGGTGGCAGAACCGTGCAGTGGACGAAACAGAGCGAACAGAATGTGTACTCAAATCGCTGGTTCAGCGTCAATCTGGCCGATGTCGCGCTACCGGACGGGCGGCACCTCGACCACTTCCTGATACGCATGCGTCCCGTGGCCGTGGCCACGGTCGTGAACGAGGCGGGCGAGGTCCTCCTGCTGTGGCGGCACCGTTTCATCACCGACAGCTGGGGCTGGGAACTCGCGGCCGGCGTCGTCGAGGACGGCGAGGACATCGCGGCGGCGGCGGCCAGGGAACTGGAGGAGGAGACCGGCTGGCGGCCGGGACCGCTGCACCACCTGATGAGCGTGGAGCCCTCCAACGGCCTCACCGACGCCCGGCACCACATCTACTTCAGCGACGAGGGCACGTACGTCGGACACCCCGTGGACGACTTCGAGTCGGACCGCCGGGAATGGGTGCCCCTCAAGCTCGTACCCGACCTCGTCGCCCGCGGGGAGGTCCCGGCCGCCAACATGGCGGCCGCGTTGCTCCTGCTGCACCACCTCAGGCTCGGGCGCGATCAGCCGTAGGCGTAGAAGCCCGAGCTTGTCTTGCGGCCGAGGCGGCCCGCGTCGACCATGCGCTGGAGCAGCGGGGGAGCGGCGTACAGCGGCTCCTTGTACTCCTCGTACATCGAGTACGCCACCGAGGCGACCGTGTCCAGGCCGATCAGGTCGGCCAGCTTCAGCGGGCCCATCGGGTGGGCGCAGCCCATCTCCATGCCGTTGTCGATGTCCTCGCGGCTGGCGATGCCGGACTCGAACATCCGGATCGCGGAGAGCAGGTAGGGGATCAGCAGCGCGTTGACCACGAAACCGGAGCGGTCCTGGGCACGGATCGCGTGCTTGCCCAGCACCTTCTCGGTGAACAGCTGGGCCCGGCTGAGCGTGCCCTCGGAGGTGGTGAGCGCCGGGATCAGCTCGACCAGCTGCTGCACCGGGGCCGGGTTGAAGAAGTGGATGCCGATGACGTGGTCGGGCCGCGAGGTGGCGACCGCCAGCTTCACCAGCGGGATCGAGGAGGTGTTGGAGGCCAGGATCGCGTCCGGCCGGGTCACGACCTGGTCGAGCACCTGGAAGATCTCGGTCTTGACCTGCTCGTTCTCGACGACCGCCTCGATCACCAGATCACGGTCGGCGAACTCGCCGAGGTCGGTGGTGAAGCTGAGGCGCGCCTGCGTGGCGTCCCGCTCCTCCTCGGTGATCTTGCCGCGCTCGGCCGCCTTGGTCAGCGAGTTGTACAGCCGGGTGCGGCCGATCTCCAGGGCCTCGCCGGTGGTCTCGGCGACCATCACCTCCAGACCCGAGCGGGCGCACACCTCGGCGATGCCCGCCCCCATCTGACCGCAGCCCACCACGCCGACGCGTGCGATATCTCCCGAGATGCCGGTCACATCGTCCCTTTCGCTGACTCCACGGCTGGCAGCAGGCATGCCGGGGTCCCCGTCGCCTGCTCCGATCGAGCACGTTACCCCCGAATGGTCACGGATCCGTCTCCCGGGTCGGGCATGCTGAGGCCCCGTACACGATCCGTGACCGTACGGATCCACAGCGTTCAGGAGGTCTTCCCATGGGCGGTGTCTCGCGCCGTGCCTTCACGGTGGCGGCGTTGTCGGCGTTCACGGCGGTATCCGGGGCATCGGGGGCGTCCGCGGCGTCCACCGGCCAGGGCCCCGCCGCGCCGGCGGCCTCGCGCAGGGCCGCCGCCGGGATGCGCGGGATGTGGCTGGCCACCGTGGCCAACCGCGACTGGCCCACCCGCGCGGGGCTGCGCGCCGCCGAGCAGCGCGCGGAGCTGGTCGAGCACCTCGACAACGCGGTCCGGCACGGCCTCAACACGGTGATCCTCCAGGTGCGCCCGACGGCCGACGCGCTGTGGCCCTCGGCGCACGAGCCGTGGTCGCAGTACCTGTCCGGCAGCCAGGGCCGCGACCCGGGCTGGGACCCGCTGGGCACGGCCGTGACGGAGGCCCACGCCCGCGGCCTTCAGCTGCACGCCTGGTTCAACCCGTACCGCGTCGCCACCCACGACGACCCGGCCCACCTGGTCTCCTCCCACCCGGCGCGCAAGAACCCCGGATGGGTGGTGCCGTACGGCGGGCAGCTCTACTACAACCCGGGGCTGCCCGAGGTCCGGGCCTTCGTGCAGGACGCGATCATGGACGCGGTGGCGAAGTACGCGGTGGACGGGGTCCACTTCGACGACTACTTCTACCCCTATCCGGTGGCGGGCCAGAGCTTCGACGACGGCGGGACCTTCGGCACGTTCGGCACCGGCTTCGCCACGAAGGCCGACTGGCGCCGGGACAACATCGACCGGCTGGTGCGCGAGACCGCACAGCGCGTCAAGGAGGTCAGGCCGGCCGCCCGCTTCGGCGTCAGCCCCTTCGGCGTGTGGCGCAACGCCGCCACCGACGAGCGCGGCTCCGACACCCGGGCGGGCGTGCAGACGTACGACGACCTGTACGCGGACACCCGCAAGTGGGTGCGCGAGGGCTGGATCGACTACGTCGTGCCGCAGCTGTACTGGAACATCGGCCTGGACGGCGCCGACTACGCGAAGCTGCTGCCCTGGTGGGCCGAGGTGGCCAAGGGCAGCCGCACCCAGCTGTACGTGGGCGAGGCGCTGTACAAGTCCGGGGACCCGGCGCAGCCCGCCGCCTGGCAGGACCCGGCCGAGCTGTCCCGCCACCTCACGCTGGCCGCGCGCTACCCCGAGGTCCGCGGGCACGTCTACTTCTCCGCGAAGGACGTCGCCGAGGACCGCGGGGGCGCGATGGCGCGGGTGGCCGCCGACCACTACGCGCAGCCGGCCACCGCCCCGCGCTGAGCCGCTAGGCCCCGGTGTGCGGCCGGGCTACAGCTGGGTCTCCCTGTGCCGGATCTCCGAGTCGGGGCCGGGCGAGCACACGGCCTCGTGCCCGTCCTCGAACCGGACCCGATACGGGGGAGTGCCCTTGGCGCCCATGACTTCGACGATCTCCGCGACCTTGTCGTGCTCACCGACCACCCGGCCGTGCTGGACCAGCTGGTCGCCCTTGGTTGCGTGCATCCGTGAGGCCTCCTCACCCGTGTGCCGCCCGAGGGCAGGATCTAAAGGTCTGTGACCGGGTCTAACCCCTGGCCCGCTGGGTGACCGCGATGCACACCAGTACCGCCGCGGCCGTCAGCGGAGCGGCCACCGGCAGGTGCTCGCCCAGGAGAAGTACCGACCACACCAGTGTGAGCAGCGGCTGGGCCAGCTGCAACTGGCTGGCCTTCGGGATGCCGATCGCCGCCATGCCCCGGTACCAGACGACCAGGCCGAGGAACTGCGACCCGATCGCCACCCACAGCAGCCCGGTCACACTGTGCGCCGTCAGGTGCACCGGCTCGAACGACAGCGCCACCGCCGCCATCGGCACCGTCAGCGGCAGACACAGCACCAGCGCCCAGCCGATGACCTGCCACCCCGGCATCTGACGGGCCAGTCGGCCGCCCTCCGTGTAACCGGCCGCGCACACCAGCAGCGCCCCGAAGAGATAGGCGTCGGCCGAGGTCAGCGCGCCGCCGCTCTGCTGCACCGTGAAGGCGATCACCGCCGCCGCACCCGCCAGGGCCGCGATCCAGAAGGTGCGCGAGGGGCGGGTGCCGACGCGCAGGGCGGACAGCAGCGCGGTGGTCAGCGGGAGCAGCCCCACCACCACGGCGGCGTGCGCGGTGGTCGACGTCTGCAGGGCCAGCGTCGTGAGCAGGGGGAAGCCGAGGACCACCCCGGCGCCGACCACCGCGAGGCCCAGCCAGTGCCGCCGCTCGGGCGGCGCCACCCGCAGGGCCACCAGACAGGCACCGGCGACCGCGGCGGCCAGGATGCTGCGCACGGCGATCAGGGACCAGGGGCCGAAGCCCTCCAGCCCCCAGGCGGTGGCCGGGAAGGTGAGGGAGAAGGCGACGACACCCAGGGCGGCCAGGACGGTACCGAAGGAGGCGCCGGGGGGCGTCGTGCTCGCGGCGCCGACTGCTATCCGAGGCGACGCGGTAGCGCTACTCTGTGCTCTCATGCAAGAGCGTAGCAGCGTCGCTGACCTGGTGACCGTGTTGCGGCGGGAGTTGGACCGCTACTCGCCCGGCGGAAAGCTCCCGTCCAGCCGGGCCCTCGTCGACCGGTTCCGGGTGAGCCCCGTGACGGTCTCCCGGGCCCTGGCCCAGCTGGCCGCCGAGGGGCTGGTCGTCACCCGGCCCGGCGCCGGTGCCTTCCGGGCCCGGCCGCGCCCCTCGGCAGCACCCGCCGGGGACACCTCCTGGCAGGAGGTCGCGCTCAGCGCCGACGGCGCCGCCGACCTCGTACCGCGCTCGGTGGACGCCTCCGGGGTGCTGGTCTCGCTGGCCGCCCCGCCACCCGGTGTCGTGGAGTTCAACGGCGGCTACCTGCACCCGTCCCTGCAGCCGGAGCGGGCGATGGCGGCGGCCCTGGCCCGGGCCGGGCGGCGGCCGGGCGCCTGGGGGCGGCCGCCGATGGAAGGGCTGCCGGAGCTGCGGGAGTGGTTCGCGCGCGGCATCGGCGGGGCCATCACGGCGGCCGAGGTGCTGATCACCGCGGGCGGCCAGTCCGCGCTGGCCACCGCCCTGCGCGCGCTCGCCCCGCCCGGCACCCCCGTCCTCGTCGAGTCCCCGACCTATCCCGGCATGCTGGCCATCGCGCGGGCGGCCGGCCTGCGCCCGGTGCCCGTCCCCGTGGACGCCGACGGCGTACGGCCCGCCCTGCTCGCCGACGCCTTCCGCGCCACCGGCGCCCGTGTCTTCGTCTGCCAGCCCCTGTTCCAGAACCCGACCGGCGCCGTGCTCGCCCCCGAGCGGCGCGGGGAGGTGCTGAGCATCGCGCGGGCGGCCGGTGCCTTCGTCGTGGAGGACGACTTCGTGCGCCGCCTCGTGCACGAGGACGCCGGCCCGCTGCCCGCCCCGCTCGCCGCCGACGACCCGGACGGCGTCGTCGTCCACGTCGGCTCGCTGACGAAGGCGACCTCGCCCAGCTTCCGGGTGAGCGCCCTGGCCGCGCACGGGCCGGTCCTCGAACGCCTGCGCGCCATCCAGATCGTCGACACCTTCTTCGTGCCCCGGCCGCTCCAGGAGGCGGCGCTGGAACTCGTCGGGTCGCCCGCCTGGCCGCGCCATCTGCGCGCGGTCTCCGCGGAGTTGAGGGCCCGCCGGGACGCCATGACCTCCGCGCTGCGTCTGCAGCTCCCCGAGATCTCCCTGGCCCACATCCCCTCCGGCGGCTACCACCTGTGGCCGCGCCTGCCGGAGGGCGCCGACGAGAGCGCCCTGACCTCGGCCGCCCTGCGCGCGGGCGTCGCGATCACGCCGGGCCGCCCGTACTTCAGCGCCGAACCCCCGGCCGCCCACTTCCGGCTGAGCTTCGCGGCCGTCGCGAACGTCGGGGAGATCACGGAAGGAGTACGACGTCTGCGCACCGCCTGCCTGGAGGCGTGGGGCGGCTGACGGCGGCGGGGCGCGTGCACCCCTGGCTGTCCACAACGCGTACTGATGGCGTTCGTCCTCGGCCGGTGAGTCGCGGCGCACTCTGCGTGAACCATAGGTAACACCCCTTGACCTGGACACCTCCGCACCCCACCATCACCGCATGGCGCTTCGGGTCACGTTCGTCGCGGCTGCGCGCAGCTCACCGCTGCTGGCGGAGCGCTTCGACGACGACCGGCCGCTGGACCGGGCCGGCTGGGACGAGGCGCTGCGCGCCGCGGGAGGTCTGCTGCCGCTGGCGGCGGCCGAGTTGCGCTACTGCTCACCCACGCCCCGCAGCCGCGCCACCGGAGACGCCCTCGGCTGCGCCCCGCTCGTCCAACTCGCCCTGCGGGACTGCGACATGGGCCGGTGGCGCGGGCTGACACTCGGTGAGGCGATGGCCCGCGAGCCGGGGGCCGTGGACGCCTGGCTCGCCGATCCGCGGTCGGCGCCGCACGGCGGGGAGTCGCTGCTGGCCTTCATCACCCGGGTCGGCGGCTGGCTGGACACCCGTCCCGGCGAGGACGGCGACCGGATCGTCGCCGTGGCCGAGCCCTCGGTGATCCGGGCCGCGCTGGTCTACGTACTGAAGGCGCCGCCCGGGACGTACTGGAACCTGGACGTCCGCCCGTTGTCGGCGGCCACCGTGACGGGCCGCGCGGGCCGCTGGAGCCTACGTTTCGACGGCGCGCCGGACCAGGGTGCTACGCATTCGGCGTTTCGCGAAGGTAATCCGTTGTGAGCAGCAGGTCCTTGGCCGGGCCGCCCACCCGCCACACGGTCCGCCAGCGGTCCGGGCCCCGGACGGTGAACTCGCCCCGGTAGAGGTCGGCGGCGCACGGATGGTCGGCCACGTGGTGTCCCGAGGTCAGGTCCAGGCCGTGGAAGGGGCGGCCGTCCGCGAAGCAGACGTCCACGCGGCCCGGCGCGCTCCCCGGCTCGTAGCGCAGCGTGCGCTCGGCGGGCCGGGTCACACCCTGCCAGGTGAAGGCGCCCGACTCGCGGCCGATCAGTCCGCCGCCGTCGAGCGCGTCGAACGACGTGAGGCCCTCGAACCGGCCCTCCAGACCGCCGGCCAGATCCCGCACCGAGCGCTCGGTGCGCCAGCGCCCCGCGAGGTACGCCAGTACGTCGGGCACCGGCCACAACTCGCCCATTTCCACTCGCTTTCCCGCTCCGGCCCACTCGTTGCCGCGCGACCCATTGACGCGCCGCCACCCCCTCCCTATCTTGCCGTTCGAAGTGCTGACCAATGTCCGATATCTCGAACGACTTCTAGTGAGAGCCGCGGAGTATCCATGTCACGCACCCGCTGGAGACTCGGTCTCAGCGTCACCGCCCTCCTGACGGCCTCGGCCCTGCTGCCCTCCCCGGCGCACGCCGAGGCCGTCGCCGACTACACGATCACCGTCGACCCGTCCGCCCAGGGCCCCACCATCGACGACACCATGTACGGCGTCTTCTACGAGGACATCAACCGCGCCGCCGACGGCGGCCTGTACGCCGAGCTGGTGCAGAACCGGTCCTTCGAGTACTCCACCGCCGACAACGCCTCGTACACCCCGCTCACCGCGTGGGCGGCCGACGGCACCGCCGAGGTGGTGAACGACGGGGGCCGCCTCAACGAGCGCAACCGCGCCTACCTCTCCCTGGCCGCCGGTTCCACCGTCACCAACGCGGGCTACAACACCGGCATCCGGGTGGAGAAGGGCGAGAGGTACGACTTCTCGGTCTGGGCCCGCGCCGAGAGCGGCACCACCCTCACCGTCGCCCTCCGGGACACCGCGGGCACCCTCGCGAAGGTGCGCGAGGTGGCCGCGCGGGGGAAGTGGCGCAAGTACACCGCCACCTTCACCGCGACCCGCACCAGCAACCGCGGCCGCCTCGCCGTCACCACCACCGCGCCCGCCGCCCTCGACATGGTGTCCCTCTTCCCCCGCGACACCTACCGGCACCAGCCGGGCGGCCTGCGCAAGGACCTCGCCGAGAAGATCGAGGCCCTGCACCCCGGCTTCCTGCGCTTCCCCGGCGGCTGCCTGGTCAACACCGGCTCCATGGCGGACTACAGCGCGGACTCCGGCTGGCAGCGCAAGCGCTCCTACCAGTGGAAGGACACCATCGGCCCCGTAGAGGAGCGCGCCACCAACGCCAACTTCTGGGGCTACAACCAGAGCTACGGCCTCGGCTACTACGAGTACTTCCGCTTCGCCGAGGACATCGGCGCCATGCCGCTGCCCGTCGTCCCCGCCCTGGTCACCGGCTGCGGCCAGAACAAGGCCGTCGACGACGACGCCCTGCTGAAGCGGCACATCCAGGACACCCTGGACCTCATCGAGTTCGCCAACGGCCCCCGCACCAGCGAGTGGGGCGCCAAGCGCGCCGAGATGGGGCACCCCAAACCCTTCCACCTCACCCACCTGGAGGTCGGCAACGAGGAGAACCTCCCGAAGGAGTTCTTCGCCCGCTTCGAGCGGTTCCGCGCCGCCATCGAGGCGAAGTACCCGGACATCACCGTCGTCTCCAACTCCGGCCCGGACGACTCCGGCGCCGTCTTCGACACCGCGTGGCAGCTCAACCGCGACGCCGGCGTCGCCATGGTCGACGAGCACTACTACAACAGCCCGCAGTGGTTCCTCCAGAACAACGACCGCTACGACTCGTACGACAGGAACGGCCCCAAGGTCTTCCTCGGCGAGTACGCCTCCCAGGGCAACGCCTGGAAGAACGCCCTCGCCGAGGCCGCCTTCATGACCGGCCTGGAACGCAACGCCGACGTGGTCAAGCTGGCCTCCTACGCCCCGCTGCTCGCCAACGAGGACTACGTGCAGTGGAGCCCGGACCTGATCTGGTTCAACAACCACGCGTCCTGGGGCTCGGCCAACTACGAGGTCCAGAAACTCTTCATGAACAACACCGGCGACCGCGTCGTCCCCTCGAAGGCCACCGGCACCCCCGCCGTCAGCGGCCCCCTCACCGGCGCCGTCGGCCTGTCGACGTGGGCGACCAGTGCGGCGTACGACGACGTGAAGGTGACCTCGGCCGACGGCCGGACACTCCTGTCCGACGACTTCTCCGGTGACGCCTCGCGGTGGACCCACTCGGGCACCGGCAGCTGGACCGTCCAGGACGGCCAGTACGTCCAGACGGACCCGGCCGCCGAGAACACCCTGGTCACGGCGGGCGACCCGGCCTGGCACGACTACGACCTGCATGTGAAGGCCACGAAGAAGTCCGGAAAGGAGGGCTTCCTGGTCGCCTTCGGCGTCAAGGACACCGGCACCTACTACTGGTGGAACCTGGGCGGCTGGAACAACACCCAGTCCGCGGTCGAGCAGGCCTCCGACGGCGGCAAGTCGACGCTCCTGTCCAAGGCCGGGTCGATCGAGACGGGCCGCGCCTACGACATCGACGTCAAGGTCCGGGGCCGCCAGGTCACGCTCTACCTCGACGGCGAGGAGTGGGGCAGCTTCACCGACGACAAGCCGGCCGAGCCCTTCCGTCAGACCGTCACGCGCGACGACCGCACCGGCGAGCTGATCGTCAAGGTCGTCAACGCCCAGGACACGGCCGCCCGCACCGCCGTCGACCTCGGCGGAGCCAAGGTCGTGTCCAGGGCCCGCGTCACCACGCTGGCCGCCGACCAGGGCGCGGTCAACACCGAGACGGACACCCCGGTGACCCCGGTGACGTCGACCTTCTCGGGGGCGGCGAGCGAGTTCACGTACACCTTCCCGGCGAACTCGGTGACGTTCCTGCGGATCAGAGAGCGGTAGCCCGGCGGCACGGGACCCGGACCGGCGACGAAACCACCGCACGGTGTCGTCGGTCCGGGCTAGCGTGGGGACGCATGATCGTATGGCTCAACGGAACCCACGGTGCGGGCAAGACGACGACCGCCGCGCTCGTGCAGCGGCTGCTGCCGGACTCCCGGGTGTTCGACGCCGAGAAGGTCGGCGAGACGCTCATGGACATCACACCGGGGCTGCCCGACACGGACAACTTCCAGCACTGGGCGCCGTGGCGGCCCCTCGTCGTCGAGACCGCCCGGCACGTGCTCGACTACACCGGCGGCACCCTGGTGATGCCGATGACGGTCCTGGTCGAGGAGTACTGGAGGGAGATCGCGGGCGGCCTCGCCGTGCACGGCATTCCCGTGCGGCACTTCGTCCTCCACGCCGACCAGGAGACCCTGCGGGGACGCATCGCGGGGGACACCGTGCTGGGGCCGGACTCGCCGTTCCGTCTCCAGTACCTCGAGCCCTACGCCGAGGCGGCCCGCACCTGGCTGCACACCGAGGCCGAGGTCGTCGACACCACGCACCTCACGCCCGCCGAGGCGGCGCTGCGGATCGCGGAGGCCGTCAAGGCGTAGTGCTGCGGCAGCGGCGAATCAACGAACGCAGCTCCTGGTTGTACTTCGAGCGCCGCCGGGCGATCCGGACGACGAGCGCCGCGCCGGCCGGAGCCGCCGTGTACTGGGCCACCGCGCGGCGGAGCAGGGTCCCGCGATCGGCGACCGCCCAGTCGCGGCCACCGAAGAGCGGGATGTCCTCGACGACCTCCTCCTCGGCGGTGAAGTCCAGGCGATACCGGTCGGTGTTCCCCGCGGCGAACCACACAGGGGGAGTGCGAGGGCGCACAGGGAGACGGGGAGCGCCGCGCGCTGCCACGGTCTCAGCCGTCTGCGTTGCATAAACGTGCATCGAAACGTATAGTCATGCTCTCCAGGAGGAGGGTTTCCCATGGCGGTACGTGCGGCGGTGGCCGGAGCGAGCGGGTATGCGGGCGGTGAGCTGCTGCGTCTGCTCCTGACCCACCCCGAGGTCGAGATCGGCGCCCTGACCGGCAACTCCAACGCCGGGCAGCGGCTGGGTGCGCTTCAGCCGCATCTGCTGCCGCTGGCCGACCGGGTCCTGGAGCCGACCACGGCGGATGTCCTCGCGGGGCACGACGTCGTCTTCCTCGCGCTGCCGCACGGGCAGTCCGCCGCCGTCGCCGAGCAGCTCGGGCCGGACGTCCTCGTCGTCGACATGGGCGCCGACTTCCGGCTCAAGGACGCCGGTGACTGGGAGGCGTTCTACGGCTCGCCGCACGCCGGCACCTGGCCCTACGGCCTCCCCGAACTTCCGGGTGCCCGCGCCGCGCTGGAGGGGTCCAAGCGCATCGCGGTGCCCGGTTGCTACCCCACGGCCGTGTCCCTGGCCCTCTTCCCGGCGTACGCCGCGGCGCTGGCCGAGCCCGAGGCCGTGATCGTCGCCGCCTCCGGCACCTCGGGCGCCGGCAAGGCGGCCAAGCCCCACCTGCTCGGCAGCGAGGTCATGGGCTCCATGTCGCCGTACGGCGTCGGCGGCGGCCACCGGCACACCCCCGAGATGATCCAGAACCTCGGCGCGGTGGCGGGGGAACCGGTCACCGTCTCCTTCACGCCGACCCTCGCGCCGATGCCCCGCGGCATCCTCGCCACCTGCACCGCGAAGGCGAAGCCCGGGGTCACCGCCGAGACGGTGCGGGCCGCCTACGAGAAGGCCCTCGCCGACGAACCGTTCGTGCACCTGCTGCCCGAGGGGCAGTGGCCCGCGACCGCCTCCGTGTACGGCTCGAACGCCGTCCAGGTGCAGGTCGCGTACGACGCCGCCGCAGGCCGGATCATCGCCATCAGCGCCATCGACAACCTGGCCAAGGGCACCGCGGGCGGTGCCGTCCAGAGCATGAACATCGCCCTCGGTCTCGACGAGACCACCGGACTGACGACGATCGGAGTTGCGCCGTGAGTGTGACGGCAGCAAAGGGATACACGGCGGCGGGCATCACCGCCGGGATCAAGGAGAGCGGCAACCCCGACCTGGCCCTCGTGGTCAACACCGGCCCCCGACGCTCCGCCGCGGGCGTCTTCACCTCCAACCGCGTCAAGGCCGCGCCGGTGCTGTGGTCCGAGCAGGTCCTCAAGAGCGGTGAGGTGACCGCCGTGGTGCTCAACTCCGGCGGCGCCAACGCCTGCACCGGGCCCAAGGGCTTCCAGGACACGCACGCCACCGCCGAGAAGGTCGCGGAGGTGCTCGGGATCGGGGCGGGCCAGGTCGCCGTGTGCTCCACCGGGCTCATCGGCGTGCTGCTGCCCATGGACAAGCTGCTCCCGGGCGTGGAGACGGCCGCCGGTCAGCTCTCCGAGCACGGCGGTGAGAAGGCCGCCATCGCCATCAAGACCACCGACACCGTGCACAAGACGTCGGTCGTGACCAAGGACGGCTGGACCGTCGGCGGCATGGCCAAGGGCGCGGGCATGCTCGCCCCCGGCCTCGCCACCATGCTCGTCGTGATCACCACCGACGCCGACCTGGAGACCGAGGCCCTGGACCGCGCCCTGCGCGACGCCACCCGCGTCACCTTCGACCGGGTCGACTCCGACGGCTGCATGTCCACCAACGACACGGTGCTGCTGCTGGCCTCCGGTGCCTCGGGCGTCACCCCGGAGTACGACGCCTTCGCCGAGGCCGTCCGCACCGTCTGCGACGACCTCGGGCAGCAGCTCATCCGCGACGCCGAGGGCGCCAGCAAGGACATCAAGGTCGAGGTCGTGAACGCGGCGACCGAGGACGAGGCCGTCCAGGTGGGCCGCACCATCGCCCGCAACAACCTGCTCAAGTGCGCCATCCACGGCGAGGACCCCAACTGGGGCCGCGTGCTCTCCGCGATCGGCACCACCGACGCCGCCTTCGAGCCCGACCGGCTCAACGTCGCCATCAACGGTGTCTGGGTCTGCAAGAACGGCGGCGTCGGCGAGGACCGCGAGCTGGTCGACATGCGCTACCGCGAGGTGCACATCGTCGCCGACCTCGCCGCGGGCGACGCCACGGCCACCATCTGGACCAACGACCTCACCGCCGACTACGTCCACGAGAACAGCGCGTACTCGTCATGAGCAACGGACCCACGCGGAAGCACACCGCGCTCCCCAAGGCCCAGATCCTCATCGAGGCGCTGCCCTGGCTGACCCGGCACCACGGCAAGACCGTCGTCATCAAGTTCGGCGGCAACGCCATGATCGACGAGGACCTCAAGGCCGCCTTCGCCCAGGACGTCGTCTTCCTGCGGCACGCCGGTCTCAAGCCCGTCGTCGTGCACGGCGGCGGCCCGCAGATCAGCGCCGCCCTCGACAAGCACGGCATCGTCAGCGAGTTCAAGGCCGGCCTGCGCGTCACCACCGAGGACGCCATGGACGTCGTACGGATGGTGCTGGCCGGGCAGGTGCAGCGCGAGCTGGTCGGGCTGCTCAACCAGCACGGACCGCTCGCCGTCGGCCTCACCGGCGAGGACGCGCACACCCTCACCGCCACCAAGCACCAGCCCGAGATCGACGGCGAGCTCGTCGACATCGGCCGGGTCGGCGACATCACCGAGATCGACACCGGCGCCATCGAGGCACTGCTGGCCGACGGCCGCATCCCGGTCGTCTCGTCCATCGCCCGCTCCCAGGACGACCACCATGTCTACAACGTCAATGCTGATACGGCGGCTGCGGCACTCGCTGCGGCGCTCGGCGCCGAGACTCTCATGGTCCTCACCGACGTGGAGGGCCTCTACGAGGACTGGCCGGACTCCGACGAGGTGATCAGCCGCCTCACCGCCACCCAGCTGGAGAAACTGCTGCCCGACCTGTCGTCCGGCATGGTGCCGAAGATGGAGGGCTGCCTGCACGCCGTACGCAACGGCGTCACCACCGCCCGCGTCATCGACGGCCGGGTCCAGCACTCGATCCTGCTGGAGATCTTCACCGACGAGGGGATCGGCACGATGGTCGTGCCGGACGAACAGGGGGAGTCGTGAGCAACACGGAGCTGACCGAGCGGTGGCAGGGCACCCTCATGAACAACTACGGCACACCGCGCCTGCCCCTGGTGCGCGGCGAGGGCGCCCGGCTCTGGGACGCCGACGGCAAGGAGTACCTCGACTTCGTCGGCGGCATCGCGGTCAACGCGCTCGGCCACGCCCACCCGGCGGTGGTGGACGCGGTGAGCCGGCAGATCGCCTCCCTCGGCCACGTCTCCAACCTCTTCATCGCCGAGCCGCCCGTCGCCCTCGCCGAACGGCTGCTGAGGCACTTCGGCCGGGAGGGCAAGGTCTACTTCTGCAACTCCGGCGCCGAGGCCAACGAGGGCGCCTTCAAGATCGGCCGGCTGACCGGCCGGTCGCACATGGTCGCCACCCAGGGCGGCTTCCACGGCCGCACCATGGGCGCCCTGGCGCTGACCGGCCAGCCCGGCAAGCAGGAGCCCTTCCTGCCGCTGCCCGGCGACGTCACGCACGTACCGTACGGCGACCCGCAGGCGCTGGCCGCGGCGGTCACCGAGGAGACGGCCCTGGTGGTCATCGAGCCGATCCAGGGCGAGAACGGCGTCGTCGTGCCACCCCCCGGCTATCTGAAGGCGGCCCGCGCCATCACCGCCGCCACCGGCGCGCTGCTCGTCCTGGACGAGGTGCAGACCGGCATCGGCCGGACCGGGCACTGGTTCGAGTACCAGGCCCACGAGGGCGTCCTGCCGGACGTCGTCACCCTCGCCAAGGGGCTCGGCGGCGGACTGCCGCTGGGCGCGACGGTCGCCTTCGGGCGCGCCGCCGACCTGCTCCAGCCCGGCCAGCACGGCACGACCTTCGGCGGCAACCCGGTCGCCTGCGCCGCCGGACTCGCCGTCCTCGACACCATCGAGGACGAGGGACTGCTGGACAACGTCAAGCGGCAGAGCGAGCGACTGCGCGGTGACATCGAGGGCCTGGGCCACCCGTTGATCGGCCACGTCCGGGGCGCCGGCCTGCTCCTGGGTATCGTGCTCACCGAGCCGCTCGCCGCCCAGGTGCAGCAGGCGGCTCAGGACGCCGGAATCCTGGTGAACGCGCCCGCACCCGATGTCGTACGGCTCATGCCCGCGCTGAACCTCGGCGACGACGTGGTCGACGCGTTCCTCGGGGCGCTGCCCGGCATCCTTGACCAGGCCGCCGACGCGGCCCACGGGGACGGACGATCCGGAGAATGAGACGACGATGAGCCACGCGCAGGAGCACGAGCAGACGGCGGGGCCCGCCCTGCCGCAGACCCGCACCGCACGCCACCGCCGGATCGTGGACATCCTCAACCGGCAGGCGGTGCGCTCGCAGAGCCAGCTGGCGAAGCTGCTCGCCGACGACGGGCTCACCGTCACCCAGGCGACGCTCTCCCGGGACCTGGACGAGCTGAACGCGGTGAAGATCCGCAACACCGACGGCGACCTCATCTACGCGGTGCCCAGCGAGGGCGGCTTCCGCACGCCGCGGGCGCCGCTCGGGGAGTCGGCCAAGGAGGAGCGGATGCGCCGGCTCTCGGCGGAGCTGCTGATCTCCGCGGAGGCGTCGGCGAACCTCGTGGTCCTGCGGACGCCTCCCGGGGCGGCGCAGTTCCTCGCCTCGGCGATCGACCAGGCGGAGCTGCACGACATCCTGGGGACGATCGCGGGCGACGACACGCTGATGCTGATCAGCCGGGAGCCGGCGGGTGGGCAGGCGCTGGCCGACCACTTGCTGCGGTTGGCGCAGAACGGGGGCTGAGCGGGGAGCACGGCGCCACCCGGCGGTCAGCCCACCGTCAGCTCCGAGACCAGCTCGTCCAGACCGTCCACGGCCCAGTCGAAGGCGTCCGTGGGCGTCGGCGGGTCGCCGACCGGGCGTCCGACGTAGGCGGTGCGCATCCCCGCGTCCCGGGCACCGCGGAGGTCCCAGGCGTGGGCGGCGACCATCAGCACCCGCTCGGGCGGGCAGCCCGCCGCGGTGAGGGCGAGCCGGTAGACCTCCGGCGACGGCTTGTACACGCGGGCGTCCTCGGCCGACAGGGCCTGGTGCCAGCGCAGCCCGGCGTGCTCGTTGAGGCGGAGCAGGGCCGCACGGGAGGCGTTGGACAGGCCCACGACCGGGAACCGCTCGGCCAGCCGCGCGAGCCCGGAGACGGAGTCGTCCCACGGCTCGAGGCGCCGTCCCGCGCCGGCCAGCCGCGCGACCGCGTCCGCGTCGGTCAGCCCGGCGTGCCTGGAGACCCGTTCCGCCGCCTCGCGGTCCAGGACCCCCGAGGCGGCGTACGGCCGCTCCCCGGCGTTGACGCGCCGTATCTCGTGTTCGACGTGCTGCTGCCACACCGTGAGCCACCGGTCGACGGACGCCTCGTCGGCGCCGGGCACGGCCTCGCGCAACGCGGTTCGCAGTCCCCCCGGTTCGTCGACCATCGTGCCGAGCACGTCGCACACGACGACCTCGATACCGCGCACTTGCGCCATCCCGGGCTCCTCCCACGTACGGACGTCTGCCCGGCGGCGCCGGTCACCCGTGGACCGGGTTCAGCCCAGCCACGCCGCCAGGCCTCCAGTACACCGCACCTCGTCCCCCGCCGTGATCAGCAACGCCTCCACGCCCTCCAGCGACTCCAGCCACCGCAGCCCCTCCCGCGCCCCCATCGCGAACGCCGCCGTCGCCCAGCAGTCCGCCCACGTCAGCCGAGGCGCCACCACCGTCACGGACAGCAGGTCGGTCACCGCGGAGCGGCCGGTGCGCGGGTCGACGACATGCGCGCCGCGCTCGGCGGAACCGGACGTCGCCACGGCCAGCTCCGCCGCCCCCGCCGCCGAGACGACCGCCGCGAGCCCGCCCGGCCGCAGCGGGTCCGACACCCCGACCCGCCACGGTCGAGCCGCCCCCGGCGTCCCGAGCAGCTGTACGTCCCCGCCGCCGTTGACGCTGACCCCGCTCGCACCGCCCGCCGCCGCGATCCGCCGCGCGGCGCGCTCCACGGCCCAGCCCTTGACGATCCCCGTCGGGTCGAGCGGCCCCTCGTACCGCGTGCTGAACCAGCCCTCGCTCGCCCGCTCCGCCTCGGCCGCCAGCTCCAGCACCTCGGCGACCTCCGGCGCGCACGCCGCGACGGTCAGCTCCCCGCGCGCCAGCCGGGAGATCTGGCTGCCCTCCCGGTAGGTGCTGAACACCTCGTCGGCCCGGTGCAGCCCGGCGACCGCCTCGTCCAGCGCCGCCCGTACGGCCGCGGGTTCCCCGCCGCGGACGTCGAAGGAGAAGACGGTCCCCATCGCCTCCTCCACGTGGCGCACCGCGGCGGGAGCCTCGGCGGACCCGGCGCCGGTGTCAGCCACCGGCCCGGTCCAGCGCCGACTGGAGGGACTGCCTGTACCCGGCGCTGGTGTAGGTGGCGCCGGAGACCGCGTCGATGTCGGCGGTGCCCGCGGCGACGGCGGCCCGGTCGAGCCGGGGTACGGCGTCGGCGGTGACCTGGTCGCTGCGGCCGCCCCTGGGCGCCCGGAGGGTCTCGACGTCGGTGATCCTGCCGCCGCTGACCGTGACCCGGACCTGCACCGGCCCGTACTGGGTCTGCGCGGCGTCGCCGGTGAGCACCTGTGTGCCCTGCCCGGCGCCGGTGCCCGAGCCCTCCTCGGCGGCTCCGGAGCCGGAGCCGGACCCGGCCGCCTTGTCCAGGGCCGACTGGAGGGACTTCACGTATCCGGCGCTGGTGTAGGTGGCCCCCGAGACCGCGTCGATGTCGGCGCTGCCGGCCGCGACCGCCGCCCGGTTGAGCTTGGGCACCGCGTCCGCGGTGACCCGGTCGCTCTGCCCGCCCGTGGGCGCCTGCACGGCCTCGGCCTTGGTGATCTTCCCGCCGCTCACGGTGAGCCGGACCTGCACGGGACCGTACTGCGTGCCGGCCGCGTCACCCGTGACCGTGCCGGCCCCGGCGCCCCGGCCGCCCTGCGGCGACTGCGCGGCCACGGGCGGGACCGCGCCGCCCGCCGCCGAGGCGGAGCCCGGGTCGGACGCCGGTTTCAGCGACAGCAGCAGCACGATCCCGGACACGGTGGCGGCCCCGGCGAGCACGGCACGCCGAACGGGGTGGCTTTTCCTCATCTGTCCTGGACTCCTGATGTCCGTCGCTCACATCTCGAACGACTCGTGGTGGATACGGCGAGCGGGGACCCCCGCGCCGCGCAGTGCCTCGTACACCGACTGCGCGAAGCCGGGCGGCCCGCACAGGAAGACGTCGTGGCGCTCGACGTCCGGGATCTTCCGGGCCAGGGTCTCGGCCGAGATGTCCGGGCGCTCCCCGTCCGGGCTGTTGACCGCGTACATCAGCCGGGCGCCGCGCTCGTCGGCGATTTTGGCCAGCTCGTCCCAGAGCGCCAGGTCGTGGGTGCTGTTGGCCCGGTAGAGCAGCGTGATGTCGCCCGACGCGCCGGGCAGCGTCTCGAACAGCGCCCGCATCGGCGTGATCCCCACCCCGCCCGCCACCAGCAGCACCTTGCCGCGGCTGCGGCGCTGTGCGGTCAGGGCGCCGTACGGGCCCTCCGCCCACACCCGGGTGCCGGGCGTCAGCTCACGGAGCCGCGCGCTGTGGTCGCCGATCGCCTTCACGGTGATCCGCAGCATGTCCGGGCGGGGAGCCGCCGACAGCGAGTACGGGTGCGAGCTGAACCGCATGCCCGGCGCCAGGAACCGCCAGCGGAAGAACTGCCCGGCCTCCGCGCCCATCCGGTGCAGCCGGCGCCCGCCGATGAGCACCGACACGATCCCGGGCGTCTCCTCGATCACCGCCTCCACCCGCATCCGGTGCCGCAGGTTGAGCCGGAGGGGGGTCAGCACGCGGTACCAGAGCACGAGCGCGGTCACCGAGCCGTACAGCGCGTACCAGACGGTCTTGGCGGCCGGTTCGACGGCGAAGTCGTTGCCGGTGGTCAGCTGGTGCCAGAAGGTCAGGAACACCGCCGCGTAGGTGAGCAGGTGCACGTGGTACCAGGCGTCGTACGGGATCCGGCGGCGGACGGGGCCGATGGACAGCAGCCCGATGACGACCAGCAGGCCGGTGCCGATGGCCGCCTTGCCCATGTCCGGGAGCTGGTTCACGGAGTCGGCCGTCTGCGCCACGACGTCCCCGAGGCCCTTGCCGGCCTGCGCCGCGTAGCCCCACATGATCAGGAAGACGTGGGCCAGGACCAGGCAGAGGGTGTAGCGGCCGGTCATGGCGTGCCAGCGGGCGACCCGGTCGGACCCGACACGCCGTTCCAGGGCCGGCACCCGGGCCATCTGGAGCACCACCAGCGCCATCAGGTACCCGGCGAGCAGTCCGGTGATCCGTCCGGCGCCGAGGATCTTGCCGGTGTCGTCGGAGATGGCGGGCGTGTTGCGCCACCACAGCCACAACACGCCCGCCGCGCCCGCCCACACGGCGAGCAGCAGGGGGACGGCGGGGGAGCGGCGCGGACGGATGCGCCGCATCGTCTGACGGCGGGCGGCACGGCCGCCGGCGAGCGTGGTGGTCACGGTTCCTCCGTGGGGGACTCGGCCCTTGGCCCACAGATACGCGCCGTCCCGGGCGAGCGTTCAGCCCGTGCCGGTCATACCGTCCGCGTTCAGTACCGGGTGACCGCCGTCGCCCCGCTCCGGGTGCCGATCGCCAGGTGCGGCCGTTCCTCCGGCTCGGCCCACCGCAGGATCCGCCGCATCGCCTCCTTCGGCACCGACACGCACCCGGCCGTCGCCCCGCGCCCGTCGACGTGCAGGAAGATGCCCGCGCCGCGACCGCGCACCGGGCGGTCGTAGTTGAAGCCGACGACCAGGGCGTGGGCGTACTGGGCGGTGTAGGTGCTCAGGTGCTCGGCCTCGGCGGCCCGGCAGTCGGCGGGGCGTGGCTCGGTCCAGCGGTTGTAGGAGCGGGAGGCATTGTCCTGGCACCACCAGGAGTCCTCGTGGACCGCGCGGTACCGGTACGCGGTGCCGCGCGGTGCTGCCTCGATGCCGAAGGCGTACGGCAGGTCGTACAGGCCGGTCGGGGTGGTGTTCGTGCCCTGGACGCGCCTCGCCCCTTCGGTGAGTCCGCCGGACCCGAAGCGGGCGGGCGCGGAACCGGCCGCGACCCACTGTCCGTCGCCCCCGCCCCTGCGGTCCCACCAGGTGACGGTGCCGGTGGTCGAGCCGGTGTCCGGCGCGACGGCGGTGATCAGCTGGGTGCCGCCGCCGGTGTCCGCCATCCGGGCCGGAAGCGGCGGGGGCGCGGGCCCGTCGGCGGGGGCGGCGCCGAGCAGGAGGAGGGAGGCGGACACGAGGACGGCGACGGCACCAGGGCGCATGGTTCAGACGGTAGAGGGAGGCAGCGGCAACGGCAGCCCGGGGAGGCCGTCGATGCTGGAGGCGATGTGCTCCTTCTTGGTGAAGTACGCGCTGAGCGAGGCGTCGTCCTCCCGTGCGAACCGCTTGCCGTGCAGGTCCCGGTCGCTCTCGTAGGCCATGAAGGGGACGGCGTAGCCGCAGGTGTCGCGGATGAGTTCGGCGCTCACGACGATGACCGCGCGCAGTCCGTGCGCGGAGGCGTCGATGTCCGGGAAGTGGGTGAGCAGTTCGGGGAAGCGGGGGTCGTCGCGGAAGACCGGCTCGCCGCGGCCGTGCACCCGCACGATGTTCGGCGGACCCTGGAAGGCGCACCACATCAGGGTGATCCGCCCGTTCTCCCGCAGGTGGGCGATGGTCTCCGCGTTGGAACCCGCGAAGTCGAGGTAGGCCACGGTCAGTTCGTCGAGCACCGCGAAGCAGCCCATGAGGCCCTTGGGGGACAGGTTGACCGTGCCGTCGCCGGCCAGGGGAGCGGTGGCGGTGAAGAAGAGGGGCTGCGCCTCGATGAAGGTGCGGAGTCTGCCGTCTATGCGCTCATAAGTCTTTCCCATGTCTAACGATTATGGGGGCGCGGGACGCGGCGGGCGGCGGCAACCCGCAAGATTGACGAATCATGCAGAGTTCTGCATACTCATGCATGACAGTGATCGTACGGTGAGGAGCGACCCAAGTGAGCAGCAACAGCGGTGACGTCCGGCTCTGGGGCGGCCGTTTCGCCGACGGTCCCGCCGAGGCCCTGGCGAAGCTGTCCGCGTCCGTCCACTTCGACTGGCGGCTCGCGCCCTACGACATCGCCGGTTCCCGCGCCCACGCGCGCGTGCTGCACAAGGCCGGGCTGCTCACCGAGGACGAGCTGACCCGGATGATCGCCGGGCTCGACCGGCTGGAGGCGGACGTCGCCGACGGCTCCTTCACCGGCACCATCGCCGACGAGGACGTCCACACGGCCCTGGAGCGCGGGCTGCTGGAACGCCTCGGTCCGGACCTCGGCGGCAAGCTGCGCGCCGGCCGGTCCCGCAACGACCAGGTGGCGACCCTCTTCCGGATGTACCTGCGGGACCACGCCAGGACCGTCGGCGGTCTGATCGCCGACCTCCAGGACGCGCTGATCGGCCTCGCCGAGGCCCACCCGGACGTGGCCATGCCCGGCCGCACCCACCTCCAGCACGCCCAGCCGGTGCTCTTCGCCCACCACGTGCTCGCCCACGCCCAGGCGCTGGGCCGGGACGCGGAGCGGCTGCGCCAGTGGGACGAGCGCACGGCCGTCTCCCCCTACGGCTCGGGCGCGCTCGCGGGCAGCAGCCTCGGCCTGGACCCGGAGGCCGTCGCCCGCGACCTGGGCTTCGAGCACGGCAGCGCAGGCAACTCCATCGACGGGACTGCCTCGCGCGACTTCGTCGCCGAGTTCGCCTTCATCACCGCGATGATCGGCGTGAACGTCTCCCGGATCGCCGAGGAGATCATCATCTGGAACACGAAGGAGTTCTCCTTCGTCACCCTGCACGACGCCTTCTCCACCGGCTCCTCGATCATGCCGCAGAAGAAGAACCCCGACATCGCCGAGCTGGCGCGCGGCAAGTCCGGGCGGCTGATCGGCAACCTGACCGGCCTGATGGCCACCCTCAAGGCCCTCCCGCTCGCGTACAACCGCGACCTCCAGGAGGACAAGGAGCCGGTCTTCGACTCCATCGACCAGCTGGAGGTCCTGCTCCCCGCCTTCACCGGCATGATGGCCACCCTCACCGTGCACCGCGAGCGGATGGCGGAGCTGGCCCCGGCCGGGTTCTCGCTCGCCACCGACATCGCCGAGTGGCTGGTCAAGCAGGGTGTGCCGTTCCGGGTCGCGCACGAGGTGGCCGGTGAGTGCGTGAAGGTCGCCGAGGCCGACGGCAAGGAGCTGGACGAGCTGACCGACGAGCAGTTCGCCAAGATCTCCGAGCACCTCACCCCCGAGGTGCGCACCGTCCTCGACGTCCCCGGCGCCCTCGCCTCCCGCGACGGACGCGGCGGTACGGCGCCCAGCGCGGTCGCCGTCCAGCTCGCCGAGGTGAAGGCGGACGTGGCGGCCCAGCACGCCTGGGCGGACGCCAAGAAGTAGCAGCCGGAAGCGGCAGCCGGTGTGCCCGAGGGGCATCGCGGTTACGTTGGTCAACAGCTCGGCAGCTCAACCGCTTCAGCAGTCGACCGAACGGAGCCCGCGATGCCCTTCGCCCGCCTGGCCACAGCAACGACCCCGACCTGCCACATCGGACTCGGTCTCGCCGCCGTCGGGCGCCCCGGCTACATCAACCTCGGCCGCGACCGCGACCTCGGAGCGGACCGTACCGTCGAGGCGCTGCGCGAACGCACCCACGACCTCCTCGACGCCGCCTACGCGCAGGGCGTGCGCTACTTCGACGCGGCCCGCTCCTACGGCCGTTCGGAGGAGTTCCTGGCGGGCTGGCTCCGGGACCGCCCCGACGCCGACGACGTGGTCGTCGGCAGCAAGTGGGGCTACACCTACACCGCCGACTGGTCCACCGACGCCGAGCAGCACGAGGTCAAGGACCACGGTGTCGCGACCTACGACCGCCAGCGCGCCGAGACCGACGCCCTGCTCGGCGACCGGCTCGACCTGTACCAGATCCACTCGCTCACCCCGGACAGCCCCGCCCTCACCGACAAGGATCTGCACGCCAGGCTGGCCGAGGCCGCCGCGCAGGGCAGCTCCGTCGGGTTCTCCACCAGCGGCCCCTCCCAGGCCGAGGCCATCCGCGCCGCGCTCGCCGTGACCGTCGACGGAGAGCCCCTCTTCCGCACCGTCCAGTCGACGTACAACGCGCTGGAGACCTCCGCCGGACCCGCGCTGGCGGAGGCGCACGAGGCCGGGCTCACCGTGATCGTCAAGGAGGGCATGGCCAACGGCCGCCTCGCGGAGCCGCACGCGCCGGACGTCCTGAAGACCGTCGCCGAGGAGACGGCCCTGGGCTGCGACGCGGTCGCCCTCGCCCTGATCCTGCGGCAGCCCTGGGTCGGCGTCGTCCTGTCCGGCGCGGCGACGGTCAACCAGCTCGGCTCGAACCTGCACGCCGCCGTGGTCGACCTCGACGACGACCAGGTGGCCCGCCTCGAAGTACTCACCGAGGACCCGCACGCCTACTGGGAGCGCCGCGGGCAGCTGCCCTGGCACTGAGCCGCTCCCCGCTGAACCCGTGACCGCCCCGCGAGGTGAGTCACGCATGCCCGGCATGAGACATCAATGTCTCATGTGGGTTATCGTTGTCTCATGGCCGTCGATCGTGAACAGGTACTGCGCAGCGCCGCGGCCCTGCTGACCCGCAAATCCACCGCGACCATGGACGAGGTCGCCAGGGCCGCCGGCCTCAGCCGGGCCACCCTGCACCGGCACTTCGCCGGGCGCGACGCCCTCGTCCGCGCGCTGGAGTCGCTGGGCATCGCCGAGTGCGAGGCCGCCCTCGCGGCGGCCCGCACCGACGAGGGCCCGGCGGCCGACGCGGTGCGCCGGCTGGTCCGCGCGATGGAACCCTCCGCCGGTCTGCTCGCCTTCCTCTACACCGAGAACCAGCTGTTCGAGGGCGAGGAGCAGAACGAGGGCTGGGCCCGCATCGACGCCGGGCTCACCGCGCTGTTCCGCAGGGGCCAGGAGAGCGGCGAGTTCCGCATCGATCTCACGCCCGCCTGGCTCACCGAGGCGCTGTACGGCCTGCTGGCCTCCGGCGCCTGGGCAGTGGCCGAGGGCCGCGTGGCCCGCAACGACTTCACCCACATGATCGTCGAGCTGCTGCTCGGCGGCGCGCTCCGGAGAGAGGAACCATGAACCGCACCCTGCAGCCGGCCCACCCGACCGAGGCGGTGAAGCGCCCCGGCCGCTGGCTGGCGCTGTCCGTCCTGGTGCTGGCCGTGCTGCTGGTGGCCGTCGACGCGACCGTACTCGGTCTCGCGACCCCCTACATCAGCGAGGACCTCGCGCCCTCCGGCACCCAGCTCCTCTGGATCGGCGACGTCTACTCCTTCGTCATCGCCGGCCTGCTCGTCTCCATGGGCAGCCTCGGCGACCGCATCGGACGCAAGCGGATCCTGCTCGTCGGCGCCACCGCGTTCGGCGCGATCTCCGTCCTGAACGCCTACGCCCACACACCCGAGGTGTTGATCCTCGCCCGGGCCCTGCTCGGCGTCGCGGGCGCCACCCTGATGCCCGCCACCCTGGCCCTGATCCGCAACCTCTTCCACGACCCGCGCGAACGCAGTCTCGCCGTCGGCATCTGGGGCGCGGCCGCCTCCGCCGGCGCGGCGGTCGGTCCGGTCGTCGGCGGGTTCCTGCTGGAGCACTTCTGGTGGGGCTCCGTCTTCCTGATCAACCTGCCCGTGATGGCCGTTCTGGTCGTCGTCGGCGTGAAACTGCTGCCCGAGTCCCGCAACCCGAACCCGGGCCCCTGGGACCTGTCCAGCGTCGCCCTGTCCCTGATCGGCATGGTCGGAGTCGTGTACGCGGTCAAGGAGACCGCCGCCCACGGGTTCGCCTGGGCCACGCTCGCCGCGGGTCTGCTGGGCGCCGCCGCGCTCTACGGCTTCGTCCGCCGCCAGCTGACCATGCCGGTCCCGCTGCTCGACATGCGGCTGTTCCGCAACCGCGGCTTCAGCGGTGCGGTCCTGGCCGACCTGCTGACCATCCTGGGCCTGTCGGGGCTGGTGTTCTTCCTCTCCCAGTACCTGCAACTCGTCCAGGGCAGGCGGCCCTTCGAGGCGGGCCTGGCCGAACTGCCCGCCGCCGTCGGCGCGGTGGTGGCCGGTCTGGTAGCGGGCCGCGCGGCCCGGCGCTTCTCGGTCCGTGCCGTGGTCTCCGGCGGACTCGCCGCCGTCGGTCTCGCCCTCGCCGCGCTGACCGTCATCGGCCAGCACACCGGCTATCCGCTGCTCGGCGCGGCCCTGCTGGTCGTCGGCCTCGGCGCGGGCTTCGCCTTCACCGTCACCGCCGACGTCATCCTCTCCAGCGTGCCCGGGGAACAGGCGGGCGCCGCCTCCGCGGTCTCCGAGACGGCGTACGAACTCGGCGCCGCCCTCGGCATCGCGGTGCTCGGCTCCATCGTGACCGGCGTCTACCGCGACTTCACCGGACCCGCCGGCACCCCGGACGCGGCCCACGAGTCACTGGGCGGTGCGGTGGAGGCCGCCGCCGGACTCCCGGCGGCCACCGGTGAGGCGCTCCTGGACTCCGCCCGGCAGGCCTTCGTCGACGGCCTGACCCTCGCGGCGGGCGTCGGCGCCGCCGTACTCCTGGCCGCCGCCGCGGCGTCCTGGTACCTGCTGCGCGGCCAGCGCCTGGAGGACGGGGTGGAACACCCGTAGCCGCACGGCGCGGAAAAGCGATACGGCGGACCGCTCACCGAGCGGTCCGCCGTATCGCGCGGGCGGGTCCGCGGCGCTACGCCGCCTTCGCCTTGCTCGCGTACATGTCCACGTACTCCTGGCCGGACAGCCGCATGACCTCCGTCATCACGGAGTCGGTCACCGCCCGCAGGACGTAGCGGTCGCGGTCCATGCCCTCGTAGCGGGAGAACTCCATCGCCTCGCCGAAGCGGACCGTCACCCGGCCCGGTCGCGGCAGACCCGCGCCGCCCGGCTGGAGCTTGTCGGTGCCGATGACGGCGAACGGCACGACCGGGGCGCCCGTCATCAGGGTGAGCCGGGCGATGCCGGTGCGGCCGCGGTAGAGGCGGCCGTCGGGGGAGCGGGTGCCCTCGGGGTAGATGCCGAAGACGTGGCCCTCCTCCAGGATGCGGCGGCCGGTCATCAGGGCCGCCACCCCGCCCCGGCCGCCGTCCCGGTCGACCGGGACCATGCCGACCCCCGTGAAGAACCAGGCCATCAGCCGCCCCTTGAGGCCCTTGCCGGTGACGTACTCGTCCTTGCCGATGAAGAAGACCTGCCGGTCGCAGGCCAGAGGCATGATCACCGAGTCGATGAAGGTGAGGTGATTGCCGGCCAGGATCACCGGACCGTCGCCCGGGATGTTCTCCACACCCTCCACCCGTGTGCGGAACATCAGGCGCATGATCGGACCGAGCACTGCCTTGATGAACACGAAGCGGGACAACGGGCCCTCCGGTGTCGGGGATGCGGTATGAGTCTGTGCAGGTGAGGACATTACTCGCGGCCCGGGGGGTCCCGCACCTCGGGTCACCCGGGTCTTGCACGACGTTGACGCGTGTTCACCTGCGGTGCGGGGGCGTCGCGCGGTGGTCACACCCACGCCGGAATGTGAGGCAGGTCGCGCTCGCGAGGACCGGCGTCCCGGTCCACGCCCTGCGGCCACGGGCCGGATCGAAGCACATACGACCCGCGCGCCGGGTGAGGCGCGCCGCCCGGGTGCCACCACCGAGCCCATGTCCTTGGCCTACCCCGCCACGTCGCCGCCAAGCCGACGGCGCGTCAGCCCTCCGCCCCCGCACGACATCCCCGCGCACCCGCGTGTTCCGGCCGCGGTCTCCCGCTCGTCATGTACGCGCCCCTACGATCGGCGCGCACGGGACGGACAACGGCAGGAGGGCCCCATGGGAACGCAGGAGTCGGACGAGCGGGCGGGCGGCGGCACCGGACGGCGGGCGCTGCTGGGCGCGGCGGTGCTCGGCGCGGGCGGAGCGGTGCTCGGCCTGCCCGGCACGGCGAGAGCCGCCGGCACCCGGCACGGCGGCGGACACGGCGGCGGGGTCAAGAGCCTGCCCGTGCCGACCGTCATCGGTCACCGCGGCGCCAGCGGCTACCGCCCCGAGCACACCTTCGGCTCCTACGAGCTGGCCCTCGACCTGGGCGCCGACATCGTCGAGGCCGGCGACCTGGTCCCCACGAAGGACGGTCACCTCGTCTGCCGGCACGAGCCGGAGATCGGCGGCACCACGGACGTCGCCGACCACCCGGAGTTCGCCGACCGCAAGCGCACCAAACTGCTCGACGGGGTCTCCACCACCGGCTGGTTCACCGAGGACTTCACCCTCGCCGAACTCAAGACGCTCCGCGCCACCGAGCGCATCCCGGCCAACCGCCCGCACAACACCCTCTACGACGGCCGCTGGGAGATCCCCACCTTCGAGGAGGTGCTCCGCTGGCAGAACGAGCAGACCCGCAGGCGCGGCAAGCAGGTCTGGATCTACCCCGAGCTCAAGCACCCCACCTACTTCCGCAAGCTGGGCCTCGGCACGGAGGAGCGCCTGGCCCGGCTGCTGCGCACGTACGGCAAGGACCGGAGGAACTCGCCCGTCATCATCCAGTCCTTCGAGCCCACCAGCATCCAGCGGATGAACAAGCTGGTCGGCAATCCCCTCGCCGTCCTGCTGTCCGGCGCGAACAGCCGCCCCTGGGACTTCGTCGAGACCGGCGACCCGCGCACCACGGCCGACCTCGTCACGCCCGCGGGACTGAAGGAGATCGCCTCCTACGCGCAGGGCATCGGCCCGACCCTGGACCTGATCATCCCGAAGGACTCCGCCGGGCGGCTCACCGAGCCGACGACGCTGGTCCGCGACGCGCACCGGGCGGGCCTGACCCTGCACCCGTACACCATGCGCAACGAGAACCCCTTCCTGCCCGCGGACTTCCGCAAGGGCAGCGACCCCGACGCCTACGGCGACGTCTTCGGCGCGTTCCGGACGTACTTCGCCACCGGTATCGACGGCATCTTCACCGACAACCCCGACACGGGCGTGCTGGCCCGCGAATCCTTCGTCAACGGCGTCAACAGCTGAGCGGACGCCCCCGGTTGGGGTGAGCTTCGGCCGTCCGGGCAACCCGCCGCCCGGGCGGCCGCGTCGACGTGCATATGACGCACGACCTGCTCACCTCCCTGCGCCCCCTGCTCACCGCCGAGGCCTCGGCCGAGGCATATGCGTCCGGAACCGAGCCCGGCGACCTGGAACAGGCGGTCTGGCTGCGGCTGCTGGAACGCCTGGCGGCCGACGGCCCGCCCCCCGACCCGCACCGCTGGCTGCGCAGCGCCGTCCGCACCGAGGTCCGCCGCACCCGCCGCACGGCCCGCAACGAGCGGCCGTACGGGGCCGAACCCGCCGGTGTCGCCGAGTACGCCCACGAGCCCGAGCGGCTCGCGCTCACCGCGGCCCGGCACCGCGCCCTGCGCGACGCCGTGCCCCGGCTGCCGGGCCGCTGCCCCCGCCTGATGGAGGCGCTGCTGTCGCCCAGGGACCTCACATACCGGGAAATCGCGGGGGAGTTGGGTATCTCACAGGGCAGTCTTGGCCCGGAACGCTCCCGATGTCTGGGATGTCTGCGTCGATTGCTGACGCCGGAGGTTGCGGCCGGCTGAGGACGGGGATAGGAGTGGGGGACCACAGGTGATCAGGTGAGCGGGAGGCATGCGCACATGGGCATGAGCGTGACCATCTCGGCGGCGACCGAACAGGACGCCGAGCAGATCTTCCGGCTGCAGTACCTCTGCTTCCAGAGCGAGGCGGCGCTGTACGCCAACTACCGCATCGACCCGCTCGTCCAGACCCTCGACTCGGTGCGCGAAGAGGTCGCCGCCGACTGCGTCTTCGTGGCGCGGCTCGGCGACGAGGTCGTCGGCTCGGTGCGGGGGCGGGTGACCGAGGACGGGGCGGCGTCCATCGGCAAGCTCTGCGTCCACCCCCGCCTCCAAGGGCACGGCATCGGGGCCCGGCTGCTGCGGGCCGCCGAGTCCGCACTGGCCGAGCAGCGCGGCGCCAAGCGGTTCCGGCTGCACACCGGGCACCGCAGCGAGGGCAACCTGCGGCTGTACCGCCGGGTCGGCTACGAGACGGTGGGCACCGCCGAGGGCAACGACGGCGTGCCCATGATCGTCCTGGAGAAGCCGGCGGAGACGTACGCGACCACGGCCTGAGCCACGGCCGGGCCCCGACGGCTGCTACGCGGTGCGGGCCCGGCGCAGCCAGTACAGGGCCGACAGCGGCAGCAGCACGGGAATGAAGAGGTACCCCATCCCGTAGTCCGACCACACGGTCGCGTCCGCGAAGGCCGACGGCTCCACCAGCGTCCAGGTACCGACCGTCAGTACCCCCACCAGCTCGGCGGCGCAGCACACCTGCGCCGCCCTGCGGGCCCTCTCGCCGCCGCGCACCAGGGTGTAGGTGATGAACCCGTAGACGACGCCCGCGAGAGCCGACAACGCGTAGGCGAGCGGGGCCCGGTCGAACTCGGTGGCGATCTGGTACGCGGACCGCGACACCGCGCCGACGACCATCACGCCGTACAGCCACACCAGCAGGATGCCGGGCCCGCCGATCAGCCGCTGCCCGGCCCGCTTCTCCTCCGTGGCCACCATCTCAGCCTCCCCAGATGTCATACAGCCGGACCTCCAGGACGGCGAGGACGACACCGCCGGCCGCGACCGTCACCGAACCCCAGCGGGTGCGCTCGGCCAGCGACATGAACCCCGCCGCCGGCACACACGCGAAGGCGCCCAGCAGATACGCCACGAAGATCGTCGTGCCCTGTTCCGGTTCCTCGCCCCGCGCCAGCTGCACGACGCCGACCACCAGCTGGATCAGCGCCAGCGCCGAGACCACGGCCATGCCGATGAAGTGCCAGTCCTTCGTCGGCTGGTCACGGTAGGCGGCCCAGCCGCACCAGGCGGCCAGCAGCAGTGCGGCGACGCCGGTCACCAGCGTCAGGACGTCAAGCATGGCAGCGAGCCTATTACGGCCCAAAAGGCCCGCCGTCCCCGGGCCCGTAGGGTCAAGGACATGAAGCTCCACGCACAGGCCCTCCTGTTCGACAACGACGGCACCCTCGTCTCCTCCCTCGCCTCCGTACGCCGCTGCTGGACGCGGTGGGCCGTCGAGTACGGGATCACCGCCGAGCGGTTCGGGCGGGTGGAACTGCACGGGCGGCCGGCCGCCGAGATAGCCGGCGACCTGCTGCCCGCCGACGTGGTCGCCGAGGCCGTCGCCCGCATCGAGCAGCTGGAGCTCGAGGACGTGCCGAACGGGGGCGTGCACCTGCTGCCCGGCACCCGCGAGTTCCTCGACGCGCTCCCGGCCGACCGCTGGGCGGTCGTCACCTCCGCCACCCGACGCCTCGCCGAAGCCCGCCTCGACGCCGTCGGCATCCTCCCCAAGACCCTCGTCGCCGCCGACGACATCACCCGCGGCAAGCCCGACCCCGAGCCCTACCTCCTCGGTGCCCGCGCCCTGGGCGTCGACCCGGCCGCCTGCGTCGTCTTCGAGGACGCCCCCGCCGGGCTCCGGGCCGGCCGCGCCGCCGGCATGCGGACCGTGGCGTTGGCCACAACCCACCGGGCCGACGAACTCGACGCCGACCTGGTGGTCACCGACCTTTCGGCCTTGTCGCCACTGGTCACCGACGCCGGAATCGAGATCACCGTCCGGGGCTGATCCACGGCCCCGCGACCACCTGCCGTCCACCGCTGTCCAGTATCCGGACAGCGGTCTCCGGACACGGGCATACGTCTGCTTTACTGATCGGCATGAGCACCACGAGCGACCGCACCCCTGCGACCGAGGCGACCACGACGCCCGGTGCTCGTTGTATGTGCCCGCGAATGTGCGCCTTCTAGAGGGCCCCCGCACCGCCTGAGCCTCGCGCCCCGAAGCGAGCGCCCGCCCAGGTCCGCCCGCGCCCGGCGCGCGCACGCGGCCGGGCCACGCCCCGCGCACACGATTCTCCCCGGTCCCACCGCCATGGCACACCGCCACCGCGAGAACCGTGCCGCGTTCCGAAGGACCCCCAAGAACCCGAAGAACAACGCCCCGTGCCCGGCGCACACCACCGCGCCGCGCACTCGACAGTGACGGAAACCCACGTGATCACCACATCGGGCCTCACCAAGGTCTATCGTTCACGCGGCCGCGAGGTCACCGCCCTGGACGGCGTCGACCTGCACGTCCGCGAGGGCGAGGTGTACGGCGTCATCGGCCAGTCCGGCGCCGGCAAGTCCTCGCTCATCCGCTGCGTCAACCTCCTGGAGCGTCCCACCGCCGGCACGGTCACCGTCGCCGGCCAGGACCTCACCGCGCTGGCCGGACGCGGCCCCCGCGCCGGCCGGGAACTGCGGCAGGCGCGCAGCCGTATCGGGATGGTCTTCCAGCACTTCAACCTGCTCTCGTCGCGGACCGTGCGGGACAACGTCGAACTGCCGCTGGAGATCCTCGGCAAGTCGGGGAAGGAACGTTCCCGCAAGGCGCTGGAACTGCTCGACCTCGTCGGCCTCGCCGACAAGGCGGGCGCCTACCCGGCCCAGCTCTCCGGCGGCCAGAAGCAGCGCGTCGGCATCGCCCGCGCCCTGGCCGGCGACCCCAAGGTGCTGCTCTCCGACGAGGCCACCAGCGCCCTCGACCCGGAGACCACCCGCTCCATCCTCCAGCTGCTGCGCGACCTCAACCGGCAGCTCGGGCTGACCGTCCTGCTCATCACCCACGAGATGGACGTCGTCAAGAGCATCTGCGACTCGGCCGCCCTCATGGACCGGGGCCGCATCGTCGAGTCCGGCACGGTCGGCGAACTCCTGGCCACCCCGGGCTCCGAGCTGGCCGCCGCGCTCTTCCCGGTCGGCGGCGACGCCTCCGCCGAGGACCGCACCGTCCTCGACGTCACCTTCCACGGCGAGGCCGCCACCCAGCCCGTCATCTCCCAGCTCTCGCGCACCTACAACATCGACATATCGATCCTCGGCGCCGCCATCGACACCGTCGGCGGCCTCCAGGTCGGCCGGATGCGCATCGAACTGCCCGGCCGCTACGAGGACAACGTCGTGCCCGTCGGCTTCCTGCGCGAACAGGGCCTGCAGATCGACGTGGTGAACGAGACGCCGGACGCGGCCACCGCTCCCGCCTCGCTGGTGAAGGAAGGTGCCAAGTGACCTGGTCGCAGATGCAGCCGCTGCTGGAGCAGGCCTCCTGGGAGACCCTGATCATGGTCGGCTGGTCCACCCTGATCGCCGTCGTCCTCGGACTTCCGCTCGGCGTCCTCCTCGTCCTCACCGACCGCGGCGGCCTGCTGCAGAACGTCCTGGTGAACAAGGTCATCGGGCAGATCGTGAACATCGGCCGCTCGATGCCGTTCATCATCCTCATGGTCGCGCTGATGAGCTTCACCCGCTGGGTCACCGGCACCACCATCGGCAGCGAGGCCGCGATCGTGCCGCTCGCCATCGGCGGCATCCCGTTCTTCGCGCGGCTCGTCGAGACCGCCGTGCGCGAGGTCGACGGAGGGCTCGTGGAGGCCGTCCAGTCCATGGGCGGCAACACCTGGACCATCGTCCGCAAGGTCCTGGTCCCCGAGGCGCTCCCCTCCCTGATCGCCTCCACCACCACCACGATCATCGCCCTCATCGGCTACTCCGCCATGGCCGGCACCGTCGGCGGCGGCGGCCTCGGCGACCTCGCCGTCCGCTACGGCTACCAGCGCTTCGAGCCCGGCTTCATGTGGATCACCGTCGCGCTCCTCGCCGTCGCGATCTCGCTCATCCAGTTCGCCGGCGACTACGCGGCCCGCACCCTGCACCGCCGCGGCGGACGCGGCGGAGCGGCGCCCAGGCTCCGGCTGCTCAGGGCCAAGGAGCCCGCCGCGGCCGACGTGAGCAAGGTCGCCTGACCGCACCCCAAGGACTCCCCGCCCCACCGGGACGGGGCCGCACCACCTCAGGAAAGGCACTTTTCGTGCGTAACACCGCCAAGTTCACCACCGCCGTCCTCGCCGCCGGAGCCCTCACCCTCGGCCTGACCGCCTGCGGCTCCGACAAGGACTCCGCCTCCGACACCTCGGGACCGCTGGTCGTCGCCGCGAGCCCCACCCCGCACGCCGAGATCCTCGACTACGTCAAGGACAACCTGGCGAAGAAGGCGGGCCTCGACCTCGAGGTCAAGGAGTTCACCGACTACGTCACGCCGAACACGGCGACGGAGGACGGCTCCGTGGGGGCCAACTACTTCCAGACCCAGCCCTACCTCGACGACTTCAACAAGAAGAACGGCACCCACATCGTGTCCGTCGTCGACGTGCACCTGGAGCCCCTCGGCCTCTACTCGCACAAGGTGAAGAAGGCCGACGACCTGAAGAGCGGTGCGACCGTCGCCGTCCCCAACGACACCGTCAACGAGGGCCGCGCCCTGCAGCTGCTCGCCGCCAACGGGATCATCACCCTCAAGGACGGCGTCGGCACCGCGGCGACCCCCTCGGACATCACCAAGAACCCGAAGAACCTCGAGTTCAAGGAGCTGGAGGCGGCCCAGACCCCGCGCTCCCTGGACGACGTGGACGCGGCGGTCGTCAACGGCAACTACGCCATCGAGGCCGACCTGAAGCCCGCCCAGGACGCCCTCGTCCTGGAGAGCGCCAAGGGCAACCCGAACAGCAACCTCCTCGCCGTCAAGGAGGGCCACGAGGACGACCCGCGCGTCAAGAAGCTCGCGAAGCTCCTCAACTCGCCCGAGGTGAAGAAGTTCATCGAGGACAAGTACGCCGGCGCGGTCCTGCCCTCCTTCTGAACCTCCGACCCCGGGGTTCCCTCCGGCCCGCCGTCCGGGCCGAACCCCGCGTCACCCACCGGGTCCGCTCCGTGCTCACGGGGCGGACCCGGTGGTGTGGTTGAGTGCTTTCATGCTGCATGCTGGGCAGTTCGAGCAGGCCCTGACGGTCACACAGGTTACGGAGCGGCGCATGACGAGCACCTTCCCCAACATCTCCATCAGCACGGAGCGGTTGGTGCTGCGCCCCCTCGACGAGGACGACGTCCCCGCGCTGGCCGCGATGATGAACGACGAGCAGGTCGCCGCCTGGACGCACGTCCCCCAGCCCTTCACCGAGGACAACGCCGCCACCTGGATCGGCGAGTACGCCCCCGCCGAGCGCACCGCGGGCCGGGGGCTCGACCTCGCCGTCACCGAGTTCCTCACCCAGCGGCTGGTCGGCGTCATCCAGCTGACCAAGACCAACTGGCACGTGCGGTCCACCGAACTCTCGTACATAGTCGCGCCCTGGGCCCGGGGAGAGGGGTACGCCTCCGAGGCGGCACTCGCCACCGCCCAGTGGCTCTTCGGCGACCAGAAGTTCGAACGCGTCGAGCTGCGCACCGCGGCCGACAACACCGCCTCCCAGCAGGTCGCCCAGAAGATCGGCTGCATCAGCGAAGGAGTCCTGCGCGGCGCCTGCATAGCGCGCGTACGCAGCGACGACGGCGTCTGGACGGACACCCGCACCGACTTCATCGTGTGGAGCCTGCTGCCGGAAGACCTCGAGGGCGCCACCGGACAGCTGACCGACACCGACGGTTTCACCACCTTCACGGACTGGAACTGATAAACGGGGGCCGACCGGCGCCACCACCCCGCACCCGGGCCGCACCAGGTACCCTCACGGGGCGCGCCCGCGACGGTACCGCGACCACGACCTGCGAAAACCCTGGAGACTGACGACGATGGCCGACCGGGTCACGGTGATCGGCTGGGACGGTTCGCCGCTGACCGCCGCGGCGCGCTCCGCACTGGGCGCCGCCACCCTGGTGGCCGGCGCCGCACACCACCTGGCACTTCCCGAGGTGCCGCCCGCTGCCGAACGCATCCGCCTCGGCAGCGTCGCCCTCGCCGCCCGCCGCCTCGCCGCCCACCGCGGCACAACGGTCGTGCTGGCCGACGGCGACCCCGGCTTCTTCGGCGTCGTACGCACCCTGCGGGCCCCCGAGTTCGGCCTGGAGGTCGAGGTCGTCCCCGCCGTCTCCTCCGTGGCCGCCGCCTTCGCCCGCGCCGGCATGCCCTGGGACGACGCCCATGTGGTCGTCGCCCACCCCCGCACCCTGCGACGCGCGGTGAACGTGTGCCGGGCCCACCCCAAGGTCGCGGTCCTCACCTCGCCGGGCGCCGGACCGGCCGAACTCGGCCTGCTGATGGAGGGCGTCCACCGCACCTTCGTCATCTGCGAGGAACTCGGCACCACCCGCGAGCGGGTCACCGTCGTCACCTCCGACAAGGCCGCCGACCACACCTGGCGCGACCCGAACGTCGTGATCGTGGCGGGCGGCGTCGCCGGTCCGGGCCCCGCGGGCGACGGCACCGGCTGGATCGCCGGCCGCGACCCCGCCACCGGACCGCGCGGCTGGTCCCTGCCCGCCACGGCGTACGGCGGTGAACTGGGCGAGGGCGAGACCGACCTGCTGCGCACCGCCCAACTCGCCAGGCTCGGACCACGCCTGGGCGACCTCGTGTGGGACATCGGCTGCGGCAGCGGCGCCTTCGCCACCGAGGCCGCCCGCGGCGGCGCCGCCGTCATCGCGGTCGACCGGGACCGGGATGCCTGCGCCCGCACCGAGGCCACCGCACGGCACTTCGGCGTCCAGCTCCAGACCGTGCACGGCAACGCCCCGCACATCCTGGAGAACCTCCCCGAACCGGACGTCGTCCGGGTCGGCGGCGGGGGAGCGGCCGTGGTCTCCGCGGTCGCGGACCGCCGCCCGCAGCGCATCGTCGCGCACGCCGCGACCCGCGACGCGGCCGAACTCGTCGGCAGGGACCTGACGGAGCACGGGTACCGCGTCGAGTGCGCCCTGCTGCAGTCCGTCGGACTCGACACCCGGGCCTGGACGGAGACGGAGCGGAGCGTCGCGTTCCTGCTCAGCGGAGAGATCGTACGGCGCGAAGCCGCCCGCTGAGGTCTCACCGCGACCGCGCCCCGTGATCGGTTGTTCATACCGCGCGGGGTAGGCTGGCGGATTGTTGTACCGCATGCGGACACCCGGCAGTTCGTCGGTCGATGTCCGTAAAAAACCCGCTCCTCAGGGGGCGGGTGTGGTACGGCACAACCGGAGGACGCGCAACGTGGCGCAGTCCACAGCGGGCCGTCGCGGATCAGGCTGTCGTGGCGGGGGAACGACCGCGACAATGCCACTCAATGGCTTTGTCGTCTTTTCCCGCGGGTCGTTCGTGCCGCTGGGCACGCCCGCTCGTTCTTCACTACGGGCGGTCGGTGCGCCGTCCCGGGTGAGCTGGTCGTAGAAGCACTAACCGATGGGCGAGGGGTTACGCATGACCGACACCGGCCAGATCCCGGGCGAGGGGCTGCCGGAGAACGCAGGCATGGTGGAGCAGCCGGGCGTCCCCGCACCCGGCGCGTACACCTACCTCTCCGAGGCCACCGCCGAGGACGAGGACCTGTTGTTGCTGCCGGGAGCCCAGAGTGCCTGGGGCAACGAGGTCGCGCCGCCGGCTCCGGAGCCGGTCGTGGAGACCGTGCACCAGCCCGGCGCGCACGAGATGTCCGGTCGCGACAGCGGCTCGGTCGACCTCGGCGGCGTCCGGCTGCCCGACCCGGCGCAGGACCCCGCGTCCACCCCGGCCCCGCCGCGCAGACCCCTCCACCTCGGTCCGCCGATCCCGGACACCTCCGCGAGCCCGGTCCGCTCACTCGCCGACCGCGGCCCCGCCGACGCGCCGGTACGGCACCCCGGCCCGCCGACCGCGGGGCCCGAGTACCTCGACGTGCCGCAGGCCGCCGTGCCGGTCCCGCAGGCGGCGGCGCCCTGGGGAGCGCAGACGGCGCCGCAGGCCCAGGAGGCCCCGGTGAACGCCGGGGCGGGGTCTGCGGAAACGGTTGTTCCGGTACCGGAGCAGCAGCCGGGCGAGCCGGTGGGCGCGGCCCAGGCGCTGGTGACCCGCGTGGCGACGGAGGCCGTGGCGGCGACGGGCGGAACGTCCGCGGGCGCCGACGAGCCCGGCGCACCGCAGGAGGCGCCCGCCCCGACGGAGGCTTCCGCTCCGGAGGAGGCTCCCGCGCCAGAGGCAGCGGCGCAGACCGAGGTGGAGCAGGCGACCGGTCCCGCGGAGGAGGCCGTACCGGCTCCCGAGGCGGCCCCGGCCGAGCCCGTGACTCCCGTGTCCCCCGAGTCCCCCGTGACCGAGCCCGCCCAGGCGGCCCAGGACGGCGCTGGGCCCGAGGAGGCCCCTGCGGTTCCGGAGGCCCAGGAGGTTCTGGAGACCCCCGTGGTCCCCGTGGCCCCTGTGCAGTCGGCTCCGGAGGAAGCGCCGGCGGAGGTACCGGCGGAGGTACCGGCCCCAACTCCGGCGGAAGCACCTGAGGGACTCGACGAACCCCCGGCTGCCGACACCCCGGAGGCCCCCGAGCCGCAGGAAGCCCCGCACTCCGAGGCACCCGAGCCCGAGCACGGCGACGTCCAGGCGCCCGACGCGTCCGTGGCCGTCGCGGAACCGGAGGCGATCGTGCCCGCCGAGACCGACGGACCCGAGGCCGTCGAACCCGAGCCGTCCCCGGCACCGGAACAGCCGGCGCCGGTCCAGGTGGAGCCCGCGCAGCCGGAGGCACAGCCCTCGGCGGAGGAAGCGCCGCACGCGGAGCCGGACGTCCCGCTCGCGCCGCAGTTCGCCGTCCCCGAGCCGGCCCCGGAAACCGATCCGGAGCCGCAGGCCGCCGAGGCGGCCCCCGCACCGCAGCCCGCCCAGGGCCCCCAGTCCCTCATGGACGCCAACATGCAGCAGGAGCAGGAGCAGGAGGCGGTCGTGCCCGCACCGGCCCCCGTCTCCCAGGAACCGCACCCCGCCCAGCCCGTGGGCCAGTTCCTGCCCGTCGACGGCGGTCAGGTGCCCACGGCCCCGTACCTCGCGCCGACACCCCCCGAAGCGGTCCTGGTCCCGCCGGAGACCCCGGCACCGGAGCCCGTCGCCGCGGCCCCGGTGGCCGAGGATGCCGCGGCCGCGGTACCGGCGCCGCGCGAGGCCGACCCCGAAGTCGTCCAGAGCGTCGAAGACCTGGACACCCGCGACGCCGGCCAGGAGGACCAGGACGTGAGCGCGGCCGCGGCCGCGGAAGCACCACGGTCCGCCGGCCCGGCGGCCCCCGCCTACGACGACGCCGAGCGCGAGGCCGTACTGAAGGTCATGCGCGAGCGCCGCGACATCCGCAACGGCTTCCGCAGCGACCCCATCCCGCACGAGGTGCTGCTCCGCGTCCTGGAGGCCGCGCACACCGCGCCCTCCGTCGGTCACTCGCAGCCGTGGGACTTCGTCGTCATCCGCTCCGCCGACACCCGCCGCGCGATGCACGAACTGGCGATGCGTCAGCGCGACGCGTACGCGAAGTCGCTGCCCAAGGGCCGGGCCAAGCAGTTCAAGGAACTGAAGATCGAGGCCATCCTCGACACGCCGGTCAACATCGTCGTCACCGCCGACCCGACCCGTGGCGGACGGCACACCCTCGGCCGCCACACGCAGCCCCAGATGGCGCCGTACTCCTCCGCGCTCGCCGTCGAGAACCTCTGGCTCGCCGCGCGCGCCGAGGGCCTGGGCGTCGGCTGGGTCAGCTTCTTCGACGAGCGCGAGATGGTCCGCGCCCTCGGCCTGCCCGAGCACCTGGACATCGTCGCGTACCTGTGTGTCGGCTACGTCGACGAGTTCCCGGCCGAGCCCGAGCTGATGCAGGCCGGCTGGTCCAAGCGCCGCCCGCTGTCCTGGGTGGTCCACGAGGAGACGTACGGCCGCCGCGCCCTGCCCGGCGAGGCGCCGCACGACCTGCTCGCCGAGACCGTCGCGCAGATCCGTCCGCTGGACGCCAAGGCGCTCGGCGAGGCCTGGGAGCGGCAGAAGCGCATGACCAAGCCGGCCGGCGCGCTCGGCATGCTGGAGATCATCTCCGCCCAGCTGTCCGGACTGTCCCGGCAGTGCCCGCCGCCCATCCCGGAGCCCGCGGCCGTCGCCGTCTTCGCCGGTGACCACGGGGTGCACGCCCAGGGCGTCACCCCCTGGCCGCAGGAGGTCACCGCCCAGATGGTGGCCAACTTCCTGGGCGGCGGAGCGGTCTGCAACGCCTTCGCCACCCAGGTCGGCGCCGAGGTCTGCGTCGTGGACGTCGGGGTCGCCACCGACCTGCCCGCCACGCCGGGCCTGCTGCCCCGCAAGGTGCGCGCGGGCACCTCCGACATGACCACCGGCGCGGCCATGACCCGCGAGGAGGCCAAGCAGGCCATCGAGGTCGGCATCGAGACCGCCCGCGACCTGGTGGCAGCCGGCAACAAGGCGCTGCTCACCGGCGAGATGGGCATCGCGAACACCACCGCGTCCGCCGCGCTCATCTCCGTCTTCACCGGCGCCGACCCGGCCGAGGTCACCGGCCGCGGCACCGGCATCAACGACGAGACGCTGGCCCGCAAGACCGAGGTCGTCCGCCGCGCCCTCGAACTCCACCAGCCGGACCCGGCCGACCCCATCGGCGTACTCGCGGCGATCGGCGGCTTCGAACACGCGGCCATGGTCGGCCTGCTGCTCGGCGGCGCCTCCCTGCGCACCCCGGTGATCCTGGACGGCGTCAGCGCCGGTGCCGCCGCCCTGGTGGCCCGCGCGATCGCCCCCGAGGTCCTCGCGGCCTGCATCGCCGGTCACCGCAGCGCCGAGCCCGGCCATGTCGCCGCGCTCAACAAGCTGGGCCTGCGTCCGCTGGTCGACCTCGACCTGCGCCTCGGCGAGGGCACCGGCGCGCTGCTCGCCCTGCCGATGGTGCAGAGCACGGCGCGGGCGATGCACGAGGTGGCGACGTTCGACTCGGCAGGGGTCACGGAGAAGTAGTCGGGCAGCAGCGGTCGCACGGCGCGGGGCCCGGGACACGGTGCCGGGCCCCTGCCGGGTCGCCGCGCCCGAAAACCCCGCCCGGCAACGGGTCCACCCACCGGACCACCTGGGCCCCACCCGTCAGCCCGCCGTAAAATCCGCACGTCAGCGCCACCGCCCCACAGGAGCCGTCCCCTCATGGCCGAACACCCCGCCTACCCCGTAGGCCTCCGCCTCACCGGCCGCCGCGTGGTCGTCCTCGGCGGCGGACAGGTCGCCCAGCGCCGCCTGCCCGCCCTCATCGCGGCCGGTGCCGACATCCGCCTCGTCTCTCCCGAGGCGACCCCTTCCGTCGAGGCGATGGCGGACGCGGGCGAGATCACCTGGGAGCGGCGCCCGTACGCGGACGGGGACCTCGCGGACGCCTGGTACGCCCTGATCGCCAGCAGCGACACCGAGGCCAACCACGCCGCCTCCGCCGAGGCCGAGAGGCACCGCGTCTGGTGCGTCCGCTCCGACGACGCCGACCGCGCCACGGCCTGGACCCCGGCGACCGGACACAGTGAGGGCGTCACCGTCGCCGTGCTCACCACCGACGCGCGCCACCGCGACCCCCGCCACACCGCCGCCATCCGGGACGCGGTGGTCGAGGGCCTGCGCGACGGCACCCTCGTCGCCCCGCACCAGCGCACCCGCACCGCCGGAGTCGCCCTGGTCGGCGGCGGCCCCGGCGACCCCGACCTGATCACCGTCCGGGGGCGCCGCCTGCTCGCCGAGGCCGACGTCGTCATCGCCGACCGGCTCGGCCCCCGCGACCTGCTCGCCGAACTGCCGCCGCACGTCGAGGTCATCGACGCGGCGAAGATCCCGTACGGGCGCTTCATGGCCCAGGAGGCCATCAACAACGCGCTGATCGAGCACGCCAAGCAGGGCAAGGCGGTCGTACGGCTGAAGGGCGGCGACCCGTTCGTCTTCGGCCGGGGCATGGAGGAGGCGCGGGCGCTGGCCGAGGCGGGCATCGCGTGCACCGTCGTCCCCGGCATCTCCAGCTCGATCTCGGTCCCCGGCGCGGCCGGCATCCCGGTCACCCACCGGGGCGTCGCCCACGAGTTCACCGTGGTCAGCGGGCACGTCGCCCCCGACGACGAGCGCTCCCTGGTCGACTGGCCGTCCCTCGCGAAGCTGACCGGCACGCTCGTGATCCTCATGGGCGTCGACAAGATCGGCCGGATCGCCGAGACCCTCGTCGCGCACGGCAGGTCCCCCGACACCCCGGTGGCCCTCGTCCAGGAGGGGACCACGGCCGCCCAGCGCCGGGTGGACGCGACCCTCGCCACCGTCGCCGAGACCGTCGTCGCCGAGGACGTCAGGCCGCCCGCCGTCATCGTCGTCGGCGAGGTCGTCGGAGTCGGCCCGCACGGGACGGTCTGACGTGGCCGGCCTCGTCACGATCGACGACCCCGACGACCCGCGCCTGCACGACTACACCGGCCTGACCGACGTCGAACTGCGACGCCGCCGCGAACCCGCCGAGGGCCTGTTCATCGCCGAGGGCGAGAAGGTCATCCGGCGGGCCGGCGAGGCGGGCTACGCGATGCGCTCGATGCTGCTGTCCGCCAAGTGGGTCGACACCATGCGCGACATCATCGACGAGGCCCCGGCCCCGGTGTACGTCGTCGACCCGGCGCTCGCCGAACGGGTCACCGGCTACCACGTGCACCGCGGCGCTCTCGCCTCGATGCAGCGCAAGCCGCTGACCCCGGCCGCCGGCCTCCTGACGACCGCCCGCCGCGTCGTCGTCATGGAGTCCGTCAACGACCACACCAACATCGGCGCGATCTTCCGCTCCGCCGCCGCGCTCGGCATGGACGCGGTCCTGCTCTCCCCGGACTGCGCGGACCCCCTGTACCGGCGCAGCGTCAAGGTCTCGATGGGCGCGGTCTTCTCCGTGCCGTACGCCCGCCTCGACACCTGGCCGGCCGGTCTGGCGACGGTCGGCGAGGCGGGCTTCACGCTCCTCGCCCTCACTCCCGACGAACGGGCCGAGCCCCTCGACGCGGTCGCCCCGCACCGCATGGACCGGGTGGCCCTCATGCTGGGCGCCGAGGGCAGCGGTCTGTCCCGGCGGGCCCTGGCGGCGTCCGACACGTGGGTCCGCATCCCGATGTCCCACGGTGTCGACTCCCTGAACGTGGGCGCGGCCGCCGCGGTCGCCTTCTACGCGGTGACGGCGGGACGTCCGTCGGCGTAGGCGCCCGTCCGGGCGCGGCCCTCAGAGGCCGGCAGTACGCTGCTCCGGAGGGCCGCCGGGCAGGACCCCCCGCTCCTGCTGCGCCCCCCGCTCCTGCTGCGTCGCCCGCACGCCGCCCCGCTCGTCGCCGAGCCCGCGCGAGGGCCCCTGGCAGCCCTGTGCGGCGGCGATACCCAGCGCGACCAGCAGCGTCACGACCACGAAGACGAACAGGCGCTGCCGCAGCAGCCGCGGATTGGCGGGCCGCCGCCAGCCGTTCCCCTTCGTCCTGGGCCCCGTACGGCCGGCTCCGCCGCGCGGTGCGGACCTGCCACCGTCGTTGCGGGAGGAGCCCCGGCCCGTCGTGTCGCGGGAGGACGGCGTCGGCCGGGACCCGGACCGGGCCCCCGCACCGCCGCCCCGCGACGGTGTGCCACCGCGTGAGGGTGCCCCGCCCCGCGAGGGCGCTCCGCCCCGCGAGGGAACGGAACCCCGGGAGCCGGTCCCCCGAGAGCCCGACGTGCCGCGCGGCGAGGGAGTGCCCTGCGCGCCCGGCCGGCCCTGCGGACGCCGCTGGGCACGCTCCGGGTAGGTGTCGGCGAGCCGCCCCGTGGGCACGTCCGCCTCACCGCTGCGCGGCGCGGGCGGCCGTACGTCGGGCATGCCCTGGGCCTCCCGGGCGGCGATCTCCTTGAGCCGCAGCGACAGTTGCAGGGTGCTGGGGCGCTCCTCGGGGTCCTTGGCCAGGCACGCCCGCACCAGCGGGGCGAGCGCGTCCGGGACACCGTGCAGCTGGGCCTCCTCGTGCACCACGCGGTAGAGCATCACCTCGGAACTGCCGTGCCCGAAGGGCGAGTCGCCCATCGACGCGTACGCCAGCGTGGCACCGAGCGAGAACACGTCCGTGGCCGGGGTGACCGCGGCCCCGCGCACCTGCTCCGGCGCGAGGAACCCGGGGGAGCCGACCGCGGTGCCGACGTGCGTGAGGGTGGAGGCACCGGTGGCCCAGGCGATGCCGAAGTCGATGATCCGCGGCCCCTTCGGGGACAGCAGGATGTTGGACGGCTTCAGGTCCCGGTGCACCACCCCGGCCTCGTGCACGGCGACCAGGCCCTCGGACAGGGCGGCGCCCACGGCCGCGACGTCGGCCGCGCCGAGCGGGCCCCCGTCGGCGACCTTGTCGTGCAGGGAGGGGCCGGGCACGTACTGCGTGGCGAACCAGGGGCGGTCCGCCTCCAGGTCCGCGGCGACCAGCCGGGCCGTGCAGCCGCCCCGGATGCGCCGGGCCGCCGAGACCTCACGCGCGAACCGTGACCGGAACTCCTGGTCCTCCGCCAGGTCCGGCCGGATGACCTTCAGCGCGACCCGCTGCCCCTTCTTGTCGGAGCCCAGGTAGACCACGCCCATTCCACCCGCGCCGAGCCGCCTGTGAAGCCTGAACGAGCCGACGACGCGCGGGTCCTCGCGCCTCAGGCGCATCATCGCCATGTTCATCCCCGCTGCCCGGTCCCTGTGACGTGCCACAGCTTACGTTTCCACGGCCGCCCGTGCGCAGAGGCCGCGCCCTCTCGCGAGAACGGATTGTCAGTGCCCGGTGCGAGAGTTGAGCCCCGGTCAGCGAACGCGTGGACGGAGCGGCCACGCCGCGCCCCCGATGCCAACCGGCCGACGGAGCCGGGGGATTGGGCCCGGGGAGGGGGACCGGGTGGGGACGGCCGGGAGCGGCGGGGAGAGGCCGCGCACCTCCGGCGTGGTGGCGGGTCCGGTGGGCCCCGGGGCGGGGGCGGAGGCGTGCCGGGAGGCGACCGGAGTGAGGGATGTCACCGGACAGCCCGGAGATACCGGGACACGGTGGGCACCCCGTCCGGGAAGACCCCGAGACCCGGGAGCCGGTCTCCACCCAGGGGAGTACGCGACGGGTGGTGGCTCATCCTCCGGGAGGCCCGGCAATCGGTACGAGGGCATGACGTCCGGCGATCGCCCGACGCATAGATTTGAGGTCAAGCGGCGGGTGCAGCACTCGTCCCCCGAGGTCAGACACCCGCCGCTGCAACGAGACAACGAATCGGTCAGGAGAGGGACCATGGCCCAGACGGTTCCGCGGACGCTGGTCCGCACACGGCAAAGCCGCCGTCAAGGCCGTCGCCACCCCGTGGTGGCGACGCTCATGGCCCTGCCCCTGGCGGTCCTGCTCCTCCTCGTCTTCGACGGGTGGGAGACAGTGGCCACACAGGCGTCGTCCGTGGGTGTGGTGCTGGGGCGCTGAGCGGCGACCCCAGGCCCGGAAGAGCGGTCCGGGCGGGGACATCCATCCATGAAACCCCGTGGGGACGGGGGTGCGGCGGACGGCAAAATGCCGGCGCAGCTGGGGAGCTGCGCCGGCATTGCTTTTTCCTCCGGGGCTTCGAGACATCCGGCCCGGAGGTACGCGACCGGCCCCGCGCCGGTACGGGGTGTCGCCCGGAAGGCGGGATGGCCGCGCCGGCCCGAGGCGGGACCCGACGCCAGAGAAGCGGCGGGACCGGGGCCGGCACGGTACGGGCCGGGTCGGTCCGGGGAGCGTGGCCGCCCGCCGCGCCTGCGTACCCTCACCCACGTGACCACGGACGCCCCCGCCCTCCTCCCCGCCCTCGAAGCGCGCGTCAGGGAAACGGCCCACGCCCGCACCCCGGCCTGTCCCTGCGGCGCGGCCACCCTCGCCGACCGCCTCGACACCACGGTCGTCCGGCACGGGGACACCGTCGCCAAGGCCCACGCCGCGGACACCGACCCCGCCGAGCTGACCCTCCGTGTCACGGCCGCCGCCCGGCTCCCCGGGGTGCTCCTGCCCCCGCTCGCCCCGGCCCCCCTCGACCTGCACGGGCGGCTCGTCACGTACTGGCCCCACGGCACGCCCGTCGACCCGGAGGACCCGGACGCCGCTCCGTGGGAGGCCGCGGCCACGCTCCTGGCCCGCCTCCACCGCACGCCGGCCCCCGCCCCCGTACCCCCGATGCGCGGCCCCGCGAAGGCGTCCCTGGCCGCGGCCCGCCTCCGGGACACCGCCCCCGACCACCCCGCCACCGCGCCCGTACTCGCGGCCTGGGCGGTGCTCCCCGCCTGGGCGCGCGGCGAGGCCGCCATGCCGGACACGACCACCCTCTGCCACGGCGACCTCCACCTCGGCCAGCTCATACGCCACCCCGCCCCCGCGGGACCCTGGCTGCTGATCGACGTCGACGACCTCGGTACCGGCGTCCCGGCCTGGGACCTGGCCCGCCCCGCGGCCTGGTACGCCTGCGGGCTGCTCCCGCCCGAGGAGTGGCACCGCTTCCTGACCGCCTACCGCGTCTCCGGGGGCCCCGCCGTCCCCGCCGACGGCGACCCCTGGCCCGCCCTGGACGTCCCGGCCCGCGCCCTCACCGCGCAGACCGCCGCCCGGGCCGTCACCAAGGCGGCCCTGGAGGACCGGCCGCTGGACGAGGTGGAGCAGTCCCTCGTCGACGCCTGCGCGCGCATGGCGTCCGTGCGGCCCGCCGACCCACGGGGCTGAGCCGAAGTTCCGCGAAGTAGGGTGCAACCGACCCGCGGCGGGACAGAGTCTGTCCTGGCGATACGCGAAGCAGGACCGACCGGCGAGGAGTTGAGCCGAGCATGCAGTGCCCCAAGTGCCACGCACCGATGCACACCTACAACCGCAACGGCGTTCAGATCGAGCAGTGCAGCGGCTGCCGCGGCATCTTTCTCGACTACGGCGAGCTGGAGTCGCTGACCCGCCTGGAGGCCCAGTGGTCCCAGCCCGCGCCGCCGCCCCCGCCCGCAGCCCCGCAGGCGTACCCGGCGGCCCAGGCTCCGGCCTGGGGCGCCCCGCAGCACGGCGGCCACGGCCACTACGGCCACCACCGCCAGAAGAGCTTCGGACGCATGCTCTTCTCCAGCTGATCCGCCCACGACGAAGCCCCCGGCCGCTCGAGGCGGCCGGGGGCTTCGTTCCGTGTGGACGATACTGGGATTGAACCAGTGACCTCTTCCGTGTCAGGGAAGCGCTCTCCCGCTGAGCTAATCGTCCGGGAGGTGGTGCGACTACTGCGTGCGCGATACTGGGATTGAACCAGTGACCTCTTCCGTGTCAGGGAAGCGCTCTCCCGCTGAGCTAATCGCGCGGGGATCCGTGCGGATCGGTGATCCTGGCGGATCAGTGGACGATACTGGGATTGAACCAGTGACCTCTTCCGTGTCAGGGAAGCGCTCTCCCGCTGAGCTAATCGTCCTTGGAGGTGGAGACGGGATTTGAACCCGTGTAGACGGCTTTGCAGGCCGTTGCCTCGCCTCTCGGCCACTCCACCAGGGGTGCAGAAGGCCCGGGAGGCCCCCTGTTCCTGCGAGCGGACGACGAGGCTCGAACTCGCGACCTCAACCTTGGCAAGGTTGCGCTCTACCAACTGAGCTACGTCCGCCTGTCGGTTCGGTCCGCTTGCGCGGCCCGGCGACGTGATGAACTCTAGCGGATTCCGGGGCCAGCACAAAAACGCGTTTGTGCAGCGTGCTGCGGTGCGTCCGCTCGCGCACCAGGTCAGGGCACCCGGAAGGACACGTTCGGGTCACCTCGGGGCCACCGGCCTAGACTCGACAGCGTGCTCGCCCTCCCTCCCCTCGCCCGCTTCGGCGACCGTCTCGCCACCGGTCTCCTCGACGTCACGAGCGATCCCGCCGCCCTCGACTCCGAGGGCTTCTGGGCGGTGTGCGCGGACTTCGAGGGCCGTCTGACCTGCGCACGCTTCGCGCGGGTACGGACCGAGCCGGTGCCCGCGCCCAGGCCGGGAGCGTGGCGGGGCCCTGCCGTCGGCGACTGGACGTCCTCGCTCGACCACGGCGCGTACACGGCGGGCGTACGGCGTATCCGCGCGCACATAGCCGCCGGCAAGGTCTACCAGGCCAACCTCTGCCGGGTGCTCTCGGCGCCCGTCGGTCGCGGCGCCGACGTGGACGCGCTCACCGCCCTGCTGGCCCGCGGCAACCCGGCGCCGTACGCCGGAACGATCCGGCTGCCCGGACACGGCGTCGAGATCGCCACCGCCTCGCCCGAGCTGTTCCTGCGCCGGGACGGCCGCACCGTCGAGTCCGGACCGATCAAGGGCACCGGCCGGACCGAGGCCGACCTGCTGGAGAAGGACTACGCCGAGAACGTCATGATCGTGGACCTGGTCCGCAACGACCTGGGGCGGGTCTGCGCCACGGGCACGGTCACGGTGCCCGACCTGTGCGCCGTCGAGAAGCACCCGGGCCTCGTCCACCTGGTGTCCGCGGTGCGCGGCGAGCTGTCCGCGGACGCCGGCTGGCCGGAGCTGCTCGCCGCCGCCTTCCCGCCCGGATCCGTCACCGGCGCGCCCAAGTCCAGCGCCCTGCGGATCATCGACGCGCTGGAGACCGCCCCCCGGGGCCCGTACTGCGGGGGCATCGGCTGGGTCGACGCCGACCGGGGCACGGGCGAGCTGGCCGTGGGCATCCGCACCTTCTGGATCGACCGGGCCGCCGACGGCGCCGCGCGGCTGCGCTTCGGCACCGGCGCCGGCATCACCTGGGGCTCCGACCCGGAGGGCGAGTGGCGGGAGACCGAACTGAAGGTGAGCCGGCTGCTCGCGATAGCGTCGGGGGTGTACGAGGAGAACGGAACTGGAGAGGCGCTGGCGACGTGAAGATCTGGCTCGACGGCGGGTTGCAGGACATCGGGTCCGCCCGCGTCTCCGTCCTCGACCACGGGCTGACCGTGGGCGACGGCATCTTCGAGACGGTGAAGGCGGTGGACGGCAGGCCGTTCGCGCTGACCCGGCACCTGGACCGGCTGACCCGCTCGGCCCGGGGCCTGGGCCTGCCCGACCCCGACCTCGACGAGGTGCGCCGCGCCTGTGCCGCCGTCCTCGACGCCAACCCGATGCGGCTCGGCCGGCTGCGCGTCACCTACACCGGCGGCCACGGCCCCCTCGGCTCCGACCGCGGCGAGCACGGCCCGACCCTCGTCGTCGCCCTCGGCGAGGCCGCCCGCCGCCCCGACTCCACGGCCGTGATCACGGTGCCGTGGACCCGCAACGAGCGCGGCGCGCTCACCGGCCTGAAGACCACCTCCTACGCCGAGAACGTCGTCGCCCTCGCCCGGGCCCGCGAACGGGGCGCCTCCGAGGCGCTGTTCGGCAACACGGTGGGCCGGCTGTGCGAGGGCACCGGGTCGAACGTCTTCGTCGTCCTCGACGGCGAGATCCACACCCCGCCGGTCGCCTCCGGCTGCCTCGCCGGGATCACCCGCGCCCTGGCCGTCGAGTGGACCGGCGCCCGCGAGACCGACCTCCCGCTGGACGTCCTGGACCGCGCCGACGAGGTCTTCCTGACCTCGACCCTGCGGGACGTCCAGGCCGTGCACCGTATCGACGACCGTGAACTGCCGGGCGCCCCGGGACCGGTGACCGCGAAGGCCATGCGGATCTTCGAGGAGCGGTCCGGGGACGACCTGGATCCGTGACCCCCGAACCGTGACCCGGATCGGTGAGCCGGAGCCGCGAAGGCCCCGAAATTCGGCTGCCGTTCTCGTCCACGGTGGGTAGAACTGCCGTGATGACCACGACCCTGCGGCCGACCGAGCCGCTCCAGCGCGCCGCCGACGGGACCCGTTCGCGCCACTACCAGGTGTGCGTGAACAGCCGCCCCGTCGGTGTGCTGCACCTCGGCACCTCATCCTCCCTCGGCGACTCGGTGGCCGTGATCCACGAGCTGCGCGTCGACGAGCCGGACCGCCTCCGCGGCCGGGGCACGGTGGCCGCGCTCGCCGCGGAGGAGGTGGCGCGTGCCTGGGGCTGCCGGCAGATCGAGGCGGGCGTCGCCGGCGACGCCGAGGCGGGCAACCGGCTCGCGCAGGCGCTCGGCTACGTCCTGCGCAACCGCACCATGGCCAAGCCGCTCGGTGCCACCCCGCCCGCCCTGCCCAGGGGCAGCGGCGCACGGCCCATGACACCGGAGGAGTTCGCCGCCTGGCAGGCGTACCAGTCGGAGCGGTACGCCCGTACCTGGATGGAACGGGGCGTGCCCGAGGCCGACGCGCACGAGAAGGCCCGCCGCGACCACGAGGTGCTGCTGCCACAGGGGCTGGACACCGAGAACATGCTGTTCAGCGTGTTGGAACACGAGGGCGTGCGGGTCGGGATCCTGTGGCTGGCGCTGCGCGAGGACCGGGCCTTCGTCTTCGATGTCGAGGCCGACCCGCCCCACCGGGGCCGGGGCCACGGCCGCACCCTGATGCTGCTGGCCGAGGCCCGGGCGATCGCCGCCGGCCACTCCCTGATCGGCCTCAACGTCTTCGCGGGCAACACCGCGGCCGAGCGGCTCTACGAGTCGCTCGGCTACGAGACCACGCGGTACATCTACTGCAAGCCGCTGCTGTGAACGGCGGGCGGCTCGTCCCGGCCCCGCCGCCGTTTCTCAGTCCCGCTGCCCGGCCAGCAGCCGGTCCGCGATCTCCTCGACGCGCTCGCGCAGCCCTTCCTGGCTCTTGCCGCCGTCGAGGCGCTCGCCGCCGATCACGTACGTGGGAGTGCCGGTCACGCCGATCGCCTTGCCCTCGGCCTGGTCGGCGTCGACGATCAGGATGTGCCGGCCGTCGATGAGCGCCGTGTCGAACTCCTCCGCGTCCAGCCCCAGTTCCCGGGCCACCTCGACCAGGAAGGGCTCGCCCGCACGGTCCAGCTCCGAAACCCGGTCCAGGACGGCCTCGGCGTACGCCCAGCCCCGGCCCTGGGCGAACGCCTCCTCGGCGGCCTGCGCGGCGGCGAAGGCGTGCTTGTGCTTCTCCAGCGGGAAGTGCCGCAGCCGCACGTCCAGGCGGTCGCCGTAGCGGGCGCGCAGGGCGCGGAGGTCGTCCAGGGCGGTGTGGCAGTCCGGGCACTGGAGCTCGCACCAGACGTCGAGGACGGGCGCGGCGGGACGGGCGGGGGAGGAGTCGCTCATGCCCTCCATCCTCCCAGCCCGCGGGACGCCGTCCCGACCGGCCTCGTACCGCGCCCCCGGCACCTGCGGAGGAGCCGACCCCGAGATCTCCCTGATCTCGGGCCCCCGGCATGGCCTCACGGCGGGCGGACGGTGCAGGATGGAAGGGACGAAGTACTCATGCCCGACCGAGCCCAGCCCTGGAGGACCGGATGATTGCCGAGACCGTCTGCTCCGCGGTGTCCGCGGCGGGCCTGGGTATCGCGGCGGTCACCGCGTACCGCAAGCGCTTCCTCACCGCTGCCCGTGTCGCCGCCTACTCCCTGGTCCCGATCGGCCTGGTGATGACCGGAGTCGTCGAGTGGCTGGCCGACACGGCCTTCAGCCCGGTGGCCTGGGCGGGCTTCGGAGTGCTGGGCGTGGCCTGGGTGCTCTTCATGACCACGCGCGCCGTGGAGCGCCGCCGCGGCGGCACCCGCAAGGAGCGCAAGGAGGCCCGGGCCGCGGCTCAGCGCGACGCGGTGGCCCCCGGCGCCTCCGCCCCCTCCCTGGGGACCGGCTCCCGTCCGGCCGCCCAGCCCGCGTCCCGCCCGGCGAAGGCGTCCCGCGGCGGTGACGACGACTTCAGCGACATCGAGGCCATCCTCAAGAAGCACGGGATATGAGGCGCGAGGCCTGAACGGCCGGCGCCCGGGGCTGAAACGACACAGCGGTCCGAGGCCGACAGTGCGCGCTCGGTAATGATCACGATCCGACCGGACATTGCGACATTCAACCAACACGCGGTCGTAACGGGCGTGTTGATCGCGTGGACCCCGCCCGCTGCGTCATCATCGCGGCGAGATGCCGGACACCACTCAGCTGGATTCCCAGCTGGACACGAGACAGAGCGAAACCGCGCGGGTGCAGGACGAACCACGCGGCTGCCTCTTCGCCCTATCCCAGCCACCGCTCATGATCTTCCTGGCGGTGATCGGGTGTCTGCTGCTCATGGCTTCGTTGCACGATCTGCTGTTGCTGTGAGCCGTACCCGCGCTCCCCGGCGTCACCCGCCGGGGGCCGCGTCGCCGTCCGCGCATCCGCGGCCGCACAGTCCCCGAGGGCGGCGTCAGCCCGCCGCCTCCTTGCGCCGGGCCCGGTAGGCGGCCACGTGCAAGCGGTTCCCGCAGGTGCGGCTGTCGCAGTACCGCCGCGAGCGGTTCCGGGAGAGGTCGACGAAGGCGCGCCGGCAGTCGGGGGCCTCGCACCGCCGCAGCCGCTCCTGCTCCCCGGCCACCACGAAGAACGCCAGGGCCATCCCGCAGTCCGCGGTGAGGTGGTCCGCGACGGAGGCGCCCGGCGCGAAGTAGTGGATGTGCCAGTCGTAGCCGTCGTGGTCGGTGAGCTGGGGCGTGGTGCCGGCGGCCGCGACCAGGTCGTTGATCAGTCCCGCGGCGGTCCGGGCGTCGGGAGCGGCGAAGACCGCCGCGAACCGTCCCCGGATGCCCCGCACCGCCGAGAGATCGAGGTCCGTGAGCACGCCGACCTCGCTGATCTCGTGCGTCGCCACGAATTCCTGGAGGGCCGCGACGTCCGGCAGCCCGTCCGGAGCCGATTCGTCCTCCGGCACCGTGTTCACCAGATCCACCACGGTGTCGAGCGCGCACCGGGTGTCGTGGGTGATCAGCACGTTTCGCTCCCTGGCCTGGGGGTCGGGCGGACGCCCGCCGATGCTGGCCGATGGTAGTGGCTGGCGCGGCGGGCGAACCGGCCGCGAGCGGGCCACCGTCCTCGGTCGCCCCTACAACGGCGGCCGGCCCGCCTTCGTTCCCCGGTGCCGCGCACACAGCGGCGCCGCCCCCGCGGAGATCCGCGGCGACGACGCCGTGTGTGCCGTATGCGGTTGTCCGAGCCCGTGCCGTCACCCCGAGTCGACGGCGACGGGCGGCTTCACGCGGGGCCCCGCCCTAGCTTTCCGCCAGGATGTGCGAGAGCTCCTGATCGAGGTCGAAGTGCCGGTGTTCCGTGCCGGGGGGCACGGCGGCGTCTGTGCGCTTCAGGAAGGACTCCAGGGCCCGCGCAGGGGCCTCGAGCAGTGCTTCGCCCTCCGGGGAGCTGAGAGCGATGCACACGACGCCCTGGCCGTGACTGCGGGACGGCCAGACACGGACGTCGCCGGTGCCTGTGGGGCGGTGGAGACCTTCGGCGAGGAGGTCGCGGGCGAACACCCACTCGACGGTCTCCTCGGCTCCGGTGTGGAAGGTGGCGTGCACGGCGTAGGGGTCGGCCGTGTCGTACCGCAGGCCTGCGGGGACAGGCAGGGAGGACTCGCTCGACACAACGAGGCGCAGGTGCAGCTCGCAGCTGACCGTGGTGTTCATAAGCGCCAGGGCCTTTCGCTCAGTGTGCGCTCGGGGATTCGCACGTCGGCGAAATCGACATGCCACCTACGGTGCCGTTGTAAACCCCTCTGAGTGTTTTGCGTGCGTTTACGTAACTCTTCCGGCCGAGAGATCGTTCGGGTCGTACGCCCATTCCGGTGACAGGTTTCGCTCCGGTAGTGTTTGGCCGTATGAACACGGGGAGTAACAAGCCCGGCGAGGCGGCCGTGGCGGCAGACCGTACGGGGACGGACGAGGCCACGGCCGAGCGAGCGCTCGGTTCGCGGGCGCCGGAATTCATCAAGGCGCGGCGTGCGCTGCACCTGAGCTGGCAGGTCGGCGTCTTCGTCGTCGGCCTCGCGGTCGTGGTGGCCGGCATCATCATGCTGCCGCTGCCCGGACCCGGCTGGGTGGTGATCTTCGGCGGCATGGCGATCTGGGCGACCGAGTTCGTCTGGGCCCAGCTGGTGCTGCGCTGGACCAAGCGCAAGGTCACCGAGGCGGCGCAGCGTGCCCTCGATCCGAAGGTGCGGCGCCGGAACATCATCCTGACCGCGATCGGCGTGGTGATCATGGCCGTGCTGGCCGGGATCTACCTGTGGAAGTTCGGCCTCCAGATGCCCTGGAAGATCAAGGACCAGTGATCGCCGGCGGGGGCCGCCCATCGCGGTCCCCCGCTGGTCACGGGCGCCCCTGACATGGGGTAATGTTCTTCCTGCGTCCGGGCGATTAGCTCAGTGGGAGAGCGCTTCGTTCACACCGAAGAGGTCACTGGTTCGAACCCAGTATCGCCCACCGGATCATCAGGCGGCCCCGTTCACCCTCGTGAGCGGGGCCGCCTTCGTGTGCCGTGCCGCGGGTGCCCGGCACTCCGCTCCGGTCCGCCTTCACCCAACCGTGACCTTCCGCGCCGCCGTCCATGGCGGTCCGGCGCGCGTTCGGCCCGTCGGTCACGCCCCGCCGACCTGTGGGTTCTGTGCGGTGGCGACCGGTGGGTTCCGGCCGGGCGCCGGCACCGTCCCCGCTGGAGCCCGTGAATTCCTGTCCGAATCATTGACGCGCCCCTGGGCCCTCCGTACCTTGTGCCAGCAAGCGCTTACTTGAAACGATTCATGAAGCGAACGCGACGTCGCGGGGAGGCTCGTATGCAGCAGGGCGGGAATGCGGAGCGGCAGGCCGGGAGGCGGACGATCCTCAAGGCGGCGGGGGCCTCGCTGGCCGTCGCGGGACTGGGCGCCACGGCCACCGCGTGCGGCGGCGGGAGCGGCTCGGGGGACGGAACGGTGACGATCCGTTACTCCTGGTGGGGTGCCGAGGACCGGGCGCAACGCATCAACAAGACCATCGCGCTCTTCGAGAAGAAGTACCCGAAGATCAAGGTCAAGACCGACTTCCAGCCGTACACCGACTTCTGGAAGAAGTTCAACACCCAGGCCTCCGGGGGGAATCCACCGGACGTCTTCCAGAATGCCATCGGATTCCTCCGCAAATACGACGCCAAGAATGTCCTCCTCGATCTCGGCGAGCAGGTCGAGGCGGGAAATCTCTCCATGGACGGCTTCCGCGCGGGCCTGGAGAAGTTCGGCGAGATCGACGGAAAACTCCTCGGCGTGCCCGTCGGGTCCAACTCGATGGCCCTGGTCATCGACAAGCCCGTCTACACCCGGGCCGGCATCAAGCCCGAACAGGGCTGGACGTGGGACGACTTCGACGAGGCGATGACGAAGGTCCGCGACAGGACCGGCCGGGCCGGTGACAGCGGCATGTACGGCGTCATGTACCTCTACGACCTGTACCTGCGTCAGAACGGAAAGGCCTTCTTCACCGAGGACGGACTCGGCTTCACCGAGGCGGACCTGACCACCTGGTGGACAAAGGCGGAGAAGGACGTGAAGTCCGGCCTGTTCGCCGACCCCAAGAAGGTCGCCCAGATCAAGCCCAAGTCGGCGCTCTCCGCGGAACTCGCCGGCAGTGAGTTCACCTGGGACAACTTCACCGTCCGCTACACCTCCGAGGGCAAGAGCGAGTACGGTCTGGCGCCGATCCCCACCACGGACGGCAAGCGGACCGGTCAGTACCTCGGCTCCCTGATGCTCAGCGCCTACAAGCGCACCGAGCACCCCAAGGAGGTCGCCCAGTTCATCGACTTCATGGTCCACGACCCCGAGGTCGCCAAGATCATGGGCTACGACCGCGGTGTCCCCACCACGCAGGCCCAGTACGACGCCTACCAGCCGACCGACCCGGTCAACAAGGCCATCGCCGCCTACGAGGAGTCGCTCGTCGCGGCCGGCGTCCTGGAGCGGATCACCCCGCACCCCAACGGGGCCGACATCTGCGAGGCCGCGTTCCTGCGCATCGCCGAGGAGATGGCGCTCGGCTCGCGCTCCGTCGAGGACGCCGTCAAGCAGTTCTTCACCGAGTCGAAGACGGCTCTCGCCGGCTGATGGGAAGCGCCGTGACACACGCCCCCGCGATGGAGGGCCTGACGGACTCCGGGCCGCGGCACGGCCCGGTGAAGGCCCCGCGCCCCGCCGGGCTGAAGCGGCGGAGCCGCCGGGAGAACCTGGCCGGATACCTCTTCATGTCCCCCTGGATCGCCGGGTTCCTGCTGCTGACGGCGGGCCCGATGGTCGCCTCGCTCTACTTCGCGTTCACCGACTACAACCTGTTCGACGCGCCCAGGTGGATCGGCCTGGACAACTTCTCCGAGATGTTCGGCGACCCGCGCTGGCGCCACTCGGTCCGCATCACCCTGTGGTACGTCGTGGTCGGCACCCCGATCAAGCTGATCGCGGCGCTCGGGGTCGCGCTGCTGCTGGCACAGAAACGGCGCGGACAGGCCTTCTACCGGGCCGCGTTCTACGCGCCGTCGCTGATCGGCGCGAGCGTGTCCGTCGCCATCGTGTGGAAGGCGATCTTCTCGGACGACGCGGTCGTCGACCGTACCCAGCAGTTCTTCGGGATCGACGCCGGCGGCTGGACCGGAGACCCGGAACTGATCATCTACAGCCTGGTGGCGCTCACCGTCTGGCAGTTCGGCGCCCCGATGGTCATCTTCCTGGCCGGTCTGAAGCAGGTGCCGCGCGAGCTGTACGAGGCGGCCGACGTGGACGGCGCGGGGAAGCTGCGGCAGTTCTGGAACATCACCCTGCCGATGATCTCCCCGGTCCTCTTCTTCAACGTCCTGCTGGAGACCATCCACTCCTTCCAGATCTTCAGCTCCGCCTACATCGTCGGCGGCGGCGCCGGGGGCAACGCCTGCGGGCCGGCGGACGGCACGATGGTCTACACCTGCTACCTGTACGTCCAGGGCTTCGAGAACAGCCGCATGGGCCTGGCCTCGGCCATGGCGTGGATGCTGCTGGTCGCGGTCGCCCTGGTCACCGCGGTGCTGTTCTGGTCCCAGAAGCGCTGGGTGCACTACGAGGAGGGCGGCCGATGAGCGCGCAGGCCACCGACGTCACACCGGTCACCGACGTCCCACCGCCCCGGTCCACCAGGGCGGCCGCGCTCCGGCGCGGGCTGCCCGGATCGCTCGCCTGGCACCTCGGGTCGCTGGCGATCCTCGCCGTGATCCTCTATCCGGTGCTCTGGGTGATCGGCGGCTCCTTCAAGGAGAGCGGCGACATCGTCGGCAGCCTGGACCTCTTCCCGGGCGACCCGATCACGTCCAACTACACGAGCCTCGCCGACGGCATCGCGGACATCTCGATCTCCACCTTCTTCGTCAACTCGCTCTTCCTCGCCGTCGGTTCCGTGATCGGGATCGTGGTGTCCTGCTCGCTGACGGCGTACGCCTTCGCGAAGATCAGGTTCGCCGGCCGCAACCTGCTCTTCACGCTGATGATCGGCACGCTGCTGCTGCCGTACCACGTGCTGCTGATCCCGCAGTACGTGCTCTTCCGCAACCTGGACATGATCAACACGTACACCCCGCTGCTGCTGGGGAAGTACCTGGCCACCGAGGCGTTCTTCGTCTTCCTGATGGTGCAGTTCATGCGGAACCTGCCCAGGGAGCTGGACGAGGCCGCCCGGCTCGACGGCTGCGGGCACTTCCGCATCTACTGGTCGATCGTGCTTCCGCTGTGCCGGCCGGCGCTGATCACCAGCGCGATCTTCACCTTCATCAACTCCTGGAACGACTTCATGGGCCCGCTGATCTACCTCAACGAGCCCGGCAAGTACACGATCTCCCTCGGCCTCAAGATGTTCGTGGACCAGGAGGGCCTGGCGAACTACGGCGGCATGATCGCCATGTCGCTCGTCGCCCTGCTGCCGGTCCTCGCCTTCTTCCTGGCCTTCCAGCGCTATCTGATCGACGGCATGGCGACGTCCGGCCTGAAGGGCTGAGGTGGGATTCCGATGACCGAAGCGCGTGCCAGGGCCCGTACGGAGCCGGGGGAGTCCCGGTTCGCCCAGGGCTTCGCCCTGTTCGCCGAGTGCCTGCTCACCGGCGTGTGGATCGCGGTGGCGGCACTGCCGCTGGTCACCTACCCCGCCGCGTTCGCCGCCGGCGCGCGGCACCTCGGGCGCCGGACGGCCCACGAGCGCGGCGGCTGGCGGGAGTTCGCCGCCGACTTCCGGGCCGCGGTGCGCCACGGGTGGCTCGTCGGGGTCGCCGGCTGGGCCGCCCTGGCGGTGGTGTGGGTCGACGTGCGTGCCGTGCGGGACGGTCTGCCGGGCGGTCCGCTGGTCGGCACCGTCGGCGTCCTCGCCCTGATCGGCGCGGCGGTCGCGGGACTGCGCGCGGCGGCGGACTGGCACCCCGGCGCCTCCTGGCGGTCGCTGCTCGCGCGGGCGGGCCGTCGTACCGTGCTCGACCCGGCCGGTTCCTTCCTCCTGGTCGGCGGACTGGCCGTCGTGGTCTGCTCCGCATGGTTCAGCGCACCGCTGGCCGTCGCCGTCCTGGGCGCCGTCGCCGCGGCCGCCGTCGCGGTGGAGGAACGCCACCGGCGCCGCTGATCCGGCGCCTTCGCCTCCGGGGCGGTCCCGTGCCGCGGCGGCCGCCCCTCCCTCCCGAGGTCGGTGCCCCGGCGCCGCACCTCCGACTGTCATGCCCTTGACACCCCTGCACCCCGCACGGAAAGGAAAGGCCATGTCCCCCATCCCCCGCAGGTCCCTCCTCAAGGCGGCCGCCGTCGCCGGCGCCGCCGCCCAGTTCAGCTGGGCGCTGGGCACCAGGAACGCGCAGGCCGCCCCCGCCGCCGCCCCGGCCGCCGCCGACGGTCCCGTCACCCTGACCTGGCTGGAGGACGGCGGCCTCGGCGCCGCCCCCGGCTCCACCGTCGGCGTCCCCTGGCCCAAGGGCGCTCTCCGGGAGGACCAGTCGTTCGCCGTCACGGACGCGGACGGCAAGGCCGTACCCGTGCAGTCCTGGCCGCTCGCCCACTGGCCCGACGGCTCCCTCAAGTGGACCGCCCACGCCGTCGGTTCCGGGAACGGCAAGCTCACCCTGGCCGCCGGCACGCCGGCCGCGCCCGCCAAGAAGGTCACCGTCACCCGACGCGGCGGCACCATCGACATATCGACCGGCGTCATCACCGCGAGAATCGGCACGTCCGGATCGGCGCTGATCAAATCGGTCACCCGCGGCTCCACCGAGATCGCCAAGAACGGCCGCCTCGTCCTGCTGCGCCAGCCCGAGATCGAGGACGGCGACCAGGGCACGGTGAAGTACGAACGCTTCGACGGCGCGGTCGACGAGGTAGAGGTCGAGCAGGACGGCCCGGTCCGCGCCGTCGTCCGCGTCGACGGAAAGCACCGCAAGGGCCACCGAGGCTGGCTGCCCTTCTCCATCCGCCTCTACTTCTACGCGGGCGCCGACTCCTTCCGCATGGTGCACACCATCACGTTCGACGGGAAGCAGGAACCCGGAAAGGCGAGCGGCGACTTCATCCGCGGCCTCGGCGTCCGCTTCACCGTCCCGATGCGCGACGAGGCCTACGACCGCCACATCCGCATCGGCGGCGAGGGCACCGGCCTGCTCCGCGAGGCGGTCAAGGGCATCACCGGACTGCGCCGCGACCCCGGGGCGGCCGTACAGGCGGCGCAGTTCGCCGGAGAGAAGCTGCCCGACCCCGCCACCTGGGACCAACGGGTCACCACCCGCCTGCAGTACATCCCGGAATGGGGCGACTACACCCTCGCCCAGCTGTCCGCCGACGGCTTCACCCTGCGCAAGCGCACCAAGAAGGGCCACGGCTGGATCGGCGCGGGCGGCGGACGGCGCGCCTCCGGCTTCGGCTACGTCGGCGGCGCGAGCGGCGGCCTCTCCTTCGGCCTGCGCGACTTCTGGGAGAAGCACCCCGCCCAGCTCGACATCCGCGACGCCCAGACCGACGAGGCCGAGGTCACCCTCTGGCTCTGGTCGCCCGAGGCCCAGCCGATGGACCTGCGCTTTTACCACGACGGCATGGGCCAGGACACGTTCCCCGAACAGCTCGAAGGCCTCAACATCACCTACGAGGACTACGAACCGGAGTTCGGCACCCCCTACGGCATCGCCCGCACCTCGGAACTCCTCTTCTGGGCCAACGCCACCACCCCCGGCGCCGAGGAACTCGCCGAACAGGTCGGGGCGGTTCGCGTCCTGCCGCAGCTCGCCGCCCCGCCCGAGCAGCTCATCAAGGCCGGGGTCTTCGGCCCCGGCCTCTACTCCGCGCCCGACCGCTCCACCCCCGCCAAGGCGAAGATCGAGGACCACCTCGACTTCCTCTTCACCTACTACAAGGACCAGGTGGAGCAGCGCCGCTGGTACGGCTTCTGGGACTACGGCGACATCATGCACACCTACGACGCCGCCCGGCACACGTGGCGGTACGACGTCGGCGGCTACGCCTGGGACAACTCCGAACTCTCCCCCGACCTCTGGCTCTGGTACGCCTACCTGCGCTCCGGCCGCGCCGACATCTTCCGCTTCGCCGAGGCCATGACCCGGCACACCGGCGAGGTCGACGTCTACCACCTCGGCAAGTGGGCCGGCCTCGGCACCCGGCACGGCGTCCAGCACTACGCCGACAGCGCCAAGCAGCAGCGCATCGCCAACACCACCTACCGGCGCTTCTACTACTTCCTCACCGCCGACGAACGCGTCGGCGACCTCATGCACGCCAACGTCGACTCCGACGAGACCTTCCTCGCCCTCGACCCGCTCCGCAAGATCCGCACCGAGCCGTACACCCCCGACCGCAACGCCCTGTCCATCGGCTTCGGCACCGACTGGAGCGGCCTGGTCTCGGCGTGGCTCGCCGAGTGGGAGCGCAAGGGCCCGAAGTGGGAGAAGGCCAGGGACCGCGTCCTGTCCACCATGGAGACCATCGCCGCCCAGCCCAACGGCTTCGTCCAGGGCAGCGGCCTGTACGACCTGGACACCGGGAAGTTCGCCGTCGCCGACACGCCGAAGGTCGAGGTCTCCCACCTGTCGGCCGTCTTCGGCCTGAACGAACTGTGCGCCGAACTGATCGACCTCGTCGACATGCCGAAGTTCGAGGAGGCGTACTACGACTACTGCCGCTACTTCAACGCGAGCAAGTCCGAACAGGCCGAGCGCTACGGCGCGAACTTCGGCAGCCTCATCCTCTTCCAGGGCCACTCGCGCCTCGACGCGTACGCGGCCGTACGGACCGGCGACGACAAGCTCGCCACGCGCGCGTGGCAGAAGTTCTACGACTCCGACGGCTACAAGGAGTCGGCGCCCTGGACGACACAGAAGCTGAGCGGACCCCTCACGCTGGTGCCGGGCAGCGAGGCGAGCTGGGTGTCCACCAACGACACCGCCCTCTACGGCCTCGCCGCCATCGAGAACCTCGCACTCCTGGGGGACAGGATGCCGTAGCCGGCCCCTGACCGGCGCGGGCGCGGGCACACTGCACGGGTGGACTGGAACCATTACCGCTTCCTCAGCCTGTGGCCGCTGCCCGCGCCCGCCCCGGACGTCTACCGCGCCCTGGAACGCATCGAGGACTACCCCCGCTGGTGGCCGCAGGTCCGCGGGGTCACCCGGCTCGGCGACACCGGCGGCGTCCTCCGGTTCCGCTCCCTGCTCCCGTACGAGCTGACCGCGACCGTGCGGGAGGGACGCCGGGACCCGGCCGCGGGGGTGCTGGAGGTCGCGATGAGCGGCGACATGGAGGGCTGGGCGCGCTGGACGGTCGCCCCGCGCGGCTCCGCCACCCTCGTCCGGTACGACCAGGAGGTCGTCGTGCGCAAGCCGCTGCTGCGCCGCCTGGCCGTGCCCGGACGGCCCCTGTTCCGCGCCAACCACCGCCTGATGATGCGGGCCGGGCGGCAGGGCCTCGCCGCGCACCTGGCGGGCGGCCGGCAAGCGGTTTGATGGAACCGCGCGGCGCCCTGTATGGTTCAGTGCGTTCCCGGGCGATTAGCTCAGTGGGAGAGCGCTTCGTTCACACCGAAGAGGTCACTGGTTCGAACCCAGTATCGCCCACGCTCGCAGACAGCGACGTGTGTCCGCAGAATACGCGGACCACGTCGCTCTCTTCGTTTCTTGCACGGCTTCGCCGCGCGAAGTGGGGGCTCCGCCACCCACATCCCCGGCCCCTGGTGTCGCCGTGGGCCGCGACAGTGACGTCACGCCGCCGCCGGCAGGTCCGGCCGCAACGGCCAGGCCGGGTCCACCGGCTCCTCCGTGCCGTTGAGCGCGAACCACGCCTGCAACCCACGTGCCTGACCCGCGTGCCACACCGCCTGGAGGGTGTGCAGCTCGGCGGGGGAGAGGCGCTCGAGCCGTGCCTGGAAGCGCCGCCCCACCGCCCGTACGACCTCCAGCGCCGCCTGGGCGTCGGCCGCCGCGTCGTGCGCGCCTTCCAGCTCCACGCCGTAGTGGGCGCACAGGTCGGTGAGGGTGCGGCGGCCCTTGCGGTAGCGGTCCAGGTGCTTGTCCAGCACATGCGGGTCCAGCACGTGCAGCGACGTCCGCTCCAGCCAGCGGCCCAGCGACGAGGCGCGGTGCCTGCGCAACTCCCGGTCCAGCAGCGTGAGGTCGAACGGCGCGTTCATCACCACCAGCGGACGCCCGGCGCGGGCCTGCTCGGTCAGCGCCTCGGCTATCTCGTACATCACCGGCGCCGGCCAGCGGCCGTGGCGCTCCACGTGCTCCTGGGTCAGCCCGTGCACCGCCGTCGCCGCCTCGGGCACCGGCACCCCCGGGTTCACCAGCCACCGGGTCACCCGCGGGCGCAGGCCCGGCGCGTCCTGGACGACGAGGGCCGCCGACACGATCCGGTCGGTCTCGGTGTCCACACCCGTCGTCTCCGTGTCGAAGGCGGCCAGCGGCCCCTCGAACCAGCTCGTCATAGGGCACTCAACTCCTCGTCCGAGCACGGCAGCTGACGTGCCGTCCCTTGTCCCGGTTCGGTGATACCCGGGCTGTTTGCGACGTACGCCGCAAGGACACAACAGGAGTACGGGTCTTTGCAGTTCACAGACCCGCCACGGGGATTCACCAGTTCTGGAAGGCTGTTGGCCATGGCCATTGCGCAGCCCGAACGGGGCGGGCTGCTGCCCGAGCGCACCGCGCCCTCACGCGGCTCTCTCGCCACCACCGCCTGCATGGAGACCTTGCAGGTCGGCTACCTCCACGCGGTCGCCGCCGCGGCGGGCTGCTCGCTCTCCCAGCCCTTCCCGGACAACGGCATCGACTGGCACGTCAGCCACAGCGCCCCCGGGCACACCGTCGACGACGAGGTCACGATCAAGGTGCAGCTCAAGGCGACGTACCAGCTCCCGCCGAACCCCCCGGGGCGTTTCTTCTCCTTCACCCTGGACAACGACCACTTGACGAAGCTCGCCCGCACCCCCGTGTCGGTGCACAAGATCCTGGTCGTGATGATCGTCCCACGGTCCCGGGACCAGTGGCTGCGCGCCGGCCACGACCGGCTCGACCTCAGGCACTGCTGCTACTGGACCAACCTCGCCGGACATCCGGTCACCGGACGGCGGCGCACCACCGTGCGGATACCGACCGCGCGGATCTTCGACGACCGTGCGCTGTGCGAGATCATGACGCGGGTCGGGACGGGAGGGAAACCATGACGCACCGCCCGACCGGCGAACCCCTGCGCTCCGTACGGCCGCACCCGGCCAACGCCCTCGACGGCACCCCCCGGGACGGCGGCACGCCCGAGCCCGGCACCGTCGACCCGGCCGTGCTGACCGCCCTGCTGCACCGGCACGGCTGGCGCCGGCGCGGCGGCGCCCCGGGCCGCTACGGGCGCTGGACACCGCCGGGACCGGCCGCGGGCGTCACCAGCCTCCTGGTGCCCGTCAGCCGCGCCTTCCCCGACAGCGACGACCTGCTCGGCGAGGCGCTGCACGCCCTGTCCCGCAGCGGCACACCCGCCGCCCGCGAGATCCTGCTCGCCCTCGCCGTCCCCAGCGACGAGATCCGCTGGGAACGCGACATACCGACGGGACCCGGCGACACCGCGTCCTGGACGGCTGAGGAGCAGCTGCGCTCCGCCGCCCGCCGGATGCTGCTCGCCGGAGCGCTCGCCACGCGCGCGCGTGCGGGCTACTACGGCGCCCGGCACCGGCGCGCCGCCGGCGCGGCCCTGGAGAACGTCGTGGTGGGCCCCGCCCCTGGCGGCCGCCGCCTCACGGCGTTCCTGCCGGTCGGCACCGGCCGCCCCCTCGCCGTACGCCTCCACCAGGCCCTCTACGCCGCCCGGGAGGCCGTCGACTACCGGCGGGCCACCGGGGGCACGGAGGCCTTCGACTCGGCCGTCGCGGCGGGCGTCAGCCACGAGCTGACCGAGTCCCTCGTCGCCCTGGTCCGGGGCACCGAGGGCGCCCGGATCGCCGTCGGCTGGGCCCCGGCCGCGGGCGTCCCCGAGGGCTGCGGCGTCCCCGCCGAACCCGTCGAGTTCTCGCCCGGCGATCTGCCCGCCCTGCGCGAGGCCGCCGCCCGCTACCTGTGCGCGGAGCCCTCCGTGCCGGTGCGGATCACCGGCACCGTGGTCCGCATGCGCCGGCCCGGCCCCCGCGGCACGGGCACCGTACGGCTGCGGGTGCTGGCCGGGGCCGAGGTGCCGCACGTGCGGGTCGCGCTGGACGAGGAGGCGTACCGGATCGCCGGGCACGCCCACCTCGTCGGGCTGCCGGTGCGGGTGCTCGGGCGGCTGGAGAGCAGGGGCGGGTTCCGCAGGCTCACCGGCGCCTGCGAGATCACCCCCGTACAGGTCGACGACGCGGAGCGGGACCGGCTGCTGAAGGCCGTCCAGGAACACGTCGAGGTCGCGGCCTTCTTCGAGGAGACCTGCGGCGACGGAGGCGAAGGAGGGGACTGATTTCGCGGTGCGCGGCCCCGGGTCGGTACGATCGCCCCCATGCGTGCGCTCCGGTATGGCGCCGCGGCCCCACCTTCAGTCAGGAGAGACCGGTGTCAGACGTCCGTGTGATCATCCAGCGGGATTCCGAGCGGGAAGAACGCGTGGTGACGACGGGCACTACGGCCGCCGAGCTCTTCGCCGGCGAGCGCTCGATCATCGCCGCCCGCGTGTCGGGCGACCTCAAGGACCTCGCCTACGAGGTGAAGGACGGCGAGACCGTAGAGGGCGTCGAGATCTCCTCCGAGGACGGTCTGAACATCCTGCGCCACTCCACCGCGCACGTCATGGCGCAGGCCGTGCAGGAGCTGTTCCCCGAGGCCAAGCTGGGCATCGGCCCGCCCGTCAAGGACGGCTTCTACTACGACTTCGACGTGGAGAAGCCCTTCCACCCCGATGACCTCAAGGCCATCGAGAAGAAGATGCAGGAGATCCAGAAGCGCGGGCAGCGGTTCTCCCGCCGCGTGGTCACCGACGAGGCCGCCCGCGAGGAGCTGGCAGACGAGCCGTACAAGCTGGAGCTGATCGGCCTCAAGGGCTCCGCGTCGCACGACGACGGCGCGGACGTCGAGGTCGGCGCCGGCGAGCTGACGATCTACGACAACCTGGACGCGAAGACCGGCGAGCTGTGCTGGAAGGACCTTTGCCGGGGCCCGCACCTGCCCACCACCCGCAACATCCCGGCCTTCAAGCTGATGCGCAACGCCGCCGCCTACTGGCGCGGCAGCGAGAAGAACCCGATGCTCCAGCGCATCTACGGCACCGCCTGGCCCACCAAGGACGAGCTGAAGGCTCACCTGGAGTTCCTCGCCGAGGCCGAGAAGCGCGACCACCGCAAGCTCGGCAGCGAGCTGGACCTGTTCTCCATCCCGGAGCAGATCGGTTCCGGCCTCGCCGTCTTCCACCCCAAGGGCGGCATCGTCCGCCGGGTCATGGAGGACTACTCGCGGCGCCGCCACGAGGAGGAGGGTTACGAGTTCGTCTACACCCCGCACGCGACGAAGGGGAAGCTCTTCGAGACCTCGGGCCACCTGGACTGGTACGCCGACGGCATGTACCCGCCCATGCAGCTCGACGAGGGCGTGGACTACTACCTCAAGCCCATGAACTGCCCGATGCACAACCTGATCTTCGACGCGCGCGGGCGCTCCTACCGTGAGCTGCCGCTGCGCCTGTTCGAGTTCGGCACCGTGTACCGGTACGAGAAGTCGGGCGTCGTGCACGGCCTGACCCGGGCCCGCGGCTTCACCCAGGACGACGCGCACATCTACTGCACCCGCGAGCAGATGTCCGAGGAGCTGGACAAGACCCTCACCTTCGTCCTGAACCTGCTGCGCGACTACGGCCTGACCGACTTCTACCTGGAGCTGTCCACCAAGGACCCGGAGAAGTTCGTCGGCTCCGACGAGGCCTGGGAAGAGGCCACCGAGACGCTGCGCCAGGTCGCCGAGAAGCAGAACCTGGAGCTCGTGGCGGACCCGGGCGGTGCCGCGTTCTACGGCCCGAAGATCTCCGTCCAGGCCAAGGACGCCATCGGCCGCACCTGGCAGATGTCGACCATCCAGCTCGACTTCAACCTGCCGGAGCGCTTCGACCTGGAGTACACGGCCGCGGACGGCACCAAGACCCGCCCGGTCATGATCCACCGCGCGCTGTTCGGCTCCATCGAGCGCTTCTTCGCGGTGCTCCTGGAGCACTACGCGGGCGCGTTCCCGGCGTGGCTGGCGCCGGTGCAGGCGGTGGGCATCCCGATCGGCGACGCGCACGTCGAGTACCTGGAGAAGTTCGCCGCGGCCGCCAAGAGGCAGGGCCTGCGCGTCGAGGTCGACTCCTCCTCGGACCGGATGCAGAAGAAGATCCGCAACGCCCAGAAGCAGAAGGTGCCCTTCATGGTCATCGCGGGCGACGAGGACATGGCGAACGGCGCGGTCTCCTTCCGCTACCGCGACGGTTCCCAGGAGAACGGCATCCCCGTCGAGGAGGCCATCGCGAAGATCGCGAAGATCGTCGAGGAGCGGGCGCAGGTCTGACCGCCGGTGTGAGGGGCCCCCGGGAGATCCCGGGGGCCTTTCCCCTTCGCCGCGGGCGACGCCATATGCTGCACGCATGACGAGTGAGCCGGAGCAGCAGCTGGGAGTGGGGACGCAGGACGCGTTCCAGCGTCTGTGGACGCCCCACCGGATGGCCTACATCCAGGGCGAGAACAAGCCGAGCGGCCCCGGTGCCGACGACGGCTGCCCCTTCTGCTCGATCCCGGCCAAGTCCGACGAGGACGGCCTGATCGTCCGGCGCGGCGAGCACGTGTACGCGGTGCTCAACCTGTACCCGTACAACGGCGGCCACCTGATGACCGTGCCGTACCGCCACGTCGCCGACTACACGGAGCTGAACACCGTGGAGACCGCGGAGCTGGCCGAGCTGACCAAGCAGGCGATGACGGCCCTGCGCACCGCGTCCGGCGCCCACGGCTTCAACATCGGCATGAACCAGGGCTCGGCGGCCGGCGCGGGCATCGCCGCCCACCTCCACCAGCACGTCGTTCCCCGCTGGGGCGGCGACACGAACTTCATGCCGGTCGTCGGCCACACGAAGGTGCTGCCGCAGCTGCTGGGAGACACCCGCAAGATGCTGGCGGAAGCCTGGCCGACGGCCTGAGTGTCCAGCCCGTCCGGCGTTTGAGGACGAGGCCGTCCAGGCCGAAACGGGGACTGGGGGCGCACCCCACGGGCGCCCCCGCCCCACCGCCGGAGGCCTACGCGTCGTAGACGTCTGCTTTCTTCGGCACGGCCTCCTGAACCGCCCCGCTCAGACCACCCGCGCGGGCGCCGAACTTCTCCGTGTCCACGCCGTTCTCCTTCAGCACCCTGATCGCCGCCGAGTGCACAGCCCGCAGCACCGGCGTGGCCGCGCGCAACGCGTCGTCGGCCATGAAGCGGTGACGCCACGGCCGGTCCGCCCAGGCGTGCCGCACGCCGAAGGGCTCGGGCAGCGTGAGCTTGCCGCCCAGCCAGTACAGCAGCGGGGGATACCAGGTCAGCGGGGCCCGCGCGGCCAGCCGCACCACCTCGTCGGCGTCGACCAGCGGGAGCTTCACCGTGCGGGTCTCCCAGAACTTGACGGACTTCTGGACCGTCTTCTCCTTGGCCGCGGGCTTGCTGGTGAACAGCGAGTGCACCGGCCCCAGGGCGTGACCGGTGACCTCGATGCGCAGCGTCTCGTGCAGCACCGTCACCGTGATCAGCATGGAGATGACCAACTGGCCGTCCCACAGGGTCCACTGCACGCCCAGGTAGTGCCGGTCGCCCGCGCCGAACTGCTGCTTGTCGCAGATCTCCTGTATCGCGTGCTGCTTGACCTGGTACGCCTCGACGTCCGTGCCCTCGGGGCGGGACACCGAGTCGGCGTTCTCACCGATCGGGGTCACGATCCAGTGCCGCACCGTCGGCTTGGTGAAGCCGCCGGTGTGCAGCGGACCGCGCTCCAGCATCCGCAGCCGGTCGTGGATGGCCTTGATCACGTCCCAGCTGCGGAACGGGTTGATCTCCCGGTCCGGGTCGACGGGGACCAGCTCCTCGGCGAGCTGCCAGTTGCCCCAGCGGGTGCCCATGCCGAGGATCCCCTTGGGACCGGCGTAGAAGACGGAGTTGGACTGCTGCTCGGCGCTGAGCCGGGCCAGCGACTGCCGCAGCTCCTCGGCGGCCGTCTCGCCGGGGCTGCTCGGCACCGCCTCGGGCACCTTGGCGCCCACGCCCGCGCCGGACAGGAGGCCGCTCCAGCGCTCCCTGAGGTCCCGTGCGGTGCGCTCGCAGATCCGCTTGGCCCAGAACCAGCCGATCACCGGGGCGACGACGCAGGCGCGCGCGTACAGGGCCCAGAAGCCGCTGAAGGGCATCTTGAGCAGGAAGAGCACGGCGAGGACCGCCATCGCGAGCAGCAGCGCGGTGGCGAGCGCGCCGGCCCGCTTGTCCTCGCGCCGGGCGATGGTGGTGCGGATCTGGAAGACCAGGAGCCAGATCAGCAGTCCCGGCAGGAACAGCAGTCCGCACAGCACCATGACGGCACTGAGCCAGTTGTCCCGGTCCCTGCGTATGCGGTGCGCCGCGAGACTGTGCTCCACGACCACCTGGGGCTGGGTGCCGAAGGACTGGATGAGCGGGGCCCGCTTGGGGCCCAGCATCCGGTCGATGATCGCCCGGGAGTACGCCTCGCCGAGGTTGGGCCGGAACAGCTTGATCCGGGGCTTGCTCACGGACGACTTGTGCCACTCGCTGTTGGCCTTGAGTATTTCCTCGGCCTCGCTGTCCCGGTAGGCGGCCGAGGCCAGCGCGAAGGTGGCCGTCTGGCCGCCGTCGTCCGTGCGCGGCACCTGCGGTCCGAAGAAGTCCGCGTAACCGCCGTCAACGGTCATTCCCGCCCCCGATCGCCACCACTGTCGCTCCTGCGGCCTTCCCGACTTCCCTGCCCCGCACACCTGTTGATCTGGTCATCAGCGTATCCGTCGGGACCGCCGCGCGTCACGGGACGTCCAAGGGCGCCCTCCCACGCGCGGGTCGGCCGCCGGGCGCGCCGTCGTACGCCGGGGCGGGGGACCCCGGACGCGGAAGGCGGGCCCCCGGTGCGGCGGACCCGCACCGGAGGGCCGGGCTCCGCTAGGACGCCACCCGCACCTCCTCGCGCAGCCGGTCCGCGACCTGCGCGGGCATCGGTTCGTGCCGCGCGTAACGCCGGTCGAACCGCGCGGTGCCGTGCGACAGGGAGCGCAGGTCGACGGCGTAGCGGCCGATCTCGATCTCGGGCACCTCGGCCCTGATCAACGTCCGGCCGCCGCTGGTCTGCTCGGTGCCCAGCACTTTGCCGCGCCGTCCGGACAGGTCGCTCATCACGGCGCCCACGTAGTCGTCGCCGACCAGCACGCTCACCTCGGCGACCGGCTCCAGCAGGTGGATCCTCGCCTCGGCCGCGGCCTCCCTGAGCGCCAGCGCGCCCGCGGTCTGGAACGCGGCGTCGGAGGAGTCCACCGAGTGCGCCTTGCCGTCGAGCAGCGTGATCCGTACGTCGATCAGCGGGTGGCCCGCGGCGACGCCCTTGGCCGCCTGGGTGCGCACGCCCTTCTCGACGGAGGGGATGAACTGCCGAGGCACCGCGCCGCCGACCACCTTGTCCACGAACTCGATGCCCGAGCCGCCCGGCAGCGGCTCCACCTCGATCTCGCAGATGGCGTACTGCCCGTGTCCGCCGGACTGCTTGACGTGCCGCCCGCGCCCGGCCGCCCGGCCGCCGAACGTCTCGCGCAGGGAGACCCGGTGGGGCACGACGTCGACCTGGACGCCGTAGCGGCTGCGCAGCCGCTCCAGGGCCACGTCGGCGTGCGCCTCGCCCAGGCACCACAGGACCACCTGGTGGGTGTCCTGGTTGTGTTCCAGGCGCATCGTCGGGTCCTCGGCGACCAGCCGGGCCAGCCCTTGGGAGAGCTTGTCCTCGTCCGGTTTGCTGTGCGCCTCGATGGCGAGCGGCAGCAGCGGGTCGGGCATCTCCCAGGGGGCCATCAGCAGCGGGTCGTCCTTGGCCGAGAGCGTGTCCCCGGTCTCCGCGCGGGTCAGCTTGGCCACACAGGCCAGGTCGCCCGCGATCACGTGCGAGACCGGACGCTGCTGCTTGCCGAACGGCGTCGACAGGGCGCCGATCCGCTCGTCGACGTCGTGGTCCTCGTGGCCCCGGTCGGTCATCCCGTGCCCGGACACGTGCACCGTCTGGTCGGCGCGCAGGGTGCCGGAGAAGACGCGGACCATCGAGATCCGGCCGACGTACGGGTCCGAGGACGTCTTGACGACCTCCGCGACCAGCGACTCCTGCGGATCGCACATCCGCAGCTCGCGCCCGGCGCCCTCGGGCGTGGTGACCCGCGGCGCCGCGCGTTCCAGGGGCGTCGGGAAGCCGCGCGTGATCAGCTCGAGCAGCTCGACCGTGCCCAGTCCCTGCCGGGCTCCCTCGGCGGCCGGGGCGGCGGCCAGGACGGGGAAGAACACCCCGCGGGCCACGGCCCGTTCCAGATCCTCGACGAGCGTCTTGACGTCGACCTGCTCGCCGCCGAGATAGCGCTCCATGAGGGTCTCGTCCTCGCTCTCCGAGATGATTCCCTCGATCAGCATCGAGCGGGCCTCGTCGAGCTGCGGCAGCTCTGCCTCGCCCGGCTCCGAGGTCACCCGCTCGCCGGAGGCGTAGTCGAACAGCTTCCGCGACAGCAGCCCCACGAGCCCGGTCACGGGCGCGTGCCCGTCGGGCGCGGGCGGACCGTGCAGCGGCAGGTACAGCGGCAGTACGGCGTCGGGATCGTCGCCGCCGAACGCCTCCGCGCAGATCCGTGTCATCTCCTCGAAGTCCGCGCGGGCGGCCTCCAGGTGCGTGATCACGATGGCGCGCGGCATGCCGACGGCGGCGCACTCCTCCCAGAGCATCCGGGTCGAGCCGTCCACCCCGTCGGAGGCCGAGACGACGAAGAGGGCCGCGTCCGCGGCGCGCAGACCGGCCCTCAGCTCACCGACGAAGTCGGCGTACCCGGGAGTGTCCAAGAGATTGATCTTGATGCCGTCCCATTCGACCGGCACCAGGGAGAGCTGCACGGAGCGCTGCTGGCGGTGCTCCATGTCGTCGTAGTCCGAGACACAGCCGCCGTCCTCCACGCGGCCCGCCCGGTTCACCGCTCCCGCCGTCAGCGCGAGAGCCTCCACCAGAGTCGTCTTGCCCGATCCGGAGTGGCCGACCAGCACCACATTCCGTACGGATGCGGGGTGGTCGGCCGCCGTTGCCCTTCCGGCGGCTCCGGGATGGGTGTGTGCCTTGTCGCCCATGTCCTTGCCTCCCGTGCACGGTGAGGTCACTGTGGGCGCGGACACGCGGGACCGCGTGCACTGGCGGCTCCGGCGACGCCCGCGGTCCTTCGAGCTTTCCACTCCCGTCACGCCGCGTCCATACGAAGGACCCGATCCCGCCCGCCCACCGGCCGCTCCGCAAGGGCTCAGGGTGCCCGGCCACCGCCCACGCGCGCGCGTGACTACGATGGGCCAGCCGGTGGCCAGCAAGGGCCGCGGCGCCACACCGACCGTCGGGAAGGCCATGCTGAACAAGTACGCGCGTGCATTTTTTACGCGTGTCCTCACACCGTTCGCCGCGTTTCTCATCCGCCGGGGCGTCAGCCCCGACACGGTCACGCTGATCGGCACCGCGGGTGTGGTCGCGGGTGCGCTGGTCTTCTACCCCATGGGTGAGTTCTTCTGGGGCACGGTGGTGATCACGCTCTTCGTCTTCTCCGACCTCGTCGACGGCAACATGGCCCGCCAGCTGGGCCGCTCCAGCCGGTGGGGCGCGTTCCTGGACTCCACCCTCGACCGGGTCGCCGACGGGGCGATCTTCGGCGGCCTCGCCCTCTGGTACGCGGGGGGCGGCGACGACAACGTCCTGTGCGCGGTGTCGATCTTCTGTCTGGCCAGCGGCCAGGTGGTGTCGTACACCAAGGCGCGCGGCGAGGCGATCGGCCTGCCGGTGGCCGTCAACGGACTGGTCGAGCGTGCCGAGCGCCTCGTCATCTCGCTGGTCGCCGCCGGATTCGCCGGGCTGCACAAGTTCGGCGTGCCCGGCATCCAGTACCTGCTGCCGATCGCCCTGTGGATCGTCGCCGTGGGCAGCCTCGTCACGCTGGTGCAGCGGGTCGTCACGGTCCGCCGGGAGGCCGCCGAGGCGGACGCCGCCGCGCAGCGGAGCCAGGGCACCGAGGCGGCGAAGTGAGCGCTCGGGACCGCCTGACCGACGGTCTGTACGGCGCCGGCTGGACCACCGTGAAGAAGCTCCCCGAGCCCGCCGCCGTGCGCCTCGGCCGCACCGTCGCCGACCTCGCCTGGAAACAGCGCGGAGCGGGGGTGCGCCGCCTGGAGAGCAACTACGCCCGCGTGGTGCCCGACGCGAGTCCGGAGCGGCTCGCCGCCCTCTCGCGCGCGGGCATGCGCTCGTACCTGCGCTACTGGATGGAGTCGTTCCGGCTCCCGGCGTGGAGCACCGAGCGGATCAAGGACGGCTTCGTCCCCGACGATCTGCACCACCTCACCGCCGGCATGGACGCCGGCAAGGGCGTGGTGCTGGCCCTGCCGCACCTGGCCAACTGGGACCTCGCGGGCGCCTGGGTCACCACGAAGCTCGGCATCCCGTTCACCACGGTCGCCGAGCGCCTCAAGCCGGAGACCCTGTACGACCGGTTCGTCGCCTACCGCGAGGGTCTCGGCATGGAGGTCCTGCCGCACAGCGGCGGCACCGCCTTCGGCACGCTGGCCCGGCGGCTGCGCGACGGCGGCCTGGTCTGCCTGGTCGCCGACCGCGACCTGTCCGCCTCCGGCGTGGAGGTCGGCTTCTTCGGCGAGACGGCCCGGATGCCGGCCGGCCCCGCCCTGCTCGCCCAGCAGACCGGCGCACGGCTGCTGCCGGTGACGCTCTGGTACGACGACTCGCCGGTGATGCGGGGCCGGGTACACCCACCGGTCGAGGTCCCCGGGTCAGGCACCCGGGCCGAGAAGACGTCTGTCATGACACAGGCGCTGGCCGATGCCTTCGCCACGGGGATCGCCGACCACCCGGAGGACTGGCACATGCTGCAGCGCTTGTGGCTCAAGGATCTCGACCCGGCCAAGGCGCCCGGCGCCCGCGAGCGGGGCGCCCGGTGAGGATCGGCATCGTCTGCCCGTACTCCTGGGACGTGCCGGGCGGCGTCCAGTTCCACATCCGGGACCTCGCCGAGTACTTCATCCGGCTCGGTCACGAGGTGTCCGTCCTCGCCCCGGCCGACGAGGACACCCCGCTGCCCCCGTACGTCGTCTCCGCGGGCCGCGCGGTGCCGGTGCCGTACAACGGCTCGGTGGCCCGGCTGAACTTCGGCTTCCTGTCGGCCGCCCGGGTCCGGCGCTGGCTGCACGACGGCGCCTTCGACGTCATCCACATCCACGAGCCGACCTCGCCCTCGCTGGGCCTGCTGACCTGCTGGGCGGCGCAGGGCCCCATCGTGGCCACCTTCCACACCTCCAACCCGCGCTCCCGCGCGATGATCGCCGCGTACGCGATCCTCCAGGCCGCCCTGGAGAAGATCAGCGCCCGGATCGCCGTGAGCGAGTACGCCCGGCGCACGCTGGTCGAGCACCTGGGCGGCGACGCGGTCGTCATCCCCAACGGCGTCGACGTCGACTTCTTCGCCGGCGCGGAGCCCAAGCCCGAGTGGCAGGGCGACACGATCGGCTTCATAGGGCGCATCGACGAGCCCCGCAAGGGCCTGCCGGTGCTCATGCGGGCGCTGCCCGGGATCCTCGCCGCCCGCCCGCAGACCCGGCTGCTCGTCGCCGGGCGCGGGGACGAGGAGGAGGCCGTCGAGAGCCTGCCCGGGGAACTGCGCTCCCGCGTGGAGTTCCTCGGCATGATCAGCGACGAGGACAAGGCCCGCCTCCTGCGCAGCGTCGACCTGTACGTGGCGCCCAACACCGGCGGCGAGAGCTTCGGCATCATCCTCGTCGAGGCCATGTCGGCCGGCGCCCCCGTCCTCGCCTCCGACCTGGACGCCTTCGCCCAGGTCCTCGACCAGGGCGCGGCCGGGGAACTCTTCCCCAACGAGAACGCGGACGCCCTGGCGGAAGCGGCCGTACGCCTGCTGGCCGACCCGGAACGCCGGGCCGCGCTGCGCGAGCGGGGCAGCGCCCACGTACGGCGTTTCGACTGGTCCACCGTGGGCGCGGACATCCTGTCCGTCTACGAGACGGTCACCGCGGGAGCGGCGGCGGTCGCGACGGACGACCGGGCAACGGGCCTGCGGGCCCGCTTCGGCCTGGCGAGGGACTGACCCACCGGGGCGCACGGGGCCGCCGTCGCGCATGCGGAGCCACGAGTGCGTGCGACCCTCGGCGGGCGCGGGCCGACCCCGCGACGCCGCCACCGGCGGCCGAGACCCGGCCGCGCGGACGCCGCCACTGGCGGGTCGGGGCCGGATGTCTCGCGCTCACCGGCGTACACGGGGCCCACCGGACCCACATGGGGCACTCGGCCCACCGATAGGGTTGCCGCCCGTGACCGCAACCCTCATCTGGATCCTGGTCGTCCTCGTCGCCGTCGGCCTGTACCTCAGCTGGACGGCGGGCCGCCTGGACCGGCTGCACGCCCGGATCGACGCCGCCCGCGCCGCCCTGGACGCACAGCTGCTGCGCAGGGCGTCCGTGGCCCAGGAACTCGCCACCTCCGGCGTGCTCGACCCGGCCGCCTCCATGGTCCTCTACGAGGCCGCACACGCCGCCCGGCAGGCCGAGGAGGACATGCGGGAGGTCGCCGAGAGCGAGCTGAGCCAGGCGCTGCGCGCCGTGTTCGGCGACGCGCAGCAGGTGGACGTGGTGCGCGAGGCGCCCGGGGGAGAGGAGGCCGCCCACGAACTGGCCGAGGCGGTACGCAGGGTGCCGATGGCCCGGCGCTTCCACAACGACGCGGTCGGCGCCGCGCGCAGACTGCGCGAGCACCGCAAGGTCCGCTGGTTCCGCCTCGCCGGGCACGCGCCCTTCCCGCTGGCCTTCGAGATGGACGACGAGTCACCGGCCGCCCTGGTCGAGCGGGCGGCGTAAGCCGTACCGCCGGCGCCTCGGCCCGAAAACGATCCACAGCCTCCCCATTGGCCCTTGCTGTGGCCTGCTCGCCTCACGTTTCCTCGTTGCTGCAGAAACCCCCTTCTCCTCAGCGAGGTACCCGTGTCCAGCACCCTCTCCGAAAACCAGGCACCCGAGACCGGCACCGCCCGGGTGAAGCGCGGCATGGCCGAGCAGCTCAAGGGCGGCGTCATCATGGACGTCGTCACGCCTGAGCAGGCGAAGATCGCCGAGGACGCGGGCGCCGTGGCCGTCATGGCCCTGGAGCGGGTCCCGGCCGACATCCGCAAGGACGGCGGCGTGGCCCGGATGTCCGACCCGGACATGATCGAGGGCATCATCGGCGCCGTCTCCATCCCGGTGATGGCCAAGTCCCGCATCGGCCACTTCGTGGAGGCCCAGGTCCTGCAGTCCCTCGGCGTCGACTACATCGACGAGTCCGAGGTCCTCACGCCGGCCGACGAGGTCAACCACAGCGACAAGTTCGCCTTCACCACGCCCTTCGTCTGCGGCGCCACCAACCTCGGCGAGGCCCTGCGCCGGATCGCCGAGGGCGCGGCCATGATCCGCTCCAAGGGTGAGGCGGGCACCGGCAACGTCGTCGAGGCCGTCCGCCACCTGCGCCAGATCAAGAACGAGATCGCCCGGCTGCGCGGCTGCGACAACAACGAGCTGTACGCCGCCGCCAAGGAGCTGCGCGCCCCTTACGAGCTGGTCAAGGAGGTCTCCGAGCTGGGCAGGCTCCCGGTCGTCCTCTTCTCGGCCGGCGGGGTCGCCACCCCGGCCGACGCCGCGCTCATGCGCCAGCTCGGCGCCGAGGGCGTCTTCGTCGGCTCCGGCATCTTCAAGTCCGGCGACCCGGCCAAGCGCGCCGCCGCCATCGTGAAGGCCACCACCTTCTACGACGACCCGAAGATCATCGCGGACGCGTCCCGCAACCTCGGCGAGGCCATGGTCGGCATCAACTGCGACACCCTCCCCGAGACCGAGCGCTACGCCAACCGCGGCTGGTAAGGCACCGGACCCATGAGTGACACCCCCGTCATCGGCGTCCTGGCCCTCCAGGGCGACGTACGGGAGCACCTCATCGCCCTGGCCGTGGCCGACGCCGTGGCCAGGCCGGTGAGGCGCCCCGAAGAACTCGCCGAGGTGGACGGCCTGGTCGTACCCGGCGGCGAGTCCACCACCATCTCCAAGCTCGCCGTCCTCTTCGGAGTGATGGACCCCCTCCGCGCGCGCGTGCGCGACGGCATGCCCGTCTACGGCACCTGCGCCGGCATGATCATGCTGGCCGACAAGATCCTCGACCCCCGCTCCGGGCAGGAGACGGTCGGCGGCATCGACATGATCGTGCGCCGCAACGCCTTCGGCCGGCAGAACGAGTCCTTCGAGGCCGCCGTCGATGTCAAGGGCGTCGAGGGCGCTCCCGTGGAGGGCGTCTTCATCCGCGCCCCCTGGGTCGAGTCCGTGGGCGCCGCCGCCGAGGTCCTCGCCGAGCACGACGGCCACATCGTCGCCGTCCGCCAGGGCAACGCGCTGGCCACCTCGTTCCACCCGGAGCTGACCGGCGACCACCGGGTGCACCGGCTCTTCGCCGACATGGTGCGCGCGAACCGGGCGACGGAGTCCTTGTAGGATTCCTCCGTTCGTACAGAGACGGGTTACGCGAAGGAGACAGGCAGATGTCCGGCCACTCTAAATGGGCCACGACGAAGCACAAGAAGGCCGTCATCGATGCCAAGCGCGGCAAGCTCTTCGCGAAGCTGATCAAGAACATCGAGGTCGCGGCCCGCATGGGCGGTGCCGACATCGACGGCAACCCGACGCTGTACGACGCCATCCAGAAGGCGAAGAAGCAGTCGGTCCCGAACAAGAACATCGACTCCGCGGTCAAGCGCGGCGCCGGCCTGGAGGCCGGTGGCGCCGACTACGAGACGATCATGTACGAGGGCTACGGCCCCAACGGCGTCGCGGTGCTCATCGAGTGCCTCACCGACAACCGCAACCGCGCCGCCTCCGACGTCCGCGTCGCCATGACCCGCAACGGCGGTTCCATGGCCGACCCGGGCTCGGTGTCGTACCTCTTCAACCGCAAGGGCGTCGTGATCGTGCCCAAGGGCGAGCTGGGCGAGGACGACGTCCTCGGCGCCGTCCTGGACGCGGGCGCGGAGGAGGTCAACGACCTCGGCGAGTCCTTCGAGGTGCTCAGCGAGGCCACCGACCTGGTCGCGGTCCGCACCGCTCTCCAGGAGGCCGGCATCGACTACGAGTCCGCCGACGCCAACTTCGTCCCCACCATGCAGGTCGAGCTGGACGAGGAGGGCGCGCGGAAGATCTTCCGGCTCATCGACGCCCTGGAGGACAGCGACGACGTGCAGAACGTCTTCGCCAACTTCGACGTGAGCGACGAGATCATGGAGAAGGTCGACGCGTAACGCGTCCCTGCTCAGCGGGCCGACGGGGACACACTCCGTCGGCCCGTCGCTTTGTCGGTGGCACCCGATAGCCTGCACAAACAGGTGATCGACGAGAGGGGCCGGGGACGTGCGTGTGCTGGGGGTGGACCCGGGGCTGACCCGCTGCGGGGTCGGTGTGGTGGAGGGCGTCGCGGGCAGGCCGCTCACCATGATCGGCGTCGGCGTCGTCCGCACGCCCGCGGACGCGGACCTCGGCCACCGCCTCGTCGCCGTCGAGCAGGGCATCGAGCGGTGGCTCGACGAGCACCGGCCGGAGTTCGTCGCCGTGGAGCGCGTCTTCAGCCAGCACAACGTCCGCACCGTCATGGGCACCGCCCAGGCCAGCGCGGTGGCGATCCTGTGCGCCTCCCGCCGCGGCATCCCCGTCGCGCTGCACACGCCCAGCGAGGTCAAGGCGGCCGTCACCGGCAGCGGCCGCGCCGACAAGGCGCAGGTCGGTGCCATGGTCACCCGCCTGCTGCGGCTCGCCGCCCCGCCCAAGCCGGCCGACGCCGCCGACGCCCTCGCGCTCGCCATCTGCCACATCTGGCGCGCCCCCGCGCAGAACCGCCTCCAGCAGGCCGTGGCCCTGCACGCCTCCCAGGGCCCGCAGCGCCCGCGGACCTCCCACCCGTCGAAAGGCCGCCCCGCATGATCGCCTTCGTCAGCGGCACCGTCGCCGCCCTCGCACCCGACGCCGCGGTGGTCGAGGTCGGCGGCGTCGGCATGGCCGTCCAGTGCACGCCGAACACGCTCTCCACCCTCCGGCTCGGCAAGCCCGCCAAGCTCGCCACCTCGCTCGTCGTCCGCGAGGACTCGCTCACGCTCTACGGCTTCGCCGACGACGACGAGCGCCAGGTCTTCGAACTGCTCCAGACCGCCAGCGGCGTCGGACCCCGCCTCGCCCAGGCCATGCTCGCCGTGCACCAGCCCGACGCCCTGCGCAGAGCCGTCTCCACCGGCGACGAGAAGGCGCTCACCGCTGTCCCCGGCATCGGCAAGAAGGGCGCCCAGAAGCTGCTCCTGGAGCTGAAGGACCGGCTCGGCGAGCCCATCGGCGCCCCCGCCGTCGGCGCCCCGGTCAGCACCGGCTGGCGCGACCAGCTGCACGCCGCCCTGATCGGCCTCGGGTACGCCACCCGCGAGGCCGACGAGGCCGTCGCCGCCGTGGCGCCGCAGGCGGAAGCCGCCGGGGGCACGCCGCAGGTGGGCGCGCTGCTGAAGGCCGCCCTGCAGACGCTGAACCGCGCCCGCTGACCACGCCCGCCACCACCGACCGGTGCGCCACGGCAAGGAGAACGAAGTGAACTGGGACGACACGACCGACGCGGAGGCCGCCGCCGAGCGGCTGGTGGGCGCTGTCGCCGACGGCGAGGACCAGGCCGTGGAGGCGGCCCTGCGCCCCAAGGACCTCGGTGAGTTCATCGGCCAGGAGAAGGTCCGCGAACAGCTCGACCTGGTGCTGCGTGCCGCACGCGCGCGCGGGGCGACCGCCGACCACGTGCTCCTGTCCGGCGCCCCGGGCCTCGGCAAGACCACCCTCTCGATGATCATCGCGGCCGAGATGGAAGCCCCCATCCGCATCACCTCGGGCCCCGCCATCCAGCACGCAGGCGATCTCGCGGCGATCCTCTCCTCGCTCCAGGAGGGCGAGGTCCTCTTCCTCGACGAGATCCACCGCATGTCGCGGCCCGCCGAGGAGATGCTCTACATGGCGATGGAGGACTTCCGCGTCGACGTCATCGTCGGCAAGGGCCCCGGCGCCACCGCCATCCCCCTGGAGCTGCCCCCGTTCACCCTGGTCGGCGCCACCACCCGCGCGGGACTGCTGCCGCCCCCGCTGCGCGACCGCTTCGGCTTCACCGCCCACATGGAGTTCTACGGACCGGCGGAACTGGAGCGCGTGATCCACCGCTCCGCCGGCCTGCTCGACGTCGAGATCGACCCCACCGGCGCCGCCGAGATCGCAGGCCGCTCCCGCGGCACCCCCCGCATCGCCAACCGTCTGCTGCGCCGGGTCCGCGACTACGCCCAGGTCAAGGCCGACGGCCTGATCACCCAGGAGATCGCCGCGGCCGCCCTCGCCGTCTACGAGGTCGACGCCCGGGGCCTCGACCGCCTCGACCGGGGGGTGCTGGAGGCCCTTCTCAAGCTGTTCGGCGGCGGTCCCGTCGGCCTGTCGACGCTCGCCGTCGCCGTGGGGGAGGAGCGTGAGACAGTGGAGGAGGTCGCCGAACCCTTCCTCGTACGGGAGGGTCTGCTCGCCCGCACCCCGCGCGGGCGGGTGGCCACTCCGGCCGCATGGGCGCATCTCGGCCTCACCCCGCCTCGTTCGCAGAGTTCAGGAAACGGACAACAGGACTTGTTCGGGGCGTGACGACCCGCTCACGCGAGGCACATTCGCCGGAGCAGGAACCCCGGTGCCATGCTGGGCGTTGTTCCATGCGCGCGGACTCGCCTAGACTCCGCCGATGCCGCCCTTGTCGGCGGTGTACACACCCCCAACCATCAGGCCGCTCACCATCGCGGTCGTGTGAAGGAAGTACCGACCCGTGAGTCTCGTGACCCTCCTCCCGTTCATCGTGCTCATCGGGGCCATGTTCCTGATGACCCGGTCGGCGAAGAAGAAGCAGCAGCAGGCCGCCAACATGCGGAACGAGATGCAGCCCGGAACCGGTGTCCGCACCATCGGGGGCATGTACGCCACGGTCAAGGAGGTCAACGACGACACGGTCCTCCTCGACGCCGGCCCGGGTGTGGAACTGCTCTTCGCCAAGAACTCGATCGGTGCCGTCCTCACCGACGACGAGTACAACCGCATCGTCCACGGCATCGAGTACGACCTGAAGTCCGACGCCGACGTCGTCCCCGACGACGCCTCCTCCCTCACCGAGACCGACGCCCCCGCCGACGCCGCCTCCGACGACAAGTCCGTCGACCTCGGCAAGAAGGCCGTCGAGCCCGCCGACGAGACGGCCGACGCGCCGAAGGCCGACGCCGCGCCCGCCGAGGCGAAGACGGACGAGCAGGCGAAGAAGTCCGACGGCGGTTCCGAGGCGAAGTAGGCCGTGCCCCGGGGTGCGCGGGACGGGTTCCCGCGCACCCCGCGCGACGCGCGGCTCGCACGGATCCGGACACCATGTGATGGCCGCCGGTGACGCCTTCTGGGCGCGAAGCGGCCCGAGAGGGAGTACACAAAGGTGGTAGCACCTAAAAAGGGAAAGAATGCGAGCGCTCAGAGTAAGCCCGGGCGCTCGCTGGCCCTGATCCTGATCGCCATCGTGGCGCTCGCCGGAGGCATGTTCGCCTCCGGGCACACGACTCCGCGTCTCGGCATCGACCTGGCGGGCGGCACCAGCATCACGCTCCGCGCGGTGCCGGAGGCGGGCCAGGAGTCGGCGATCAACAAGACCAACATGGACACCGCGGTCGAGATCATGAACCGCCGTGTCAATGGTCTGGGTGTTTCCGAGGCCGAGGTCCAGACCCAGGGCGACCGGAACATCATCGTCAACATCCCCAAGGGGACGAACTCGAAGGAAGCCCGGCAGCAGGTCGGCACCACCGCCAAGCTGTACTTCCGTCCGGTCCTCGCCACCGAGCTCTCCGGCGCCAACGCGACCGGCAGCCCCTCGCCGAGCGAGGCCGGCGGCGCCACGGACAAGGCGACCGACAAGGCCACGGACAAGGCCACCGACGGCGACAAGGCCACGGACGGCGACAAGGCGAGCGGCACGCCGTCCGACTCCGCGTCGGCGAGCGCCACCTCCCAGGGCCGCGCCGCCAGCGACGCCCTGAAGGCCGACCCCAGCCCGTCCGCGAAGAGCTCCGACGGCGCCTCCCCGTCCCCGAGCGCCAGCGCCCCCGGTGACGACGCCACCGCCAAGCTGCAGCAGCAGTACGCGGCCCTGGACTGCACCGACCAGGGCGCCCGCGCCAAGGCGGGCAAGGGCGCCAAGCCGGACGAGCAGACCGTGGCCTGCGGCCAGAACTCGCAGGGCCAGTGGCAGAAGTACATCCTCGGCCCCGCCGCGGTCGACGGCACCGAGGTCGACGAGGCCAAGGCCGTCTACAACACGCAGACCGCCGCCGGCTGGACCGTGACCATGAAGTTCACGGACAAGGGCAGCGAGAAGTTCGCGGACATCACCGGCAAGCTGGCGCAGAACCAGTCCCCGCAGAACCAGTTCGCCATCGTCCTGGACAACGAGGTCGTTTCCGACCCGTACGTCAGCCAGGCGCTCACCGGCGGCAACGCGGAGATCTCCGGCAGCTTCGACCAGGAGGAGGCCCAGAGCCTCGCCAACATGCTGTCCTACGGCGCGCTGCCGCTGACCTTCAAGGAGGACAGCGTCACCACCGTCACCGCCGCGCTCGGCGGTGAGCAGCTCCACGCCGGTCTGATCGCGGGCGCGATCGGCCTCGCCCTGGTCGTCCTCTACCTGCTGTTCTACTACCGAGGCCTGTCGTTCATCGCCGTCTGCTCGCTGCTGGTCTCGGCCGGCCTCACGTACGTGATCATGGCGCTGCTCGGCCCGACCATCAACTTCGCGCTGAACCTGCCGGCGGTGTGCGGTGCCATCGTCGCCATCGGCATCACGGCGGACTCGTTCATCGTGTACTTCGAACGCGTCCGCGACGAGATCCGGGAGGGCCGCACACTGCGTCCCGCCGTCGAGCGGGCCTGGCCGCGCGCCCGGCGCACCATCCTGGTCTCCGACTTCGTGTCCTTCCTCGCCGCCGCGGTGCTCTTCATCGTCACGGTGGGCAAGGTGCAGGGCTTCGCGTTCACGCTCGGTCTGACGACCCTGCTCGACGTGGTCGTGGTGTTCCTGTTCACCAAACCGCTGCTGACGCTGATGGCCCGGCGCAAGTTCTTCTCCAGCGGTCACAAGTGGTCCGGCCTCGACCCCAAGGCCCTGGGTGCCAAGCCACCGCTGCGCCGCACCCGCCGTCCGTCCCGTCCTGCCGCCGGCCCTGTCGACCCGAAGGAGGCGTGAGAGATGTCGAAGCTCGGCACACTCGGCGCCCGACTGCACCACGGCGAGGTCGGCTACGACTTCGTCAAGAACCGCAAGATCTGGTACGGCATCTCGATCCTCATCACCATCACGGCCATCGTCGGCCTGGCGGTGCGCGGTCTGCACATGGGCATCGAGTTCCAGGGCGGCGCGGTCTTCACCACCCCGAAGAACATGAGCGCCTCGGTCGCCCAGACGGAAACCTGGTCGGAGGAGGCATCCGGCCACGACGCGATCGTCCAGAAGCTCGGCGACGGCAGCCTCCGCATCCAGATCGCGGGCACCGACACCCAGCAGTCGGACCAGATCAAGGAGGACCTCTCCAAGAACCTGGACGTCCCCGCGGAGAAGATCAACGCCGACCTGGTCGGCCCCAGCTGGGGTGACCAGATCGCGAACAAGGCCTGGCAGGGCCTCGGGATCTTCATGGTTCTCGTGGTGATCTACCTGGCGATCGCGTTCGAGTGGCGGATGGCACTGGCCGCCTTCGTCGCACTGATCCACGACATCACCATCACGGTGGGCATCTACGCCCTCGTCGGCTTCGAGGTCACACCGGGCACGGTGATCGGTCTGCTGACCATCCTCGGTTACTCGCTCTACGACACGGTCGTCGTCTTCGACAGCCTCAAGGAGCAGACCCGGGACATCACCAAGCAGACCCGCTGGACCTACGCGGAGATCGCCAACCGCTCGATCAACAGCACCCTGGTCCGCTCCATCAACACCACGGTGGTCGCGCTGCTGCCGGTGGCGGGCCTGCTGTTCATCGGCGGCGGTGTCCTCGGCGCCGGCATGCTCAACGACATCTCGCTGTCGCTGTTCGTCGGTCTCGCCGCCGGTGCCTACTCGTCGATCTTCATCGCCACGCCGCTCGTCGCCGACCTCAAGGAGGCCGAGCCGCAGATGAAGGCCCTCAAGAAGCGGGTCCTCGCCAAGCGGGCCCAGGCGACGGCCAAGGGCGAGTCCGCGCAGTCGGCGCAGGACGAGGGGGCGTACGACGCCGACGAGCCGGACGACGCGGCACCCGCGGTCGTCGGCCCCCGCAACCAGCCCGCGTCCCGTGGCAGGGGCCGCGGCCGACCCTCGGGGAAGCGCCGATGACCGGCACGACCGACATCACCGAGCTGCTCCTCAGCCGCATCCGGGACGTGCCCGACCACCCGGAGCCGGGCGTGGTGTTCAAGGACATCACCCCGCTCCTGGCGGACCCGGCGGCGTTCACCGCCCTGACCGACGCGCTCGCCGAGGTCGCTGGGAGCACCGGCGCCACCAAGGTCGTCGGTCTGGAGGCCCGCGGCTTCATCCTCGGCGCCCCGGTGGCCCTGAGGGCGGGCCTCGGCTTCATCCCCGTACGCAAGGCGGGCAAGCTCCCCGGAGCCACGCTCAGCCAGGCGTACGACCTGGAGTACGGCTCCGCCGAGATCGAGGTGCACGCCGAGGACCTCAGCGCGGGCGACCGCGTGCTGGTCGTCGACGACGTCCTCGCCACCGGCGGCACCGCGGAGGCCTCGCTGGAGCTGATCCGGCGGGCCGGTGCCGAGGTCGCGGGCCTCGCCGTGCTGATGGAGCTGGGCTTCCTCGGCGGGCGGGCCCGCCTGGAGCCCGCACTGGCCGGGGCACCGCTGAAGGCGCTGCTCACGGTCTGAACCGAGCACACCGCACCCTGGGGCGGGCCCGGAGGAATCCGGCGCCCGCCCCAGGCGTTGCAGGGGTTGACAGCCCTCACATTGGCCAGAAGGCGATCCTGGAGGGCAGGATCGCTACCATGGGGTATCCGGAGCCTGACCGGGGGACCCGGATCGCGCACGAGGAGTCCTCTTGCCAGACGAGGCCCAGCCACTGACCGCCGCAAAGCCCGAGTCCGCCTCGGCGCCCGCGGCGAAGCCCGCGCCGAGCGCGCCCCAGGCGAAGAACGACACGCGCGGGCCGATCCAGCACGCCCCGTCCGCGCCGGTCGACAAGCCCGCGGAGCAGCAGCCGCGCCCCAAGACGCTGCCCGCGGAGCGCCCGCAGAACGCGCCGGTGGTCCGCGCCCCCGCCGGGCAGCCCGCCCGCTCCGGCTCCTCCAACCGCGTCCGCGCCCGTCTCGCCCGCCTCGGCGTGCAGCGCGCCAACCCGTACAACCCGGTCCTGGAGCCGCTGCTGCGCATAGTGCGCGGCAACGACCCGAAGATCGAGACGGCGACCCTGCGCCAGATCGAGCGCGCCTACCAGGTCGCCGAACGCTGGCACCGCGGCCAGAAGCGCAAGAGCGGCGATCCGTACATCACGCATCCGCTCGCCGTCACCACCATCCTCGCCGAGCTGGGCATGGATCCGGCCACGCTGATGGCCGGGCTGCTGCACGACACCGTCGAGGACACCGAGTACGGCCTGGAGGACCTGCGCCGCGACTTCGGCGACGTGGTCACGCTGCTCGTCGACGGCGTCACCAAGCTGGACAAGGTCAAGTTCGGCGAGGCCGCGCAGGCCGAGACCGTGCGCAAGATGGTCGTCGCCATGGCCAAGGACCCGCGCGTCCTGGTCATCAAGCTCGCCGACCGCCTGCACAACATGCGCACCATGCGCTACCTCAAGCGCGAGAAGCAGGAGAAGAAGGCGCGCGAGACCCTGGAGATCTACGCGCCGCTCGCCCACCGGCTGGGCATGAACACCATCAAGTGGGAGCTGGAGGACCTCGCCTTCGCGATCCTCTACCCCAAGATGTACGACGAGATCGTCCGCCTGGTCGCCGAGCGCGCCCCCAAGCGCGACGAGTACCTGGCCGTCGTCACCGACGAGGTCCAGCAGGACCTGCGGTCGGCCCGCATCAAGGCGACCGTCACCGGCCGCCCCAAGCACTACTACAGCGTCTACCAGAAGATGATCGTCCGCGGCCGTGACTTCGCGGAGATCTACGACCTGGTGGGCATCCGCGTCCTGGTGGACACCGTCCGCGACTGCTACGCGGCGCTCGGCACGGTCCACGCCCGCTGGAACCCGGTTCCGGGGCGGTTCAAGGACTACATCGCGATGCCCAAGTTCAACATGTACCAGTCGCTGCACACGACGGTCATCGGGCCCGGCGGCAAGCCGGTCGAGCTGCAGATCCGCACCTTCGACATGCACCGTCGCGCGGAGTACGGCATCGCCGCGCACTGGAAGTACAAGCAGGAGGCCGTCGCCGGCGCCTCCAAGGTGCGCACCGACGCCCCCAAGTCGTCCGGCAGGAGCAAGGACGACCACCTCAACGACATGGCGTGGCTGCGCCAGCTGCTCGACTGGCAGAAGGAGACCGAGGACCCCGGCGAGTTCCTGGAGTCCCTGCGCTTCGACCTCTCCCGCAACGAGGTCTTCGTCTTCACGCCCAAGGGCGACGTCATAGCGCTCCCCGCCGGGGCCACCCCCGTGGACTTCGCCTACGCCGTCCACACCGAGGTCGGCCACCGCACCATAGGGGCACGGGTCAACGGGCGGCTGGTGCCGCTGGAGTCGACCCTGGACAACGGCGACCTGGTGGAGGTCTTCACCTCCAAGGCGGCCGGCGCGGGCCCCTCCCGCGACTGGCTGGGCTTCGTGAAGTCGCCGCGCGCCCGCAACAAGATCCGCGGCTGGTTCTCCAAGGAGCGCCGCGACGAGGCGATCGAGCAGGGCAAGGACGCCATCGTCCGCGCGATGCGCAAGCAGAACCTGCCGATCCAGCGCATCCTCACCGGCGACTCCCTGGTCACGCTCGCCCACGAGATGCGCTACTCGGACATCTCCGCGCTGTACGCGGCGATCGGCGAGGGCCATGTCTCCGCGCAGAACATCGTGCAGAAGCTGGTCTCGGCGCTCGGCGGCGAGGAGGCGGCCACCGAGGAGATCGACGAGTCGGTCCCGCCGGCCCGCGGTCGTGGCCGCAAGCGGCGGACCAGCGCCGACCCGGGCGTGGTCGTCAAGGGCGTCGAGGACGTGTGGGTCAAGCTGGCCCGCTGCTGCACGCCCGTGCCCGGCGACCCCATCATCGGCTTCGTCACCCGCGGCAGCGGCGTCTCCGTCCACCGCAGCGACTGTGTGAACGTGGACTCGCTGTCCCGCGAGCCCGAGCGCATCCTCGAGGTCGAGTGGGCGCCCACCCAGTCCTCCGTCTTCCTGGTCGCCATCCAGGTCGAGGCGCTGGACCGCTCCCGGCTCCTGTCGGACGTCACACGGGTGCTGTCCGACCAGCACGTCAACATCCTCTCGGCGGCCGTCCAGACCTCCCGGGACCGCGTGGCCACCTCCCGCTTCACCTTCGAGATGGGCGACCCCAAGCACCTCGGGCACGTCCTGAAGGCCGTCCGCGGCGTGGAGGGCGTCTACGACGTGTACCGGGTGACGTCGGCGCGCAGGCCTTCGTAGGCGGCCGTACAGGCGCACACACGAGAGGGGCTCCCGTACGGCGTGTACGGGAGCCCCTCTCGTGTCCGGTCCGCGACCGTCAGCCGCCGAACTCGTGCAGCCCCTTGAGCGCCTGGTCCAGGAGCGCCTGGCGGCCCTCCAGCTCACGCGCGAGCTTGTCGGCCTTGGCGTCGTTGCCCTGGGCGCGCGCCTGCTCGACCTGGGAGCGCAGCTTGTCCACGGCGGCCTGGAGCTGACCGGTCAGGCCCTCGGCACGCGCGCGTGCCTCCGGGTTGGTCCGGCGCCACTCGGCCTCCTCGGCCTCCTGGAGGGCCCGCTCGACCGCGTGCATCCGTCCCTCGACCTTCGGCCGGGCGTCGCGCGGCACGTGGCCGATGGCCTCCCACCGCTCGTTGACCGAACGGAACGCGGCGCGGGCCGCCTTGAGGTCGGTGACCGGGACGAGCTTCTCGGCCTCCTCGGCCAGCTCCTCCTTGAGCTTCAGGTTCTCCGCCTGCTCGGCGTCCCGCTCGGCGAAGACCGAGCCGCGGGCGGCGAAGAACACGTCCTGGGCGCCGCGGAAGCGGTTCCACAGGTCGTCCTCGTGCTCGCGCTGGGCGCGGCCGGCGGCCTTCCATTCGGACATCAGGTCGCGGTAGCGCGCGGCCGTCGGTCCCCAGTCCGTCGAGTTCGACAGCGCCTCGGCCTCCGTGACCAGCCGTTCCTTGGTCCGGCGGGCCTCCTCGCGCTGCGCGTCCAACTGTGCGAAGTGCTGCTTGCGGCGCTTGGAGAACGCCGAGCGGGCGTGCGAGAAGCGGTGCCACAGCTCGTCGTCGGACTTGCGGTCCAGGCGCGGCAGGCCCTTCCAGGTGTCGACCAGGGACCGCAGCCGCTCACCGGCCGCCCGCCACTGGTCCGAGCGCGCCAGCTCCTCCGCCTCGGCGACCAGGGCCTCCTTGGCGCCGCGCGCCTCGTCGGACTGCTTGGCCCGCTGGGCCTTGCGCTCCTCGCGCCGTGCCTCCACGAGCGCGACGAGCTGGTCCAGCCGGGTCCGCAGGGCCTCCAGGTCACCGACCGCGTGGTGCGCGTCCACCTGCTCGCGCAGGTGGTCGATGGCCGCCTGCGCGTCCTTGGCCGACAGGTCGGTGGTCTTCACCCGCTTCTCGAGGAGGCCGATCTCGACAACCAGGCCTTCGTACTTGCGTTCGAAATAGGCCAGCGCCTCCTCGGGGGAGCCTGCCTGCCAGGATCCGACGACCTGCTCGCCGTCGGCCGTCCGCACGTACACGGTCCCCGTCTCATCGACGCGGCCCCACGGGTCGCTGCTCACAGCGCCTCCTCCACATGATGCCTGCGGAGGGCTTCGCTACCCCCGGGCATCGTCCACAGTTTCGTCACGGCCAACATAGGCGACCGGCGGGGGGCCTGTCCGCACCCCGCGCGACCGAACTTTCGCTGATGAGGGTCAGGATGTGGTGACCGTGGCCTTGTCGATCACGACCGTCGCGTTGGGGGCGGTGTTGCCGGTCGTGGGGTCGGGCGCCTGGGCCCCGGCGGCCGCGATCTTCTTGAGAACGGCCATGCCGTCCTTGGAGATGGTGCCGAACGGCGTGTAGTCCGGCGGCAGCTGGCTGTCTTGGTAGACCAGGAAGAACTGGCTGCCCCCGGTGTTACGGCCCTGCTTCGTCTGGGGGTTGTACTGGTTCGCCATCGCGACCGTCCCCGCCGGGTACACGTTGCCCTTGAGGCTCTTGTCCTTCAGGTTCTCGTCGGGAATCGTGTAGCCGGGACCGCCCGCGCCGGTGCCCTGGGGGTCACCGCACTGAAGGACGTAGATGCCCTCGGGGGTGAGCCGGTGGCACTTGGTGTGGTCGAAGAAGCCCTTGCCCGCCAGGAAGTTGAACGAATTGACGGTGTGCGGTGCCGCCTCCGCCTTCAGCGCGATGTCTATGTCACCGCATGTGGTCGCCAGCTTCATCGTGTACTTCGCCGACTTGTCGATGGTCATCGCAGGTTCCTTCTTCCAGGTCTGCGTCTTGACCTTGCCCTCGGCGGGCTTCTCGCACGGGTCCGGCGCCTTGCTCGGAGCCGAGGCGCTCGGCGTGACCTCCGCGTTCGCGTTCGTCTTGCTGTCGTCGTCGTCCCCCAGGACCACGCCGGTCGTGTACAGCGCGACGCTGCCGATCAGGATCACGCCGAGCACCGACGCGATCGCGGCGTTGCGCATGCGAGCCTTGCGCCGCGCGGAGGTGCGTCGCTGCTGCTGCCGCAAGAACTTCTCCCGGGCGAGCTGACGCCGCCGCTGCTCCTGGGTGACCACCGGGTTCTCTCCTCATGCGTCTTCGTGTGCCGACCGGTACGCGTGGGTGCGATGAGCCGACCGTGGGCGTGTAGCCCCGTACCGTATATGGGTTCGCTGAGGAATCGGCACCGCCGGTAGGCTCTGACCATGGGCGCGATACGTTCGCAAGCCCACCCGTACCGACCCAAACGAAGGACGATCGTGCTCATTGCCGGGTTCCCCGCCGGTGCCTGGGGGACGAACTGTTATCTCGTCGCCCCCGCCGCCGGCGAGGAGTGCGTGATCATCGACCCGGGCCACCAGGCGGCCCCCGGAGTCGAGGAAGCGATCCGCAAGCATCGGCTCAAGCCCGTCGCCGTCGTCCTCACCCACGGCCACATCGACCACGTCGCCTCGGTCGTCCCGGTGTGCGGCGCCCACGACGTGCCGGCCTGGATCCATCCCGAGGACCGCTACATGATGAGCGACCCCGAGAAGGGCATCGGCCGCACCATCGGCATGCCGCTCATGGGCGAGCTGACCGTCGGGGAACCCGACGACGTCAAGGAGCTGACCGACGGCGCGAGGCTTGCACTGGCGGGCCTGGAGCTGACCGTCGCGCACGCCCCGGGCCATACCAAGGGGTCGGTGACCTTCGGCCTGCCCGAGACGGCGGACATCCCGCCGGTCATGTTCTCGGGCGACCTGCTGTTCGCCGGCTCCATCGGACGCACCGACTTCCCCGGTGGCTCCATGGACGACATGCTCGAGTCCCTGGCACGCGTGTGCCTGCCGCTCGACGACTCGACCGTGGTGCTGTCCGGACACGGCCCCCAGACGACCATCGGCCAGGAGCGTGCCACCAACCCGTACTTGCGGCAGGTGGCAGCCGGCCAGGGCGCCCCCGAGGCTCCCCGACGAGGAATGTGACGAGACCTTCCGTGAGCACCTTCAAGGCCCCCAAGGGCACGTACGACCTGCTGCCGCCGGACTCCGCCAAGTACCTGGCCGTCCGCGAGGCGATCGCCGCCCCGCTGCGCAACTCCGGCTACGGCTACATCGAGACGCCCGGCTTCGAGAACGTCGAGCTGTTCGCGCGCGGCGTGGGTGAGTCGACCGACATCGTGACCAAGGAGATGTACGTCTTCGAGACCAAGGGCGGCGACCGCCTCGCCCTGCGCCCGGAGACCACCGCCCCCGTACTGCGCGCGGTCCTGGAGGCCAACCTGCACAAGGCGGGCAACCTGCCGGTGAAGGTCTGGTACTCGGGCTCGCAGTACCGCTACGAGCGCCCCCAGAAGGGCCGTTACCGCCACTTCTCCCAGGTCGGCGCCGAGGCGATCGGCGCCGAGGACCCGGCTCTGGACGCCGAACTGATCATCCTGGCCGACCAGTCGTACCGCGCGCTCGGCCTGCAGGACTTCCGCATCCTGCTCAACTCGCTGGGCGACCAGGAGTGCCGTCCCGTCTACCGGGCCGCGCTCCAGGACTTCCTGCGCGGCCTCGACCTGGACGAGGACACCCTGCGCCGCGCCGAGATCAACCCGCTGCGCGTCCTGGACGACAAGCGCCCGGACGTCCAGAAGCAGCTCACCGACGCCCCGCTGCTGCGCGACTACCTGTGCGACGCCTGCAAGGCGTACCACGAGGAGGTGCGCGAGCTGATCACGGCGGCGGGCGTGGTCTTCGAGGACGACCCGAAGCTGGTCCGCGGCCTGGACTACTACACGCGCACCACGTTCGAGTTCGTCCACGACGGCCTCGGCTCCCAGTCCGCGGTGGGCGGCGGCGGCCGCTACGACGGCCTGTCCGAGATGATCGGCGGCCCCTCGCTGCCGTCGGTCGGCTGGGCGCTCGGCGTCGACCGCACCGTCCTCGCCCTGGAGGCGGAGGGCATCGAACTGGACATCCCGTCCGCCACCTCCGTCTTCGCGGTCCCGCTGGGCGAGGAGGCCCGCCGGATCCTGTTCGCCAAGGTCACCGAGCTGCGCAAGAACGGCGTCGCGGCCGACTTCTCCTACGGCGGCAAGGGCCTCAAGGCCGCGATGAAGGCGGCCAACCGCTCCGGCGCCCGCTACACCCTGGTTCTGGGCGAGCGCGACCTGGCCGAGGGCGTCGTCCAGCTCAAGGACATGGAGTCCGGCGAGCAGATTGCGATCGGCGTCAACGAGATCGTGGCGGAGCTGGAGTCGAGGCTCGGCTAGCGGGCCGGTGTCCCCTCCAGGGGCACGCGTTTCGTTCGCGTGTGCCCCTGGAGAACGGGCGTTGGCCGGAATGCGCCGCTCCGGAGTGATCGCCGATCCGTTCATATGGTCATCGAACGGTGCCCCTACAGGGTCGTGCGGCACAATGGCCCCTGCCCGAAGCAGGTCCCACTCCCCAGTGACGGAATCGGCGTGATGAGCAAGACGACAGTGAAGGACGCCTCCACCGTGGCAGAGTCCGCGCCGGCCAGCGGCACCCGCACCCCGCGCACCGAGGGCGGCAGCCGCGCGCTCGCACTGCTGCTGGTGATCACGGGCGCGGCCGGTCTGCTCGCCGCGTGGGTCATCACGATCGACAAGCAGAAGATCCTCGAGGCCAAGGTCGCCGGCACCACCTTCACGCCCGGCTGCAGCCTCAACCCGGTCGTCTCCTGCGGCAACATCATGGAGAGCGACCAGGCCTCGGCCTTCGGCTTCCCCAACCCGATGCTCGGCCTCGTCGCCTACGGCATCGTCATCTGCGTCGGCATGAGCCTGCTCGCCCGCGCCACCTACCCGCGCTGGTACTGGCTCACCTTCAACGCCGGCTGTCTGTTCGGCGTCGCCTTCGTCTCGTGGCTCCAGTTCCAGTCCCTGTACCGGATCAACTCGCTGTGCCTGTGGTGCTGCCTGGCCTGGGTCGCCACGATCCTGATGTTCTGGTACGTGACGTCCTTCAACGTCCGCAAGGGTTTCCTGCCCGCGCCGGGCTGGCTGCGCGGGTTCTTCGGCGAGTTCACCTGGGTCCTGCCGGTACTGCACATCGGCATCATCGGCATGATGATCCTCACCCGCTGGTGGGACTTCTGGACCAGCTGACGGGCGGCTCGCTTGTCGGTGCGGTCCTTTAGGGTTCAGAGCGTGGAGCCCGATCTGTTCACCGCCGCAGCCGAAGAACGCCAGGAGAAGGACCCGACCGGCAGCCCCCTCGCCGTGCGGATGCGCCCGCGCACCCTTGACGAGGTCGTCGGCCAGCAGCACCTGCTCAAACCCGGATCCCCCCTGCGCCGCCTGGTCGGCGAGGGCGCGTCCGGCCCCGCGGGACCCTCCTCGGTCATCCTCTGGGGCCCGCCGGGCACCGGCAAGACCACCCTGGCGTACGTCGTCTCCAAGGCCACCAACAAGCGGTTCGTGGAGCTGTCGGCGATCACCGCGGGCGTCAAGGAGGTCCGCGCGGTCATCGACGGCGCCCGCCGCGCGGTCGGCGGGTACGGCAAGGAGACCGTCCTCTTCCTCGACGAGATCCACCGCTTCAGCAAGGCCCAGCAGGACTCCCTGCTCCCGGCCGTCGAGAACCGCTGGGTCACCCTGATCGCCGCCACCACCGAGAACCCGTACTTCTCGGTGATCTCCCCGCTGCTCTCCCGCTCCCTCCTGCTCACCCTCGAACCCCTCACCGACGACGACGTGCGGGACCTGCTGCGCCGCGCCCTGAGCGACGAGCGCGGCCTGAAGGACGCCGTCACGCTCCCCGAGGACACTGAGGAACACCTGCTGCGCATCGCCGGCGGCGACGCCCGCCGCGCGCTCACCGCGCTGGAGGCCGCAGCCGGAGCCGCGCTGGACAAGGGAGAGCCGGAGATCTCCCTGACCACGCTGGAGGAGACGGTCGACCGCGCCGCGGTGAAGTACGACCGGGACGGTGACCAGCACTACGACGTCGCCAGCGCACTGATCAAGTCCATCCGCGGCTCCGACGTCGACGCCGCCCTGCACTACCTGGCCCGGATGATCGAGGCCGGCGAGGACCCCCGCTTCATCGCCCGGCGCCTGATGATCTCCGCCAGCGAGGACATCGGCCTGGCCGACCCCAACGCGCTGCAGATCGCCGTAGCCGCCGCCCAGGCCGTCGCCATGATCGGCTTCCCCGAGGCCGCCCTCACCCTCAGCCACGCCACCATCGCCCTGGCGCTGGCCCCCAAGTCCAACGCCGCGACCACCGCCATCGGCGCCGCCCTGGAGGACGTGCGCAAGGGGCACGCCGGCCCGGTCCCCGCCCATCTGCGCGACAGCCACTACAAGGGCGCCGGCAAGCTGGGGCACGGGCAGGGGTACGTGTACCCGCACGACCTGCCCGAGGGCATCGCCGCCCAGCAGTACGCCCCGGACGGGCTGAAGGAGCGGACGTACTACACGCCGACCCGGCACGGCGCCGAGGCCCGGTACGCGGACGCGGTGGAGTGGACCCGCGGGCACCTCGGTCGCAAGCCGTCCTGAGCAGCCTGTAGACTCCCTCGGAGTGCCGTGTCCCGTGCAGTCAGAACGGGACGACCGGCCGGAACCCTCGCGGGTTCCAGGAGCGTCGCGCACCGTCGATGGTGTCGCGGGCAGCCCACCACCACCCGGCTTCCGGGAGCGGTCGGTGGGCCACTCGCGTGCTGCACGTATGTGCCCAGACCAGGGGAGCGGCTGCCCGGCAGGTCCCGAGCGGACCCGGCGGGTTTCCCCGGCTGCGGATTGCGACCTCCCTCAACCCTGACAAGCCGGAAACCTAGAGAAGAGACACAGACAGTGGCGAACCAGCCCCGCCCCAAGGTCAAGAAGTCGCGTGCCCTCGGCATCGCGCTGACCCCGAAGGCCGTCAAGTACTTCGAGGCCCGCCCCTACCCGCCGGGTGAGCACGGCCGCGGCCGCAAGCAGAACTCGGACTACAAGGTCCGTCTGCTCGAGAAGCAGCGTCTGCGCGCGCAGTACGACCTCAGCGAGCGCCAGCTCGTCCGCGCCTACGAGCGTGCCTCCAAGACCAACATGAAGACCGGCGAGGCCCTGGTCATCGAGCTCGAGCGCCGTCTCGACGCGCTGGTCCTGCGTTCGGGCATCGCCCGCACGATCTACCAGGCCCGCCAGATGGTCGTGCACGGCCACATCCAGGTCAACGGCCAGAAGGTCGACAAGCCGTCCTTCCGCGTCCGCCCGGACGACGTCGTGCAGGTGCGCGAGCGCTCCAAGGAGAAGACGCTCTTCACCATCGCCCGCGAGGGTGGCTTCGCCCCCGACGGCGAGACCCCGCGCTACCTCCAGGTGAACCTCAAGGCCCTGGCGTTCCGCCTGGACCGCGAGCCGAACCGCAAGGAGATCCCGGTGATCTGCGACGAGCAGCTCGTCGTCGAGTACTACGCCCGCTGATCCAGCGGACACGCCGAAACGAGCAGGCGCAGTACCAGCGGTACCTCAGCCCGCCGTCTCCCCGCCCTTCCGGGTGGGTGAGGCGGCGGGCTTCGCCGTCCGGGTGCCCGCCGCGGCCCGCCCCCCGGCCGTCGGGCGCGGCCCCGGCAGCGAGACCGGCACCCCGGGCCGGCGCAGCGCCCGCGCCACCGCCTCCCGGCGGCCCAGCCGCGTCCCGTGCCGTACGCACTCCTCGTAGCGCTCGTCGCCCAGCTGGTCCCGGGACGCCGTCTCGCACAGCTCGTGCGGGGCGTTGTAGTGCGCCGAGCCGAACAGCGGCAGCCCCACCGACGGCCACATCCGCGCCGCCGCGCCCTGCAGCACCGCCGCCTCCGCCGCGTCCCCCTCCGCCACCGTGACCAGGGCGAGCAGCTCCACCGCCAGCACCGAGCCCAGCTGGTCGCGGAAGCGGTGCGCACTGCCCAGGCAGTCGGCCAGCAGCTCGCGGGCGCGCACCGGCTCGCCGTCGCTCCAGGCCGCGTAGGCCAGCACGTACAGGGCGTATCCCCGCGCCCAGCGCTCGCCGTGGTCCTCGCACACCTGGCGCACGTCCTCGCACAGGCGCACCGCGTCCGGCAGATCGCCCTGGAACGCCCGCGTCATCGCCAGTTCCACCTGGCCCATCAGCACATTGCTGTTGAGTTCGCCGATCTCCCGGTAGCGGCGCAGCGCGGAGCGCAGGAGCGATTCAGCGCGCGGCATGTCGTCCGTGACCAGTGCCAGACAGCCTGTGCGGTGCTCCGCGTACGCCGCCGCCGTCGGGTTCGCCGACCGCTCGGCCTCCTCCCGGCACTCCTGGAGCGCCGCCAGCGCTGGGACCGTGTCGCCCTGGAGGATCGCCACGTAGGCGAGCACCCACAGCGCCTTCAGCCGGGACTGCTCGCCCGCCGTCGGCTCCGCGTCCAGCCGCACCGCCTGCTCCAGCCAGTGCCGCCCCTCCGACAGCCGTCCGCAGCCGACCCAGTGGAACCACAGGGCGCCCGCCAGGTACTGGCCCAGGTGGGCACCGTCCGGCTCGTCCAGACAGTGCTCCAGGGCGCTGCGCAGATTCGGCAGCTCGGCGTCCACCCGCGCGGCGACCTCGCCCTGGCGCGGCGAGAACCACTCCAGCTCGCACCAGGTCGCCAGGCCCACGTACCAGTCCCGGTGCCGCCGCCGCAGCCGGTCCGCGTCCCCCGTCGCCTCCAGCCAGTCGGCGCCGTACGCCCGTACCGTGTCGAGCATCCGGTAGCGCACCCCGGCCGGCGTCTCCTCGCGGGTCAGCACGGACTGCGCGAGCAGCGCGGAGAGGACGTCGAGCACGTCGTCGGCCGGCAGCCCGTCCCCGCTGCACACGTACTCGGCGGCCTCCAGGTCGAACGGCCCGGCGAACACCGAGAGCCGCGCCCACAGCAGCCGCTCCGGCGGCGTGCACAGCTCGTGGCTCCAGCCGATCGCCGTGCGCAGCGTCCGGTGCCGGGGCAGCGCGGTGCGGTCCCCGCCGGTCAGCAGCCGGAACCGGTCGTCGAGGCGGCGCAGCACCTGGCCCGGCGACAGCGCGCCCAGGCGCCCCGCCGCCAGCTCGATCGCCAGCGGGATCCCGTCCAGCCGCCGGCACAGCTCGCGCACCTCCCGCTGGTCCGCGTCCGGGTCGGCGGCGTAACCGCAGGTGACGCTCCGCTGCCCGGCCCGGACCGTCAGCAGCTCCATCGCCTCCTCCGTCCCCAGCGGCGCCAGCGGGACGAGCCGCTCCCCGGCCACGCCCAGCGGCCTGCGCCCCACCGCCAGCACCCGCAGCCCCGGGGCACGGCCGAGCAGGTCGGTCACCAGCGCCGCGCAGGCGTCGACCAGGTGCTCGACCCCGTCCAGGAGCAGCAGCAGCTCCCGCTCGGCCAGGTGCGCGAGCAGCGTCTCGCGGGGCAGCCGGGTCGTGTGGTCGGTCAGGCCCAGCGCCTCCACGACCGCGTAGTCGACGAACTCCTCGTCCCGCACCGGCGCCAGTTGCACCCGCCACACCCCGTCCCGGGGCGAGCGGCGCGCGGCCGCCCGCGCGGCCAGCCGGGACTTGCCGACGCCACCGGCGCCGGTGACGGTCACCAGCCGTGCGGAGTCCAGCGCCCTGGCCAGCTCCGCCAGTTGTGCCCCTCTGCCCACGAACGTGTCGAGTTCCAGCGGTAGATTGCCGTGCGGGATGCCGTCGCGCCGATGGTCTCGCATGAACACGGAGCGTACTGAACCATATTCACTCCGTACAATCGCTTCACCGAACCCGACCGCACCGCGCCGCGCGGGACGGGGAATGCGGTACGGAGCCCCGCGCCCGGCGCGATAGGCTCGGTGCACGACTTTCCCGATGTTCAGGCACGTCTTTCAGGGAGCGGGTGCACACAGTGTCCGGTGGCGAGGTGGCCGGGATCCTGGTGGCCGTCTTCTGGGCGATCCTGGTCTCCTTCCTCGCCGTCGCACTGGCGAGGCTGGCCCAGACGCTCAGGACGACCACCAAACTCGTGGCGGACGTGACCGACCAGGCCGTCCCGCTGCTGGCCGACGCCTCCGCGGCGGTGCGCAGCGCGCAGACCCAGATCGACCGGGTCGACGCGATCGCCTCCGACGTCCAGGAGGTCACCTCGAACGCCTCCGCGCTGTCCACCACCGTGGCCTCCACCTTCGGCGGCCCGCTGGTCAAGGTCGCGGCGTTCGGGTACGGCGTGCGCCGGGCACTCGGCGGTCGCAAGGAGGACATGTCCGCCCCGGCTGCCCAGGCACGGCGCACGGTGATCGTGGGCCGCACGCTCCCGGCCGCGCGGCGGACGAAGCGGAAGAAGGGCTGACCGAGCGATGTTCCGCCGTACGTTCTGGTTCGGCACCGGCATGGCCGCCGGTGTGTGGGCCACCACCAAGGTCAACCGGAAGCTCAAGCAGCTCACCCCCGACAGCCTCGCCGCCACCGCGGCGAACAAGGCGCTCGACGTGGGCACCCGGGTCAGGGACCGCGCGGTGGGTTTCGCGCTCGACGTCCGCGACAACATGGCCCAGCGGGAGGCCGAACTGGACGACGCGCTGGGCCTGAACGCCCCCGTCGACCGGGGACTCGCCGCCCCCGGGCGTCCCCACGCCATCGAGAACAGCGACAGCAGCAACCCGAAGTACGTCGTCGACGACAGGACGACGCACTCGTACAACCGGAATGAGGACCACTGATGGAGTCGGCCGAGATTCGTCGCCGCTGGTTGAGCTTCTTCGAGGAGCGCGGTCACACCGTCGTCCCTTCGGCGTCGCTCATCGCGGACGACCCGACTCTGCTCCTCGTCCCGGCCGGCATGGTGCCCTTCAAGCCCTACTTCCTGGGTGAGGTCAAGCCGCCCTTCGACCGCGCCACCAGCGTCCAGAAGTGCGTGCGCACGCCCGACATCGAAGAGGTCGGCAAGACCACCCGCCACGGCACCTTCTTCCAGATGTGCGGCAACTTCTCCTTCGGTGACTACTTCAAGGAAGGCGCTATCAAGTACGCCTGGGAGCTGCTCACCAGCCCCCAGGACAAGGGCGGTTACGGCCTCGACCCCGAGCGCCTGTGGATCACCGTGTACAAGGACGACGACGAGGCCGAGCGCATCTGGCACGACGTCGTGGGCGTCCCCTCCGAGCGCATCCAGCGTCTCGGCAAGAAGGACAACTACTGGTCCATGGGCGTCCCCGGCCCCTGCGGACCCTGCTCCGAGATCAACTACGACCGCGGCCCCGAGTTCGGCGTCGAGGGCGGCCCCGCCGTCAACGACGAGCGGTACGTGGAGATCTGGAACCTCGTCTTCATGCAGTACGAGCGGGGCGAGGGCATCGGCAAGGAGGAGTTCGAGATCCTCGGCGAACTGCCGAGCAAGAACATCGACACCGGCCTCGGCCTGGAACGCCTCGCCATGATTCTGCAGGGCGTGCAGAACATGTACGAGATCGACACCTCCATGGCCGTCATCAAGAAGGCCACCGAACTGACCGGCGTGGCCTACGGCGACGCCCAGGCCTCGGACGTGTCCCTGCGCGTGGTCACCGACCACATGCGCACCTCCGTGATGCTCATCGGCGACGGCGTCACCCCCGGCAACGAGGGCCGCGGCTACGTGCTGCGCCGCATCATGCGCCGCGCCATCCGCAACATGCGGCTCCTCGGCGCCACCGGTCCGGTCGTCAAGGACCTCATCGACGTCGTGATCGAGATGATGGGGCAGCAGTACCCCGAGCTGATCACCGACCGCGAGCGCATCGAGAAGGTCGCCCTCGCCGAGGAGAACGCCTTCCTCAAGACGCTGAAGGCCGGCACCAACATCCTCGACACCGCCGTCAGCGACACCAAGGCCGCGGGCGGCAGCGTCCTCGCCGGTGACAAGGCGTTCCTGCTCCACGACACCTGGGGCTTCCCGATCGACCTCACCCTGGAGATGGCCGCCGAGCAGGGGCTCTCCGTGGACGAGGACGGCTTCCGCCGCCTGATGAAGGAGCAGCGGGAGCGCGCCAAGGCCGACGCCCAGGCGAAGAAGACCGGTCACGCCGGTGCTGGTGCCTACCGGGAGATCGCCGACAAGGCCGGCGCCACCGACTTCGTCGGCTACACCGACACCGAGAGCGAGTCCACGATCGTCGGCATCCTCGTCGACGGCGCCTCCTCCCCGGCCGCCACCGAGGGCGACGAGGTCGAGATCGTCCTGGACCGCACCCCGTTCTACGCCGAGGGCGGCGGCCAGATCGGCGACACCGGCCGGATCCGGGTCGACACCGGCGCCGTGATCGAGGTCCGCGACTGCCAGAAGCCGGTCCCGGGCGTCTACGTCCACAAGGGTGTCGTCCAGGTCGGCGAGGTCACCGTCGGTGCCAAGGCCCAGGCCTCCATCGACGACCGCCGCCGCAAGGCCATCGCCCGCGCCCACTCGGCCACCCACCTCACCCACCAGGCCCTGCGCGACGCTCTCGGCCCGACGGCCGCGCAGGCCGGTTCCGAGAACCAGCCCGGCCGCTTCCGCTTCGACTTCGGTTCGCCGTCCGCCGTGCCGACGGCGGTGATGACCGACGTCGAGCAGAAGATCAACGAGGTGCTCGCCCGCGACCTCGACGTACGCGCCGACGTCATGGGCATCGACGAGGCCAAGAAGCAGGGCGCCATCGCCGAGTTCGGCGAGAAGTACGGCGAGCGCGTGCGCGTCGTGACCATCGGCGACTTCTCCAAGGAGCTGTGCGGCGGCACCCACGTGCACAACACCGCCCAGCTCGGCCTGGTCAAGCTGCTCGGCGAGTCGTCCATCGGCTCGGGCGTGCGCCGCATCGAGGCCCTCGTCGGCGTGGACGCCTACAACTTCCTCGCCCGCGAGCACACGGTCGTCGCCCAGCTCCAGGAGCTGATCAAGGGACGCCCGGAGGAGCTGCCGGAGAAGGTCTCCGCCATGCTCGGCAAGCTCAAGGACGCCGAGAAGGAGATCGAGAAGTTCCGCGCCGAGAAGGTCCTCCAGGCCGCCGGCGGCCTCGCCGACTCCGCCAAGGACGTGCGCGGCGTGGCCCTGGTGACCGGGCAGGTCCCCGACGGCACCACCGCCGACGACCTGCGCAAGCTGGTCCTCGACGTGCGCGGCCGCATCCAGGGCGGCCGGGCCGCCGTCGTGGCCCTGTTCACGACGGTCAACGGCAAGCCCCTCACGGTCATCGCCACCAACGAGGCCGCCCGCGAGCGCGGTCTCAAGGCCGGTGACCTGGTGCGCACCGCCGCCAAGACCCTCGGCGGCGGCGGTGGGGGCAAGCCGGACGTCGCCCAGGGCGGCGGCCAGAACCCGGCCGCCATCGGCGAGGCCGTCGACGCCGTCGAGCGCCTCGTGGCGGACACCGCCAAGTGAGCACGCCCGAGAACGGCCGGACGGACGGCCCGGTGATGCGCCGCGGCCGCCGCCTGGCCGTCGACGTCGGCGACGCCCGGATCGGGGTCGCCTCCTGCGACCCCGACGGCATCCTCGCCACCCCGGTGGAGACCGTCCCCGGCCGCGACGTCCCGGCCGCGCACCGGCGCCTGAGGCACCTGGTCGCGGAGTACGAGCCCATCGAGGTCGTCGTCGGCCTCCCTCGCTCCCTCAAGGGGGGCGAGGGCCCGGCCGCGGCCAAGGTCAGGCGCTTCGCGCAGGAGCTGGCCCGCGGCATCGCCCCGGTCCCGGTCCGGCTCGTCGACGAGCGGATGACGACGGTCACCGCCAGCCAGGGGCTGCGCGCCTCGGGAGTGAACTCCAAGAAGGGCCGGTCCGTCATCGACCAGGCCGCCGCTGTGATCATCCTTCAGCAGGCCCTCGAATCCGAACGGGTGTCAGGCAGGCCACCCGGCGAGGGCGTCGAAGTGGTCATCTGATCGCGGTACGGTAACGTTCCGCGCGATGCGGAGGCATTCGAACAGCCACCGCACAGCAAGAGGCGGAACGGAAGCGAGCCCTTCGGCACAGGTCGCGCCCCCCGTCGCCTCGCGGCTCTAGGGGATCGATGACTGAGTATGGCCGGGGCCCTGGCTCCGAACCGTGGCATCCCGAGGACCCGTTGTACGGGGACGGCGGATGGGGCGGACAGCAGGCCCATGCGGGTCAGCAGTCCCCCTACGGCGGCCAGCCGCAGCAGTATCCGGAGCAGCAGCAGGCGCAGCAGGGTCACGGCGACTGGAGCAACGGCGGCCAGTCGTCGTACGACGGCGGGCAGCCGCAGTACGACCAGTACGGCCACCAGCACCCCGAGCCGCAGTACGACCAGTACGGTCAGCAGTACGACCAGCAGCAGTACGACCAGCACCAGTACGGTCAGCAGCAGTACGACCAGCAGTACGCGCCCCAGGCCCAGCCGCAGCAGGTCCACGACAACGGCTGGGGCGCCGGCGCACACCCCCAGGCGCAGTACCCGGCCGACCCGTCCGACCCCTACGGACAGCAGGCCGGCGGCTACGGTGCCGAGCAGCCCGACTTCTACGGCACCCCCGAGGCGTACCCGCCGCCGGAACCGCCCACCCGCCGGCGCGCCGAGCCCGAGCCGCAGCGCACCGACTGGGACCCCGGTCCCGACGAGGGGGAGCACGCCTTCTTCGCGGGCGGGGACGCCGACGAGGACGACGCGCCGGGCGACGGCCGGGGCGGTCGTGAGGACCGCAGGTCCCGGGGCGGCGGCAAGCCCAAGAAACGCCGCAGCGGATGCGCCTGCCTGGTGGTGTGCCTGGTGCTCGGCGGCGGTGTGGCAGGTGTCGGATATTTCGGGTACCAGTTTTACCAGGATCGTTTCGGCACGGCCCCGGACTTCGCGGGCGACGGCAACGGCGAGCAGGTGACCGTCACCATCCCCAAGGGCGCGGGCGGCTCCACGATCGGCCAGGAACTCAAGCGGCAGGGCGTGGTGAAGAGCGTCGACGCCTTCATCGCCGCCCAGCAGAGCAACCCGCGCGGCAAGAGCATCCAGGACGGCGTGTACACGCTGCAGAAGGAGATGTCGGCCGACAGCGCGGTCGAGCTCCTGCTCAGCCCGAAGAGCCGCAGCAACCTGATCATCGCCGAGGGCAAGCGCAACGCCGCCGTCTACGAGCTCATCGACAAGCGCCTCGGAGTGAAGGCGGGCACCACCGCCGAGGTCGCCAAGTCCGAGTACAAGGAACTCGGCCTGCCCGAGTGGGCGCTGAACCACAAGGGCGTCAAGGACCCCCTGGAGGGCTTCCTCTATCCGTCCAGCTACTCGGCGGCCAAGGGGCAGAAGCCCGAGGACGTGCTCAAGCAGATGGTGGCACGTGCCAGCGAGCAGTACGAGAAGATCGGCCTCGAGGAGAAGGCGGAGGGCCTGGGCCTCAAGGGCCCGTGGGAGCTGCTCACCGCCGCGAGCCTGGTGCAGGCGGAGGGCAAGACGCACGACGACTTCCGCAAGATGGCCGAGGTCATCTACAACCGGCTCAAGGAGTCCAACACCGAGACGAACCAGAAGCTCCAGTTCGACTCGACGTTCAACTACCTGATGGGCCAGAGCAAGATCCACATCAGCGAGTCCGAGATCAACAGCAACATGGACCCGTACAACACCTACACCAATCGGGGCCTGCCGCCCGGGCCCATCGGCAACCCCGGCGACGAGGCCCTGCAAGCGGCGCTCAACCCCACCACGGACGGCTGGATCTACTTCGTGGCCACCGACGGCGTGGAGAAGACCGAGTTCGCCAAGACCCACGACGAGTTCCTGAAGCTGAAGGACAAGTTCGATGCCAGCTCCGGCGACTGACCGGCGCAGGGCCGCCGTACTCGGCTCCCCGATCGCCCACTCCCTCTCTCCGGTGCTGCACCGCGCCGCCTACGCGGAGCTGGGCCTCACCGACTGGACGTACGACCGCTTCGACGTCGACGAGGCGGCGCTGCCCGGCTTCTTCGAGGAGCTGGGGTCCGAGTGGGCGGGGCTGTCGCTGACCATGCCGCTCAAGCGGGCGGTGATCCCGCTGCTCGACTCGGTCAGCGAGACCGCGGCCTCCGTGGACGCGGTGAACACCGTCGTGTTCGGGGAGGACGGCCACAAGGCCGGCGACAACACCGACATCCCCGGCATCGTCGCCGCCCTGCGCGAGCACGGCATCGAGAAGACCGAGACCGCCGCGGTCCTCGGCGCCGGGGCCACCGCGTCCTCCGCGCTGGCCGCACTGGCCCGGATCTGCACCGGCGAGATCGCCGTCTACGTGCGCAGCGCGGCACGCGCCGACGAGATGCGGGGCTGGGCTGAGCGGCTGGACGTCGACGTGCGCATCGCGGACTGGGCGGACGCCGAGGAGGCGCTGCACGCCCCGCTGGTCGTGGCCACCACGCCGGCCGGCGCCACCGACACCCTCGCCGCCGCCGTCCCCGAGCGGCCCACCACCCTCTTCGACGTGCTCTACGATCCCTGGCCCACCGCGCTCGCCGCCCGCTGGTCGGCGTACGGCGGTGCCGTCGTCAGCGGCCTCGACCTGCTGCTCCACCAGGCGGTGCTCCAGGTGGAGCAGATGACCGGCCGGGCTCCCGCGCCGCTGGCCGCCATGCGAAAAGCGGGGGAGCACGCGCTCGCGGATCGCTAGGATCCCTCCGGTTCCGCAGGGGGCGGAACGGGAGGGGAAGACGATCCATGTACACAGGCGTGCCGCTGGCCTCGGCCAAGTCCCAGATCTTCGAGGCCGTCCTGGGCTTCCTGCCCGACTGGGTGCAGATCACGGTGCTCGCCCTGATCGTGCTCGCCGTCGTCGCGAGCTGGGGGGTCAAGGCGCGGCGCGGGATCGCCCGGCGGCGCGCGAGTCGGGCGGGCCTGGCCCTGCCCGGGGCGGCGCGGCAGGGCCAGGGCACCGGCGCCGACCACCTCGGTCCCTACGCTCCGGGGCGGCGGCAGGAGAGCGGCGCCGACTTCCTCGGCTCCTACGCTCCGCCGCGGCAGGGCGACCGACCCGCCTGACACCGCCCGGGTTCGTCCGCGGGCCCGTGCGCGCGCGTCCGCCCGCGCGTCCGGGAAATGGACCGGCGACCGGGTCCGGCGGCCGAACGTGGGAGGATCGGAGGCGGCGGACCGGGGCCGCGCACCCGGTCGGACCGTCGCGTACGCGGAGAAGACACGTACGCGGGGCATACCGGGGCGCGAGCACTGAGGAGCACCGTTGAGCAGGTTGCGCTGGCTGACCGCGGGGGAGTCCCACGGTCCCGCACTCGTCGCGACGCTGGAGGGACTGCCCGCCGGCGTGCCGATCACCACCGAGATGGTGGCGGACCACCTGGCGAGGCGGCGGCTCGGTTACGGGCGCGGTGCGCGGATGAAGTTCGAGCGCGACGAGGTCACCTTCCTCGGCGGCGTCCGGCACGGTCTGACCATGGGCTCCCCGGTCGCCGTCATGGTCGGCAACACCGAGTGGCCCAAGTGGGAGCAGGTCATGTCGGCCGACCCGGTGGACCCGGAGGTGCTGGCCGGTCTCGCGCGCAACGCCCCGCTGACCCGGCCGCGCCCCGGTCACGCGGACCTCGCCGGCATGCAGAAGTACGGCTTCGACGAGGCCCGGCCGATCCTGGAGCGCGCCTCGGCCCGGGAGACGGCGGCGCGGGTCGCGCTGGGCGCGGTGGCCCGGTCGTACCTCAAGGAGACGACCGGCGTCGAGATCGTCAGCCATGTCGTCGAGCTGGCCTCGGTGAAGGCGCCGCACGGTGTGTACCCGACGCCGGCCGACGTGGAGAGGCTGGACGCCGACCCGGTGCGCTGCCTGGACGCGGACGCGTCGAAGGCGATGGTCGCCGAGATCGACCAGGCCCACAAGGACGGCGACACGCTCGGCGGCGTCGTCGAGATCCTCGCCTACGGCGTACCGGTGGGCCTCGGCTCCCACGTCCACTGGGACCGCAAGCTCGACGCGCGCCTCGCGGGCGCCCTCATGGGCATCCAGGCGATCAAGGGCGTCGAGCTCGGCGACGGCTTCGAGCTGGCCCGCGTGCCCGGGTCCCAGGCCCACGACGAGATCGTGAGCACGCAGGACGGCATCCGCCGGGTCTCCGGCCGCTCCGGCGGCACCGAGGGCGGCCTCACCACCGGTGAGCTGCTGCGGGTGCGCGCCGCGATGAAGCCGATCGCGACCGTGCCGCGCGCCCTGAAGACCGTGGACGTGACCACCGGCGAGGCCGCGCAGGCCCACCACCAGCGCTCCGACGTGTCCGCGGTCCCCGCCGCCGGAATCGTCGCCGAGGCCATGGTGGCCCTCGTCCTCGCCGACGCCGTGGCGGAGAAGTTCGGCGGCGACAGCGTGACCGAGACCCGCCGCAACGTCACCTCCTACCTCGACAACCTGGCCATCCGATGAGCGCACCGCTGATCGTCCTGGTCGGCCCGATGGGCGTCGGCAAGTCCACCGTCGGGCAGCTGCTCGCCGACCGGCTGGGCACGGGCTACCGGGACACGGACGAGGACATCGTCGCCGCCCAGGGCCGGGCCATCGCCGAGATCTTCGTGGACGAGGGCGAGGCCGCCTTCCGGGCCCTGGAGAAGGAGGCCGTGCGCGCCGCGCTCGCCGAGCACGACGGCGTCCTCGCCCTCGGCGGCGGCGCGATCCTCGACGCCGACACGCGGGCGCTGCTCGCCGGACAGCGGGTCGTCTACCTTTCGATGGACGTCGAGGAGGCCGTCAAGCGCACCGGCCTGAACGCGGCGCGTCCGCTGCTCGCGGTCAACCCGCGCAAGCAGTGGCGCGAGCTGATGGAGGCGCGCCGGCACCTCTACGAGGAGGTCGCCGCGGCCGTCGTGACCACGGACGGCCGCACGCCGGAAGAAGTCACCCAAGCCGTCCTGGAAGCAGTGGAGTTGAAGACCGTATCTCCCGGGGGACAACCCCCGGACCCCCGGCCGGAGGACGCTGTGGTGAACGACGTGACAAGGATCCAGGTCGGCGGCACCGCGGGATCCGACCCCTACGAGGTCCTGGTGGGCCGTCAGCTCCTGGGCGAGCTGGGCGGCCTGATCGGTGCCAAGGCCAAGCGGGTCGCGGTGATCCACCCCGAGGCGCTCGCCGAGACCGGTGACGCGCTGCGCGGCGACCTCGCCGCGCAGGGCTACGAGGCGATCGCCATCCAGGTGCCCAACGCCGAGGAGGCCAAGACCGCCGAGGTCGCCGCGTACTGCTGGAAGGCGCTCGGCCAGTCCGGGTTCACGCGTACCGACGTCATCGTCGGGGTCGGCGGCGGTGCCAGCACCGACCTGGCCGGGTTCGTCGCCGCGACCTGGCTGCGCGGGGTGCGCTGGATCGCCGTCCCCACCACGGTGCTGGCCATGGTGGACGCGGCCGTGGGCGGCAAGACCGGCATCAACACCGCCGAGGGCAAGAACCTCGTCGGCTCCTTCCACCCGCCGGCCGGTGTCCTGTGCGACCTGGCCGCCCTGGACTCGCTGCCGGTCAACGACTACGTCTCGGGCCTCGCCGAGGTCATCAAGGCCGGCTTCATCGCCGACCCGGTGATCCTGGACCTGATCGAGTCCGACCCGCAGGCCGCGCGCACCCCGGCCGGACCGCACACCGCCGAGCTGATCGTGCGTTCCATCAAGGTCAAGGCCGAGGTCGTCTCGTCCGACCTCAAGGAAGCGGGCCTCAGGGAGATCCTCAACTACGGCCACACCCTGGGCCACGCCATCGAGAAGAACGAGCGCTACAAGTGGCGGCACGGCGCCGCCGTGTCGGTCGGCATGCACTTCGCCGCCGAACTCGGCCGCCTCGCGGGCCGCCTGGACGACGCCACCGCCGACCGCCACCGCAGCATCCTCGAAGCGGTCGGCCTCCCGCTGCACTACCGCCACGACCAGTGGCCCAAGCTGGTCGAGAACATGAAGCTCGACAAGAAGTCGCGCGGCGATCTGCTGCGCTTCATCGTCCTGGACGGCCTCGCCAAGCCCACCGTCCTGGAGGGCCCCGACCCGGCCGTCCTCCTCGCCGCCTACGGCGAGGTGGGCGAGTAGTACCCCGGTGCGCCGTTCCGCCCGATTCGCCGTGCGGGACGGGCACTTCGGGCCGCCCCCGGCCGTTCACCAAACGACGGCCGGGGGCGGTACCGTTCGGTAGCAAGACGGCGGGCCCCCTTCCCGCCGCCAGCGCCCATCGCCTGTACGAGACGGAGTGGCACCGGATGCAGCACCCAGTGGGTTCTCCGCTGCCGCCGCCCCACCAGCCGGGGCACGGACCGGCCCTCGGCTGGTCCCCGGCCGCACACCACCCTGGCCCGCCCCAGGGACCCGCCCCCGTACCGCCTGCCGCGCCGGGGTACCCCACGGCGCCGCGGCAGGCCCCCACCGCGCACCCGGGACCCGTCCCGGCACCGCACCAGCCGGCCCCCGCCCCGGCACCCCATCAGCCGGCCCCCGCCCCGCCCGCGCCGGACACCACCGGGCATGTGCCGCTGCCGCCCGGCGGCCCGGTGGCCGTGCCCGCCGTGCCCCCCGCCACGGCCGCCGCGCCCGACCCCACCACGACCACCCTCGCGGTGCTGCTCATCGGCCCCGCGGGCGCGGGCAAGACCAGCGTGGCCAAGTACTGGGCGGACCACCGCCGGGTCCCGACCGCGCACATCAGCCTCGACGACGTCCGTGAATGGGTCCGCTCCGGCTTCGCCGACCCCCAGACCGGATGGAACGAGCACTCGGAGGCGCAGTACCGCCTCGCCCGCCGCACCTGCGGTTTCTCCGCGCGCAACTTCCTCGCCAACGGCATCTCCTGCATCCTCGACGACGCGGTCTTCCCGGACCGCCCGGTCGTCGGCCTCGGAGGCTGGAAGCGGCACGTCGGCCCCGGCCTGCTCCCGGTCGTGCTCCTGCCGGGTCTGGACATCGTCCTGGAGCGCAACGCCGAACGCAGCGGCAACCGACGCCTCACCGACGAGGAGGTCGCCCGCATCCACGGCCGCATGGCCGGCTGGTACGGCTCCGGCCTCCCCATCATCGACAACTCCCAACTCGACATCCCGGAAACCGCCCACCTCCTCGACGAGGTCCTCTCCCGCTCGATAGCGAGCCCGCCGAACTGGTAAGAGAGGGGACCGCGCCCACCCAGGGGGCGCGGGGCTGTATCGACATGCGGCTCCGCCGCGGGGGTGCGACCAGCCCCCACCGGGCGGTCGGACGCCACACGACAAGAAGCCCCACCCCGCTGGGCGCACCCCGCATCTCCCGGCCCCGCCCACTCGGCCCACCCAAGCGGCGCCCCCACCGGCGGAGCCATACGCTCGGCTCATGTCAGAGGTCTACGCGGCCCGCCGGACGCGCCTACGGGAACGCTGCAACGCGGGCGGCAGCGCGGCGGCGCTCGTCTCCCGGCCCGCCAACGTGCGCTATCTCGCGGGCGCCGCCCCGCACGGCGCCGTGCTGCTCCTCGGCAGGACCGAGGACCTGCTGGTCTGCTCGGGGCCGCCCGACGACCGGCCGACCGAGGGCCGTCCCGACGAGTCGCTCCAGGTCCGCACCCTGCCCGGCCCCGGCGGTGATCCGGCCGTCACGGCCACCGGCCTCGCCGCGGACCAGGGCGCCGAGTCCCTCGCCACGGAGGACCACCACCTCACCGTGGTCCGGCACCGCGCCATGCGCTCGGTCGCGCCGACGCTGCGTCTGACGGACCTGGGTCAGGCCGTGGAGCAGCTCCGGGTCGTCAAGGACGAGGAGGAGATCTCCTGCCTGCGCATCGGCGCCGAGATCGCCGACCAGGCGCTCGGCGAGCTCCTGGAGTCCATCCTGGTCGGCCGCACCGAGCGGCACCTCGCCCTGGAGCTGGAACGCCGCCTCGTCGACCACGGCGCGGACGGCCCCGCCTTCCCCACCTCCGTCGGCACCGGCCCGAACTCGGGACGCCGCGGCCACCGGCCCACCGACCGCCGGGTGGAGGAGGGCGACTTCCTCTCCGTGTGCCTGGGCGCGACGTACCGCGGTTACCGCTGCGAGATCGGCCGTACGTTCGTCATCGGCACCTCGCCGGCCGACTGGCAGATCGAGCTGTACGACCTCGTCTTCGCCGCCCAGCGGGCCGGACGTGAGGCCCTCGCACCCGGCGCCGCCTGCCGTGATGTGGACCGTGCGGCCCGCCAGGCACTGGACTCGGCGGGGTACGCGGAGAACCTCCCGGCACTCACCGGTCACGGTGTCGGACTCGAAATCGACGAGGACCCTCAATTGGCCCCCGCGGCCATGGGTAAACTGGACGCTTGTGTGCCGGTCACCGTCGAACCGGGGGTCCACCTCCCGGGCCGGGGCGGGGTCCGGATCGATGACACGCTCGTCGTGCGCCCCGAGGCGGACGGCGGACCCGAGCTACTCACCATCACGACCAAGGAGCTGCTCGCGCTCTAGCCTTGCGCTGCGCGTACGCTCCCGGGTCGTCCACGTCAGTCCAGTCCAGGAGATTCCGCAACCGTGGCTTCCACGAACGACCTCAAGAACGGCCTGGTGCTCAAGCTCGAAGGCGGCCAGCTCTGGTCCGTCGTCGAGTTCCAGCACGTCAAGCCCGGCAAGGGCCCGGCCTTCGTGCGCACCAAGCTCAAGAACGTGCTTTCCGGCAAGGTGGTCGACAAGACCTTCAACGCCGGCGTCAAGGTCGAGACGGCCACTGTCGACAAGCGTGACATGCAGTTCTCGTACATGGACGGCGACTACTTCGTCTTCATGGACATGGAGACGTACGACCAGCTGATGATCGACCGCAAGGTCGTCGGTGACGCCGCCAACTTCCTCATCGAGGGCTTCGAGGCCACCGTCGCGCAGCACGAGGGCGAGGTGCTCTTCGTCGAGCTGCCGGCCGCCGTCGAGCTGACCGTCAAGGAGACCGAGCCCGGCGTCCAGGGCGACCGCTCCACCGGCGGCACCAAGCCCGCCATCCTGGAGACCGGTCACCAGATCAACGTGCCGCTCTTCATCACCACCGGTGAGAAGATCAAGGTCGACACCCGTACGAGCGACTACCTCGGCCGGGTGAACAGCTAACCGTGGCTGCTCGCAACACGGCCCGCAAGCGCGCCTTCCAGATCCTCTTCGAGGGCGACCAGCGCGGCGCCGACGTCCTGACGGTGCTCGCCGACTGGGTCCGGCACTCCCGGTCCGACACCCGGCAGCCGCCGGTCAGCGAGTACACGATGGAGCTGGTCGAGGGCTACGCCGAGCGCGCCAAGCGCATCGACGAGCTGATCGCCCAGTACTCGGTCGACTGGACGCTGGACCGGATGCCGGTCGTCGACCGCAACATCCTGCGCCTGGGCGCGTACGAGCTGCTCTGGGTCGACGCGACCCCGGACGCCGTCGTCCTGGACGAGATGGTGCAGCTGGCGAAGGAGTTCTCCACCGACGAGTCGCCCGCGTTCGTCAACGGCCTGCTGGGCCGGCTGAAGGACCTCAAGCCCTCGCTGCGCCGGGAGTAGCTCCACGAGCCGTGCCCGCGCCGCACACACGCAAGAAACCGCCGGGGTGGGCGGAACCGAACGAACGGTTCCGGCCACCCCGGCGGCACGTTTCTGCTGAGGCGGTGGGGGCTCAGAGCTCGTCGTGGGACGCCACCGCGCGACGCGCGTCCGCGTCCAGGACGCCCCAGCTGATCAGCTGCTCGGTGAGGACCGAGGGCGACTGGTCGTAGATGACGGCGAGTGTGCGCAGGTCGTCCTGGCGGATCGAGAGCACCTTGCCGTTGTAGTCACCGCGCTGCGACTGGATCGTGGCCGCGTACCGCTGGAGCGGGCCCGCCTTCTCGGCCGGCACGGTGGCCAGCCGCTCCAGGTCCAGGACCAGCTTCGGCGGCGGCTCGGCGGCACCGCCGGGGGTGGTGCCCGGCAGCAGCTCCTGCACGGGGACGCCGTAGAAGTCCGCCAGCTCGGCGAGGCGCTGCACGGTCACGGCGCGGTCGCCGCGCTCGTACGAACCGACCACGACGGCCTTCCAGCGGCCCTGGGACTTCTCCTCGACACCGTGGAGGGAAAGGCCCTGCTGGGTGCGGATGGCCCGGAGCTTGGCCCCGAGCTGTTTGGCGTATTCGCTGGACATATGGCTCCCCGGACAAGGTGTCGACGCGGCAGGCTCTGTTGTCGGCCGCGCGGCTGGTAACTCACTGTGAGGTTACGCAGCGTTACTCTCCTGCGTCAAGCCGAATGGTCCGCACCGACTCTTCCGTGGTATTCGCCGTCCGTTGGGCCGAGCGGGTGATCGGGGTGCGGCAGAAGGGTGACGGGGGAGTCCCAGGGGGGCCGTCGGAGAGGTTCTGTGAGCCTGCTACCGTAGGTGGCGCATATCCGACGTCCTTTAAGATCCGTCCCGTGAGGCGGAGAAGGGGGTCCGTTTCGTATGGACAAGCAGCAGGATGCCCGGCCCGTTCTCGAAGGGCCCGACATCGCGCGGGTACTGACCCGCATCGCCCACGAGATCGTCGAACGCGCCAAGGGCGCCGACGACGTGGTGCTCCTCGGCATCCCGACCCGCGGCGTCTTTCTCGCCCGGCGGCTCGCGGACAAACTGGAGCAGATCACCGAGCGCAAGATGCCGGTCGGCTCGCTCGACATCACCATGTACCGCGACGACCTGCGCATGCACCCGCCGCGTGCCCTGGCGCGCACCGAGATCCCCGGTGACGGCATCGACGGCCGCCTCGTCGTCCTCGTCGACGACGTGCTCTTCTCCGGCCGCACCATCCGCGCCGCCCTCGACGCGCTGAACGACATCGGCCGCCCGCGCGCGGTGCAGCTCGCCGTCCTCGTCGACCGCGGCCACCGCGAACTGCCCATCCGCGCCGACTACGTCGGCAAGAACCTCCCGACGTCGCTGCGGGAGACGGTCAAGGTCCAGCTCGCCGAGGAGGACGGTCGCGACACCGTGCTGCTCGGTGCCAAGCCGGACGCCCCGGGCGCCCACCCGTAGCACCCCGCGTACGCGCCCGCCCGTGCCGTACGCCTGTTCGGCGCGCCTCCGTGCGCCCGGCCGCCCGAATTATCCCGCTCTTCCGCATGACTCGCCCTACGGAGCCTGACAGATGCAGCGTCATCTCATCTCGGCCGCCGACCTCACCCGCGACGACGCCGTCCTGATCCTCGACACCGCCGAGGAGATGGCCCGGGTCGCGGACCGGCCGATCAAGAAACTGCCCACCCTGCGCGGCCGTACCGTCGTGAACCTCTTCTTCGAGGACTCCACCCGGACCCGGATCTCCTTCGAGGCCGCCGAGAAGCGCCTGTCCGCGGACGTCATCAACTTCACCGCCAAGGGCTCCAGCGTCTCCAAGGGCGAGTCCCTCAAGGACACCGCCCAGACCCTGGAGGCGATGGGCGTCGACGCCGTCGTCATCCGGCACAGCGCGTCCGGCGCCCCCTACCGCCTGGCCACCTCCGGCTGGATCGACGCCGCCGTGGTCAACGCCGGGGACGGCACCCACCAGCACCCCACCCAGGCCCTGCTCGACGCCTTCACCATGCGCCGCCGGCTGGTCGGCCGCGACACCGGGCTCGGCAAGGACCTGGACGGCCGCCGGATCACCCTCGTCGGAGACATCCTGCACAGCCGCGTCGCCCGCTCCAACGTCGACCTGCTGCACACCCTCGGCGCCGAGGTCACCCTCGTCGCCCCGCCCACCCTGCTGCCCGTCGGCGTCGAGACCTGGCCCTGCGAGGTCTCCTACGACCTCGACTCCACGCTGCCCAAGTCCGACGCGGTGATGCTGCTGCGCGTGCAGCGCGAGCGGATGAACGCCGCGTTCTTCCCCACCGAGCGCGAGTACTCCCGCCGCTACGGCCTCGACGGCGACCGCATGGCGAGGATGCCCGACCACGCCATCGTGATGCACCCCGGCCCGATGGTGCGCGGCATGGAGATCACCGCCGAGGTCGCCGACTCCGACCGCTGCACCGTCGTCGAGCAGGTCACCAACGGTGTCTCCATCCGGATGGCCGTCCTCTACCTGCTGCTCGGCGGCAACGAGCCCGCCGTGTCCCACGCCCGCCCCACCGAGGAGAAGTAAGACGATGAGCAAGACCCTGATCCGCGGTGCGAAGGTGCTCGGCGGCGAGCCGCAGGACGTGCTGATCGACGGCGCCGTCATCGAGGCGGTCGGCCGGAACCTGTCCGCCGAGGGCGCGGAGGTCGTCGAGGCGGACGGCAAGGTGCTGCTGCCCGGCCTGGTCGACCTGCACACCCACCTGCGCGAGCCCGGCCGCGAGGACTCCGAGACCGTCCTGACCGGCACCCGCGCGGCCGCGAGCGGCGGCTACACCAGCGTCTTCGCCATGGCCAACACCTTCCCCGTCGCGGACACCGCCGGCGTCGTCGAGCAGGTCTGGCGGCTCGGCCAGGAGTCCGGCTACTGCGACGTGCAGCCCATCGGCGCCGTCACCGTCGGCCTGGAGGGCGCCAAGCTCGCCGAACTGGGCGCCATGCACGAGTCCGCGGCCGGCGTCACCGTCTTCTCCGACGACGGCAAGTGCGTCCACGACGCCGTGATCATGCGCCGCGCCCTGGAGTACGTGAAGGCCTTCGGCGGCGTCGTCGCCCAGCACGCCCAGGAGCCCCGGCTCACCGAGGGCGCCCAGATGAACGAGGGCGTCGTCTCCGCCGAGCTGGGCCTCGGCGGCTGGCCCGCCGTCGCCGAGGAGTCGATCATCGCCCGGGACGTGCTGCTCGCCGAGCACGTCGGCTCCCGCGTCCACATCTGCCACCTGTCGACCGCCGGGTCCGTCGAGATCGTCCGCTGGGCCAAGTCCCGCGGCATCGACGTCACCGCCGAGGTCACCCCGCACCACCTCCTCCTCACCGACGAGCTGGTCCGGTCGTACAACCCGGTCTACAAGGTCAACCCGCCGCTGCGCACCGAGCGCGACGTCATGGCCCTGCGCGAAGCGCTCGCCGACGGCACCATCGACATCGTCGCCACCGACCACGCCCCGCACCCGCACGAGGACAAGGACTGCGAGTGGGCCGCCGCCGCCATGGGGATGGTGGGCCTGGAGACCGCGCTGTCGGTGGTGCAGGCGACCATGGTGGACACGGGCCTGCTGGACTGGGCCGGCGTCGCCGACCGGATGTCCTTCAAGCCCGCGCGGATCGGACAGGCCACCGGACACGGCCGACCCGTCTCGGCTGGTGAGCCCGCCAACCTCACCCTCGTCGAGGAGGCATACCGTGGCCAGGTGGACCCCGCGGGCTTCGCCTCGCGCAGTCGCAACACCCCCTACGAGGGGCGTGAGCTGCCGGGCCGTGTGACGCACACGTGGCTGCGGGGCAAGGCCACGCTCGTCGACGGGAAGCTCACGTGACATCTGTAGCACCGGTAATCCTGCTGGCCGCCGAGAAGGAATCGGCGGAAGTGACCGACTGGGCCGCCCGCGTCGGCTGGGTCGTCGGCCTCGGCCTCTTCGTCGCGCTCGTCTACTGGCTGATGCGCGAGGGCTGGAAGTGGCGCGGCACGCTCCAGGGCGACCTCCCCGAACTGCCCGGCGCGCCGGACGACCCGGGTGCGGCGAAACTGGTGCTGAGCGGTCGCTACCACGGTTCCACCACCGCCGGGCAGTGGCTGGACCGCATCGTCGCGCACGGCCTGGGCACCCGCAGCCGGGTCGAGCTGACCCTGACCGACGCGGGACTGGACGTCGTACGCCCCGGCGCCGCCGACTTCTTCGTCCCCGTCGCCGCGCTGCGCGAGGCCCGTCTCGACAAGGGCATCGCCGGCAAGGTCCTCACCGAGGGCGGCCTGCTGGTCGTCACCTGGGCCCACGGCGACAAGCTGATCGACTCCGGCTTCCGCTCCGACCACGCGGCCGAGCACAACGAATGGGTCGAAACCCTGAACGACATGATCAACAAGACGGAAACGGAAGGCGCACGATGACGACCTCCAGCAGGGGAGCCCACCGGACTCCCGCCGTACTCGTCCTGGAGGACGGCCGGATCTTCCGCGGCCGTGCCTACGGGGCCGTGGGGGCCACCTTCGGCGAAGCCGTGTTCTCCACCGGCATGACCGGCTACCAGGAGACCCTCACCGACCCGTCGTACCACCGCCAGGTGGTCGTCATGACCGCCCCGCACGTCGGGAACACCGGGATCAACGACGAGGACATGGAGTCCAAGAGGATCTGGGTCTCCGGCTACGTCGTCCGCGACCCCGCCCGCGTGCCCTCCAGCTGGCGCTCGACGCGCACGCTGGACGAGGAGCTGGCCGCCCAGGGCGTCGTCGGCATCTCCGGCATCGACACCCGCGCCCTCACCCGCCACCTGCGCGAGCGCGGCGCCATGCGCGTCGGCATCTTCTCCGGCCAGGCGCTGCCCGACGAGGGCACCATGCTCACCGAGGTCCGCCGGGCCCCCGAGATGAGCGGCGCCGACCTGTCCGCCGAGGTCGCCACCACCGAGGCGTACGTCGTCCCGGCGATCGGTGCGAAAAAGTTCACCGTCGCCGCCGTCGACCTCGGCATCAAGGGCATGACCCCGCACCGCATGGCAGAGCGCGGCATCGAGGTGCACGTCCTGCCCGCCACCGCCACCGTCGACGACGTCTACGCCGTCAACCCGGACGGCGTGTTCTTCTCCAACGGCCCCGGCGACCCGTCCACCGCCGACCACCCGGTCTCCGTCATGCGGGGCGTCCTGGAGCGCGGAACCCCGCTCTTCGGCATCTGCTTCGGCAACCAGATCCTGGGCCGCGCGCTCGGCTTCGGCACCTTCAAGCTGAAGTACGGCCACCGCGGCATCAACCAGCCCGTGCAGGACCGTACGACCGGCAAGGTCGAGGTCACCGCGCACAACCACGGATTCGCCGTCGACGCCCCGCTCGACCAGGTCTCCGACACCCCCTACGGCCGCGCCGAGGTCTCCCACGTCTGCCTCAACGACAACGTGGTGGAGGGGCTCCAGCTCCTCGACCGGCCGGCCTTCAGCGTCCAGTACCACCCCGAAGCGGCAGCCGGCCCGCACGACGCCGCCTACCTGTTCGACCGCTTCGTGAAGCTCATGGAGGGCCAGCGTGCCTAAGCGCACCGATATCCAGTCCGTCCTGGTCATCGGCTCCGGCCCGATCGTCATCGGCCAGGCCGCCGAGTTCGACTACTCCGGCACCCAGGCGTGCCGCGTGCTCAAGGCCGAGGGCCTGCGCGTCGTCCTGGTGAACTCCAACCCGGCGACGATCATGACCGACCCGGAGATCGCCGACGCCACCTACGTCGAGCCGATCACCCCCGAGTTCGTCGAGAAGATCATCGCCAAGGAGCGCCCCGACGCGCTGCTGCCCACCCTGGGCGGCCAGACCGCGCTGAACACCGCCATCTCGCTGCACGGCAACGGCGTCCTGGAGAAGTACGGCGTCGAGCTGATCGGCGCCAACGTCGAGGCCATCAACAAGGGCGAGGACCGCGACCTGTTCAAGGAGGTCGTCGAGGAGGTCCGCAAGAAGATCGGCCACGGCGAGTCCGCCCGGTCCTACATCTGCCACTCCATGGACGACGTCCTCAAGGGCGTCGACGCGCTCGGCGGCTACCCCGTCGTCGTCCGCCCCTCCTTCACCATGGGCGGCGCCGGCTCCGGCTTCGCCCACGACGAGGAGGAGCTGCGCCGCATCGCCGGGCAGGGCCTCACCCTCTCGCCGACCACCGAGGTGCTCCTGGAGGAGTCCATCCTCGGCTGGAAGGAGTACGAGCTGGAGCTGATGCGCGACAAGAACGACAACGTCGTGGTCGTCTGCTCCATCGAGAACTTCGACCCCATGGGTGTGCACACCGGCGACTCGATCACCGTGGCGCCCGCCATGACGCTCACCGACCGCGAGTACCAGACCCTGCGTGACGTGGGCATCGCGATCATCCGCGAGGTCGGCGTCGACACCGGCGGCTGCAACATCCAGTTCGCGGTGAACCCGGCCGACGGCCGCGTCATCGTGATCGAGATGAACCCGCGCGTGTCCCGTTCCTCCGCGCTGGCCTCCAAGGCGACCGGCTTCCCCATCGCCAAGATCGCCGCCAAGCTTGCCGTCGGCTACACCCTCGACGAGATCCCCAACGACATCACGCAGGAGACCCCGGCCTCCTTCGAGCCGACCCTCGACTACGTGGTCGTCAAGGCCCCGCGCTTCGCCTTCGAGAAGTTCCCGAGCGCCGACTCCACCCTCACCACCACCATGAAGTCGGTCGGCGAGGCCATGGCCATCGGCCGCAACTTCACCGAGGCCTTCCAGAAGGCGCTGCGCTCCCTGGAGAAGAAGGGCAGCCAGTTCACCTTCGTCGGCGAGGTGGGCGACAAGAAGGCGCTGCTCGAAGAGGCCGTCCGGCCCACCGACGGCCGCATCAACGCCGTCATGCAGGCCATCCGCGCGGGCGCCACGCCCGAGGAGGTCTTCGAGTACACCAAGATCGACCCCTGGTTCGTCGACCAGCTCTTCCTGATCAAGGAGATCGCCGACGAGCTGGCCGCCGCGCCCGAGCTGACCGCCGACCTGCTCGCCGAGGCCAAGCGGCACGGCTTCTCCGACCAGCAGGTCGGCGAGATCCGCGGGCTGCGCGAGGACGTCGTCCGCGAGGTCCGCCACGCCCTCGGCATCCGCCCGGTCTACAAGACGGTCGACACCTGCGCCGCCGAGTTCGCCGCGAGGACGCCGTACTTCTACTCCTCCTACGACGAGGAGACCGAGGTCGCGCCGCGCGAGAAGCCGGCCGTCATCATCCTGGGCTCCGGCCCGAACCGCATCGGCCAGGGCATCGAGTTCGACTACTCCTGCGTCCACGCCTCCTTCGCGCTGTCGGACGCCGGGTACGAGACCGTGATGGTCAACTGCAACCCCGAGACCGTCTCCACCGACTACGACACCTCCGACCGGCTGTACTTCGAGCCGCTCACCCTGGAGGACGTCCTGGAGATCGTCCACGCCGAGCAGCAGGCGGGACCGGTCGCGGGCGTCGTCGTCCAGCTCGGCGGCCAGACCCCGCTGGGCCTGTCCCAGGCGCTCAAGGACAACGGCGTGCCGGTCGTCGGCACCTCGCCCGAGGCCATCCACGCCGCCGAGGACCGCGGCGCCTTCGGGCAGGTCCTGGCGCAGGCCGGGCTGCCGGCCCCCAAGCACGGCACCGCCACCACCTTCGCCGGGGCCAAGGCCATCGCTGACGAGATCGGCTACCCGGTCCTGGTGCGGCCCTCCTACGTCCTCGGCGGACGCGGCATGGAGATCGTCTACGACGAGACCCGTCTTGAGGCGTACATCGCCGAGTCGACCGAGATCAGCCCGTCCCGGCCGGTCCTGGTCGACCGCTTCCTGGACGACGCGATCGAGATCGACGTCGACGCCCTGTACGACGGCGAGGAGCTGTACCTCGGCGGCGTCATGGAGCACATCGAGGAGGCCGGCATCCACTCCGGCGACTCGGCGTGCGCCCTGCCCCCGATCACGCTGGGCGGTTTCGACATCAAGCGGCTGCGCGCCTCCACCGAGGGCATCGCCAAGGGCGTCGGCGTGCGCGGTCTGATCAACATCCAGTTCGCGCTGGCCGGGGACATCCTCTACGTCCTGGAGGCCAACCCGCGTGCCTCGCGCACCGTCCCCTTCACCTCCAAGGCGACGGCGGTGCCGCTGGCCAAGGCCGCCGCCCGCATCTCGCTGGGCGCCACCATCGCCGAACTGCGCGCCGAGGGCCTGCTCCCGGCGAACGGCGACGGCGGCACCCTGCCGCTGGACGCGCCGATCTCCGTCAAGGAGGCGGTGATGCCGTGGTCCCGCTTCCGGGACATCCACGGCCGCGGCGTCGACACGGTGCTGGGCCCGGAGATGCGCTCCACCGGCGAGGTCATGGGCATCGACTCCGTCTTCGGCACGGCGTACGCCAAGTCGCAGGCGGGCGCGTACGGGCCGCTGCCGACCAAGGGCCGCGCCTTCATCTCGGTCGCCAACCGCGACAAGCGCTCGATGATCTTCCCGGCGCGCGAGCTGGTCGCCCACGGCTTCGAGCTGATGGCCACCTCCGGCACCGCCGAGGTCCTCAAGCGCAACGGCATCAGCGCCACCGTCGTGCGCAAGCAGTCCGAGGGCACCGGCCCGAACGGCGAGAAGACCATCGTGCAGCTGATCCACGACGGCGAGGTCGACCTCATCGTCAACACCCCGTACGGCACGGGCGGCCGCCTCGACGGCTACGACATCCGGACGGCGGCCGTGGCCCGCTCCGTGCCCTGCCTGACCACGGTCCAGGCGCTGGCCGCGGCGGTGCAGGGCATCGACGCCCTCAACCACGGTGACGTGGGAGTGCGCTCACTCCAGGAACACGCCGAATTCCTGACCGCGGCCCGCGACTAGCAGCCCCGAGGGGGACACCGGAAACGGTGTCCCCCTCTTCATGAGCCCCAGCGCATCACAGAGGCCTCACGAGGACACATGTACAAGATCTTCTTCAAGCTCGTCTTCTCCCGCATGGACCCGGAGCAGGCCCACCACCTCGCCTTCCGCTGGATCCGCCTGGCCGTGCGGGTCCCCGTCCTGCGCACCTTCGTCGCCGCCGCGCTCGCGCCCCGCTTCGAGGAACTGCGCACCGAGGCCCTCGGCCTGCGCATGCACGGCCCCTTCGGGCTCGCCGCCGGCTTCGACAAGAACGCGGTCGCGATCGACGGCATGGCGATGCTCGGCTTCGACCACGTCGAGATCGGCACCGTCACCGGCGAGCCCCAGCCCGGCAACCCCAAGAAGCGGCTGTTCCGCCTGGTGGGCGACCGGGCGCTGATCAACCGCATGGGCTTCAACAACGACGGCTCACTGGCCGTCGCGGCCCGGCTGGCCTCCCGCACGCCCGTCTTCCGGACCGTCGTCGGCGTCAACATCGGCAAGACGAAGGTCGTCCCGGAGGAGGAGGCCGTCGGCGACTACGTGAAGTCCGCCGAGCGGCTGGCCCCGCACGCCGACTACCTGGTCGTCAACGTCTCCTCGCCCAACACACCCGGCCTGCGCAACCTCCAGGCCACCGAGGCGCTGCGCCCGCTGCTGAGCGCGGTCCGAGAGGCCGCCGACCGCGCGGTGACCGCCCGGCGTGTCCCGCTGCTGGTCAAGATCGCGCCGGACCTGGCCGACGAGGACGTGGACGCGGTCGCCGACCTGGCCGTGGAGCTGGGCCTGGACGGCATCATCGCCACCAACACCACCATCGCCCGCGAGGACCTCGGGCTGGTCTCCCCGCCCGCCCTCGTCGGGGAGACCGGCGGGCTGTCCGGCGCCCCCCTCAAGGCGCGGTCCCTCGAGGTGCTGCGCCGCCTCTACGCGCGTGTGGGCGACCGGATCACCCTGGTGGGCGTCGGCGGCGTCGAGACCGCCGAGGACGCCTGGGAGCGCATCCTGGCCGGTGCCACGCTGGTCCAGGGCTACAGCGCGTTCATCTACGAAGGGCCCTTCTGGGGCCGAGCCATCCACAAGGGGCTCGCCGCGCGCCTGCGGCAGAGCCCGTACGCCACCCTCGCCGACGCGGTCGGCGCCGACGCAAGGAAGCACTCATGACGGTGATGGAACCCTTCGGCGCCCGGCTGCGCCGCGCGATGGACGAGCGCGGTCCGCTGTGCGTCGGCATCGACCCGCACGCCTCCCTGCTCGCCGAGTGGGGCCTGAACGACGACGTGGCCGGCCTCGAGCGCTTCAGCCGCACCGTCGTGGAGGCGATGGCGGACCGGGTCGCCGTCCTCAAGCCGCAGAGCGCCTTCTTCGAGCGCTTCGGCTCGCGCGGCGTCGCCGTGCTGGAGAAGTCGGTCCGGGAGGCGCGCGCCGCCGGCGCGCTGGTCGTGATGGACGCCAAGCGCGGCGACATCGGCTCGACCATGGCCGCGTACGCCGAGTCGTTCCTGCACAAGGACGCCCCGCTGTTCTCGGACGCGCTGACCGTCTCCCCCTACCTCGGCTACGGCTCCCTGAAGCCGGCCGTCGACCTGGCGCGCGAGAGCGGCGCGGGCCTGTTCGTGCTGGCGCTGACCTCCAACCCGGAGGGCGGCGAGGTCCAGCGGGCCGTCCGGGACGACGGGCGCAGCGTCGGGGCGACGATGCTGGCGCACCTGGCCGCCGAGAACGCGGGTCAGGAGCCGCTGGGCTCCTTCGGCGCGGTGGTCGGTGCCACGCTCGGCGACCTGTCCTCGTACGACCTGGGCATCAACGGTCCGCTGCTGGCGCCGGGCATCGGTGCCCAGGGAGCCACGCCCGCGGACCTGCCGCGCGTCTTCGGTGCGGCGGTGCGCGACGTGGTGCCCAACGTCAGCCGGGGTGTCCTTCGTCACGGTCCCGATGTGGCCGCGTTGCGGAGGGCCGCGGACCGTTTCGCGGGGGAGATCCGGACCGCGGTCACGGCGTCCTGACTCTGGATACATCCTCAAATCCGAGGGAGTATGTCCTAAATGTCCGGCCTGACGGAGGCTGACCAGGACTTTTCCGCTGTTCTCGCTGACTCTGGCGGACTTGACCGCTAGTCTCCGTCGAGAGTCAACGGGCAAGCGTGTTGCTCGTGGCTCACCAGGTGAGGGGCGACTAGGTTCCTCACCGGTCCGTATCCGACAGTTCGACATCCGAGGTGACGTAGGCGTGGCTCTTCCGCCCCTTACCCCTGAACAGCGCGCAGCCGCGCTCGAAAAGGCCGCCGCGGCTCGCCGGGAGCGGGCCGAGGTCAAGAATCGACTCAAGCACTCCGGCGCCTCCCTCCACGAGGTCATCAAGCAGGGTCAGGAGAACGACGTCATCGGCAAGATGAAGGTCTCCGCCCTCCTCGAGTCCCTGCCGGGCGTGGGCAAAGTCCGCGCCAAGCAGATCATGGAGCGACTGGGCATCTCCGAGAGCCGCCGCGTGCGCGGTCTCGGGTCCAACCAGATCGCGTCCCTGGAGCGCGAGTTCGGCAGCACCGGCAGCTGAGTCCGGACCACTCCGGGATTGCTGGAATAATCGCTGCATGGCTGCAACACCCCGGGGGACGTCCCCCGTACCCCCGGACGCACGTCCGCGGCTGACCGTGCTCTCCGGCCCCTCGGGGGTCGGCAAGAGCACGGTCGTCGCCCATATGCGCAAGGAACACCCCGAGGTATGGCTGTCGGTCTCGGCGACGACCCGCAGCCCCCGCCCCGGCGAGCAGCACGGCGTCCACTACTTCTTCGTCAGCGACGAGGAGATGGACAAGCTGATCGCCAACGGCGAGCTGCTGGAGTGGGCCGAGTTCGCCGGCAACCGCTACGGCACGCCGCGCACGGCCGTACTGGAGCGCCTGGAGGCCGGTGAGCCGGTCCTCCTGGAGATCGACCTCCAGGGAGCGCGGCAGGTCCGCGAGTCCATGCCCGAGGCCCGGCTGGTGTTCCTGGCCCCGCCCTCCTGGGACGAGCTGGTGCGCAGGCTCACCGGCCGGGGCACCGAACCGCCCGAGGTGATCGAGCGCCGCCTCACCGCGGCCAAGGTCGAGCTGGCGGCCGAGCCGGAGTTCGACCAGACCCTGGTGAACACCTCGGTCGAGGACGTGGCCCGCGAGCTGCTAGCCTTGACGAACGTCGTGTGATCGCCACTGGTCACCCTGTGGCCGTCCCGGTCATCCCGACTGAATCTTTCCCATCCATCGGAAGGTAGAGCGTGTCCTCTTCCATCTCCGCGCCCGAGGGCATCATCAACCCGCCGATCGACGAGCTCCTCGAGGCCACGGACTCGAAGTACAGCCTCGTGATCTACGCGGCCAAGCGGGCCCGCCAGATCAACGCGTACTACTCGCAGCTCGGCGAGGGCCTCCTCGAGTACGTCGGTCCGCTCGTCGACACCCACGTCCACGAGAAGCCGCTCTCGATCGCCCTGCGCGAGATCAACGCGGGGCTGCTGACCTCCGAGGCCATCGAGGGCCCGGCGCAGTAGTGCCAGCAGCATCGGCGGTAATATCTTCAGCCTTGCGCTGACTTATCCACAGGCCCGGCAGCCCGACTGTCGGGCCTGTGGTGTGTGATGGGACGTACGCGCAGTCCGAGCGCGGCATCCGAACCGGGGAGAGACGGTGGACAAGCCCAAGGTCGTTCTGGGGGTCAGCGGCGGCATCGCCGCGTACAAGGCCTGTGAGCTGCTGCGCAGACTCACCGAGTCCGGGCACGAGGTCCGGGTCGTCCCCACCGCCTCCGCACTGCACTTCGTAGGCGCCGCCACCTGGTCCGCCCTGTCCGGCAACCCCGTGTCGACCGAGGTGTGGGACGACGTCCACGAGGTCCCGCACGTGCGCATCGGACAGCACGCCGACCTGGTCGTCGTCGCCCCGGCCACCGCCGACATGCTCGCCAAGGCGGCCCACGGCCTGGCCGACGACCTGCTGACGAACACCCTGCTCACGGCCCGCTGCCCGGTGGTCTTCGCCCCCGCCATGCACACCGAGATGTGGGAGCACCCGGCCACCCAGGAGAACGTGGCGACGCTGCGCCGCCGCGGTGCCGTCGTCGTCGAGCCCGCCGTCGGCCGCCTCACCGGCGTCGACACCGGCAAGGGCCGGCTGCCCGACCCGGGCGAGATCTTCGAGGTCTGCCGCCGGGTCCTCGCCCGGGGGGTGCGCGAGCCCGACCTCGCCGGACGGCACGTCGTGGTCAGCGCCGGCGGCACCCGGGAGCCCCTCGACCCGGTCCGCTTTCTCGGCAACCGCTCCTCCGGCAAGCAGGGCTACGCCCTCGCCCGCACCGCGGCCGCCCGCGGCGCCCGCGTCACGCTCGTCGCGGCGAACACGTCGATGCCGGACCCGGCCGGCGTGGACGTGGTGCCGGTCGGTACGGCGGTGGAGCTGCGCGAGGCGATGCTGCGCGCCGCGGCGGACGCCGACGCCGTCGTCATGGCCGCCGCGGTGGCCGACTTCCGGCCGGCGACCTACGCCACGGGGAAGATCAAGAAGAAGGACGACCGGGAACCCGAGCCGATCACCCTGGTACGTAATCCGGACATCCTCGCGGAGATCTCCACGACCCGGGCCCGCTCCGGGCAGGTGATCGTCGGCTTCGCCGCCGAGACCGACGACGTCCTGGCCAACGGCCGCGCCAAGCTGAAGCGCAAGGGCTGCGACCTCCTCGTGGTGAACGAGGTGGGGGAGCGCAAGACCTTCGGCTCCGAGGAGAACGAGGCGGTGGTCCTGGGCGCCGACGGCAGCGAGACGCCGGTCGCCCACGGCCCGAAGGAAGCCCTGGCCGACACGGTCTGGGACCTCGTCACCCGGCGGCTGGAGTGAATGACCCATTTGCTCGAAGGAGCCGCGAAGACGACGTATTCGAGCGTGGCGCCCCTGGCCAAGGGCACTTCCTTCTGGGCAGAATGCCCGTGCCGCAGGTCACAGCCCTCCCGAGAGCTGAGACAGGTGGGCCCGCGGCAGAGTGCGACCGATAAACTGTTCTCGGACGTCGCCGGGTGCAGCTCCCCGTGCCGTCCACCAATGATCAGCCAGCAGCCGCTGCAACCCCAGGGAGCGTTGTGTCCCGTCGCCTGTTCACCTCGGAGTCCGTGACCGAAGGTCACCCCGACAAGATCGCTGACCAGATCAGCGACACGATTCTCGACGCGCTTCTGCGTGAGGACCCGACCTCCCGGGTCGCCGTCGAAACCCTGATCACCACCGGTCTGGTGCACGTGGCCGGCGAGGTCACCACCAAGGCCTACGCGGACATCGCCAACCTGGTCCGCGGCAAGATCCTGGAGATCGGTTACGACTCCTCCAAGAAGGGCTTCGACGGCGCGTCCTGCGGCGTCTCGGTCTCCATCGGCGCCCAGTCCCCGGACATCGCGCAGGGCGTCGACACGGCGTACGAGAGCCGGGTCGGGGGAGCCGCCGCAGGTGACGACACCGACGAGCTGGACCGCCAGGGCGCCGGCGACCAGGGCCTGATGTTCGGCTACGCGTCCGACGAGACGCCGACGCTGATGCCGCTGCCGGTCTTCCTGGCGCACCGCCTGTCCAAGCGCCTGTCCGAGGTCCGCAAGAACGGCACCATCCCCTACCTGCGCCCGGACGGCAAGACCCAGGTCACCATCGAGTACGACGGCGACAAGGCGGTCCGCCTGGACACGGTCGTCGTCTCGTCCCAGCACGCGAGCGACATCGACCTGGAGTCGCTGCTGGCCCCGGACATCAAGGAGTTCGTCGTCGAGCCGGAGCTGAAGGCGCTCCTGGAGGACGGCATCAAGATCGACACGGAGAACTACCGTCTCCTGGTCAACCCGACCGGCCGTTTCGAGATCGGTGGCCCGATGGGCGACGCCGGCCTGACCGGCCGCAAGATCATCATCGACACCTACGGCGGCATGGCCCGGCACGGCGGCGGCGCCTTCTCCGGCAAGGACCCGTCGAAGGTCGACCGCTCCGCGGCGTACGCGATGCGCTGGGTCGCCAAGAACGTCGTGGCCGCGGGTCTCGCCGCGCGCTGCGAGGTCCAGGTCGCCTACGCCATCGGCAAGGCCGAGCCGGTCGGTCTGTTCGTGGAGACCTTCGGCACCGCCAAGGTCGAGCCCGAGAAGATCGAGAAGGCGATCGACGAGGTCTTCGACCTGCGCCCGGCCGCCATCATCCGCGACCTCGACCTGCTGCGCCCGATCTACGCCCAGACCGCGGCGTACGGGCACTTCGGCCGTGAGCTGCCCGACTTCACCTGGGAGCGCACCGACCGCGTGGACGCGCTGCGCGAGGCGGCGGGCCTGTAAGCACCCGGGCGCGGTGCGCCCGACGGGTAGGTGACGAGGCCCGGTGCCCCCTCGGGGGCGCCGGGCCTCGCCGCATGCTCCCTGCCCCGGCCGTGCTGTCAGTGGTCTTTGCGAGAATGCAGGCGTGAGCAGCGAGGACGGACCGGAGCAGGGCGACGCGCGGGACGCGCCGCCCGAGCAGCTCGCGCTCATCCGGGAGACCGTGCGCAAGGCGAAGACCCCACGGGCCAAGCCGCGCACCTGGCGCGGAGCCGCGCTCGCCAAGGAACTGCCGGTCGCCAGGGTCCTGGTCGACAAGGGCGTGCTCCACCTCGACCGGTACTTCGACTACGCCGTGCCCGAGGAACTGGACGCCGAGGCCCAGCCCGGTGTGCGGGTGCGGGTGCGCTTCGGAGCCGGACGGCACCGGGTGCGGGACGGGCGGCGCGAGGGCGGCGGGCTCATCGACGGCTTCCTCGTCGAGCGGCTCGCCGAGTCCGACTACCCGGGGCCGCTGGCGGCACTGGCCCAGGTCGTCTCGCCCGAGCGGATCCTCGGCGAGGAGCTGCTCGGCCTCGTCCGGGCGGTCGCCGACCGGTACGCGGGCAGCGTCGCGGACGTCCTCCAGCTCGCCGTACCCCCGCGCAACGCGCGCGCCGAGAAACGGGCCTCGCCGCAACCGCTGCCCGCGCCGCCGGTCCCCGAGCCGGGATCGTGGGCGCGCTACGAGCAGGGGGCCGCGTTCGTGGCGGCCCTCGCGTCCGGCGGCGCTCCGCGCGCGGTGTGGAACGCGCTGCCGGGTCCGCAGTGGACCGAGGAGCTCGCGCGGGCCGTCGCGGCGACGCTGGCCTCCGGCCGAGGCGCCCTCGTGGTCCTGCCGGACGGCCGGGCGGTCGCCCGCGCCGACGCCGCGCTCACCGCGCTGCTCGGCGAGGGGCGGCACGCGGTGCTCACCGCCGACGCCGGTCCCGAGAAGCGGTACGCGCAGTGGCTCGCGGTGCGCCGGGGTGCGGTACGGGCCGTGATCGGGACCCGCGCCGCCATGTTCGCGCCGGTGCGGGACCTCGGTCTGGTCGCCCTGTGGGACGACGGCGACGACAGCCACAGCGAGCCGCACGCCCCGCAGCCGCACGCCCGCGAGGTGCTGCTGCTGCGCGCCGCGCAGGACCGGTGCGCCTTCCTGCTGGGCGGCTGGAGCTGCACCGTGGAGGCGGCCCAGCTGGTGGAGACCGGCTGGGCCCGGCCGCTGGTCGCCGCGCGGGAGCAGGTACGGGCCACCGCGCCCCTGGTGCGGACCGTGGGGGACCAGGACCTGGCCCGGGACGAGGCCGCCCGCGCCGCCCGGCTGCCGACCCTCGCCTGGCAGGCCGTCAGGGACGGGCTGCGGCACGGGCCGGTGCTCGTGCAGGTGCCCCGGCGGGGTTACGTACCGCGGATGGCCTGCGCGGCGTGCCGGACACCCGCGCGGTGCCGGCACTGCTCGGGCCCCTTGGAGGGGCAGGAGTCCGGACCCGCGCTGCGGTGCGGCTGGTGCGGGCGCGAGGAGAGCGCCTGGCACTGCCCGGAGTGCGGGGCCTTCCGGCTGCGGGCGCAGATCGTGGGCGCCCGGCGCACCGCGGAGGAGCTGGGGCGGGCCTTTCCTGCCGTGCCCGTGCGCACCTCCGGGCGGGAGCACGTGCTGGACACCGTGTCCGAGGCCCCGGCGCTGGTCGTGAGCACGCCGGGGGCCGAACCCGTGGCCGAGGGCGGTTACGCGGCGGCACTGCTGCTCGACGGCTGGGCGATGCTCGGCCGTCCCGATCTGCGCGCCGGTGAGGACGCGTTGCGGCGCTGGCTGGCCGCCGCCGCCCTGGTGCGCCCGCAGGGCGCCGGGGGCACCGTCGTCGCGGTCGCCGAGCCGACTCTGCGGCCGGTGCAGGCGCTGGTGCGCTGGGACCCCGTCGGCCACGCGCTGCGGGAGCTGGCCGAACGGGCCGAGCTGGGCTTTCCGCCGGTGTCGCGGATGGCGGCCGTGGCGGGGCCGGCGGAGGCGGTGACCGGCTTCCTCGACGCGGTCGACCTGCCGCGGGAGGCGGAGGTGCTCGGACCGGTGCCCCTGCCGGTCACGGCACCGGGACGGCCGCGGCGGGTGGGTGCGCCGCCGCCAGGAGAGCACTGGGAGCGCGCGCTGGTCCGGGTGCCGCCGGGGCGCGGGGCGGCGCTGGCCGGTGCGCTGAAGGCCGCCCAGGCGGCGCGGACGGCACGCGGGAGCGACGCGGCGGTGTGGGTGCGGATCGATCCGCCCGACATCGGGTGAGGGGCGTACACGCCGCGGCCCTCCGTCTCCCGGGGTCGGGGAGGGACGGAGGGCCGGTGCGAGGTCGCGGCTCGGCCGGTGCGGATCAGTGGGTGCGGGTCAGCCGTTGCGCGGGGCGGGGAAGGCGGTCGGGCGGACCTCGTCGCGCAGGGACGGGCTGCCCGACGTCGGCTGGGTCGGCATGGAGCGGGCCGCCGGGACCGTGGGCACCGGGGGGAGGCCCGAGCCCACGTTGACCGGGCGCGTGCCCGTCGGCTCCGGAGTGTGCTCGGTGGTCTCGGCGGCGGGCGCCGTCTGGGCCGCGGCGCGGCGGGAGCCGTAGCGCCGGTGCACCGCCTGCTTGGTGACGCCGAGCGCCGAGCCCACCGCGTCCCACGAGAAGCCGAGTGAACGGTCGAAGTCCACGGCGGCCGTGACCAGGGTCTCGACACTGTCCCGCAGTTCCTGCGCGAGACGGACCGTCGGGGCGGGGGCGCGCCCGTAGACGACGAAGCCCGCGGAGGGGCCGGAGCGGCGCGGGCGGTAGACGTTGCCCAACTGGGCGGTGAGGGTGCGCAGTGCGTCCACCTGCCGGCGGACCCGCTCGATGTCCCGCACCAGCAAGTGCAGGCTGGCCCGAGCCTGGGCGTCGTGGGTTGCGTGGTCGGCCATGAACAAGCCTCTCGAACCGGCGTTGAAAGGAATCGGGCCGCGCGGGCGGCCCGGTCAACTCTTCCTTGACCAACGTGCGGGTGCGGGGGTTGGTCACGGGTGGGGGGCGTGGGCGGTGAGTCGTGCGCCCCCTCGGCCATCGGCCTCGGGGGTCTCCCGCCCGCGCACCACCCGGGCACCACCCGTTTCCAGTCGGTCGAGAGGCTGAGCTCTCCCGTGGGGGCGCCGCGCCGTCGGCGGCTTTCCGCGATCCGAGGGCTCGTAGACTGGTGCGTCGCCCGCCAACGTTCCCGCCCGAGAGGCCCGTCCCACCCATGAAGCTCGTCTTCGCCGGTACCCCCGAGGTCGCCGTCCCAGCCCTGGACGCCCTGATCGCCTCCGGGCGTCACGAGGTGGCCGCCGTCGTCACGCGGCCCGACGCGCCGGCCGGGCGCGGGCGCCGACTGGTCGCCTCGCCCGTGGCCGAGCGGGCCGAGGAGGCGGGCATCGAGGTGCTCAAGCCCGCGAAGCCGCGCGACCCCGACTTCCTGGACCGGCTGCGCGAGATCGCGCCCGACTGCTGCCCCGTCGTCGCCTACGGCGCCCTGCTGCCCCGCGTCGCCCTGGACGTGCCCGCGCGCGGCTGGGTCAACCTGCACTTCTCGCTGCTGCCCGCCTGGCGCGGCGCGGCCCCCGTGCAGCACGCGCTGATGGCGGGCGACGAGATCACCGGCGCGTCCACCTTCCTGATCGAGGAGGGCCTGGACTCCGGGCCCGTGTACGGGACGGTCACCGAGACCATCCGCCCTACCGACACCAGCGGCGACCTGCTGACCCGGCTGGCCTTCGCCGGTGCCGGGCTGCTCGCGGCCACCATGGACGGCATCGAGGACGGCAGCCTGAAGGCGGTACCGCAGCCGGACGAGGGCGTCACCCTCGCCCCGAAGATCACCGTCGAGGACGCCCGGGTCGACTGGACCGCCCCCGCGCTGCGCGTGGACCGGGTGGTGCGCGGCTGCACCCCGGCCCCCGGCGCCTGGACCACCTTCCGCGGCGAGCGGCTCAAGCTCGTGCAGGCCGTCCCCCTGCCCGACCGGACCGACCTCGCCCCGGGGCGGCTCGCCGCCGGGAAGAACAACGTGTACGTCGGCACCGGCTCGCACGCCGTCGAGCTGCTGTGGGTGCAGGCACAGGGCAAGAAGCCGATGCGGGCGGCGGACTGGGCGCGCGGGGCGCGGATCACCGAGGGCGAGCAGGTCGGCGACTGACCCGCGCCCCCGCACCACCGTTCACCGGCCCGGCGTACGCTGGTGAGCGCACTTCATCCCACACCCGGAGCACCTTTTTCGTGAGCGAGCAGCCCCGCCGTCCCCGCAAGCCCTACCGCAGGCCGCAGAAGGACCCCGTCCGCATCCTCGCCTTCGAGGCGCTCCGGGCCGTGGACGAGCGGGACGCGTACGCCAACCTCGTCCTGCCGCCGCTGCTGCGCAAGGCGCGGGAGAAGGAGGGCCCCGAGAAGTTCGACGCCCGGGACGCGGCGCTCGCGACCGAGCTGGTGTACGGGACGCTGCGCCGGCAGGGGACGTACGACGCGATCATCGCGGACTGCGTGGACCGGCCGCTGCGCGAGGTCGATCCGCCGGTCCTCGACGTCCTCAGCCTGGGCGTGCACCAGCTGCTGGGGACGCGGATCCCGAGCCACGCCGCCGTCTCCGCCTCCGTGGAGCTGGCGCGGGTCGTGCTCGGGGACGGGCGGGCCAAGTTCGTCAACGCCGTGCTGCGCAAGGTGGCCCGGGACGACCTCGACGGGTGGCTGGAGCGCGTTGCCCCGCCCTACGACGAGGACCCCGAGGACCACCTGGCCGTCGTGCACTCGCACCCGCGCTGGGTGGTCTCCGCGCTGTGGGACTCGCTGGGCGGCGGCCGCACCGGCATCGAGGAACTGCTGGCCGCCGACAACGAACGCCCCGAGGTCACCCTCGTCGCGCGGCCGGGCCGGGCCACCCCCGAGGAACTGCTCGGCGAGGAGGCCGCCGTACCGGGGCGCTGGTCGCCCTACGCGGTGCGGCTGAGCGAGGGCGGTGAACCCGGGGCCGTCGAGGCCGTGCGGGAGGGCCGCGCCGGTGTGCAGGACGAGGGCAGCCAGCTGGTCGCCCTGGCCCTCGCCAACGCGCCGCTGGACGGGCCGGACCGGCGCTGGCTGGACGGGTGCGCGGGACCCGGCGGCAAGGCCGCGCTCCTCGCCGCGCTCGCCGCCGAGCGGGGCGCCTTCCTGCTGGCCTCCGAGAAGCAGCCGCACCGCGCCGGGCTGGTGGCCAGGGCGCTGGACGGCAATCCCGGCCCCTACCAGGTGATCGCCGCCGACGGCACCCGCCCGGCATGGCGGCCCGGGAGCTTCGACCGCGTCCTGGTCGACGTGCCGTGCACGGGGCTCGGTGCCCTGCGGCGCCGGCCCGAGGCGCGCTGGCGGCGCCGCCCCGAGGACCTGGACGGCTTCGCGCCGCTCCAGCGCGGGCTGCTGCGCAGTGCCCTGGAGGCCGTGCGGGTCGGGGGCGTCGTCGCCTACGCGACCTGCTCGCCGCACCTCGCGGAGACCCGCGCCGTCGTCACGGACGTCCGCAAGCAGTTCCCCGGCACCGACCTCGTCGACGCCCGCCCGCTGCTGCCCGGCGTCCCCACCCTGGGCGAGGGCCCCGACATCCAGCTGTGGCCCCACCTCCACGGCACGGACGCGATGTACCTCGCCCTGATCCGCCGCACCGCGTAAGGCGCCCCGGCAGGGGCGCGGGGCTGTGACATTGTGCGGCTCCGCCGCGTGGGCGCGACCGGCCTCGCGGGACCCGCACCCGGCGACGATCCGCGACCACCCCCAGGGGCGCGGGGCTGTGACACTGTGCGGCTCCGCCGCGTGGGCGCGACCGGCCCCGCGGGACCCGCGCCCGGCGACGATCCGCGACCACCCCCAGGGGCGCGGGGCTGTGACACTGTGCGGCTCCGCCGCGTGGGCGCGACCAACCCCACGGGACCCGCGCCCGGCGACGATCCGCGACCACCCCCAGGGGCGCGGGGCTGTGACACTGTGCGGCTCCGCCGCGTGGGCGCGACCAACC
>NZ_JBVISR010000010.1:0-30413 GCF_055575415.1 Streptomyces sp. NPDC034099 | reverse complement strand
CCACGGGACCCGCGCCCGGCGACGATCCGCGACCACCCCCAGGGGCGCGGGGAACTGCGCGACCAGCCCCCACCGGCCCGCGGCCGACGAACAACCCCACCGGACCGCGGCCGACGAACACCCCCCCCCCACCGGCCCGGGGGCCGGCGAACGCCCACCGGCCAGGGGGCCGACGAACAACCCCCCACCGGCCCGGGGGCCGGCGAACGCCCACCGGCCAGGCGGTCGGCGAACACCCGACCCCGGGGGGACCCCTGCCGCCCACCCCCGGAGGGCATGGCACGCTTAGGAGCATGGCCGCGCAGATCAACCCCAGCATCCTGTCCGCCGACTTCGCCCGCCTCGCGGACGAGGCCGAGGCGGTCGAGGGAGCCGACTGGCTCCACGTCGACGTCATGGACAACCACTTCGTCCCGAACCTCACGCTCGGCGTGCCGGTGGTCGAGTCGCTGGCCCGCGCGACCGACACCCCGCTGGACTGCCACCTCATGATCGAGGCGCCCGACCGCTGGGCGCCGCAGTACGTCGAGGCGGGCGCCGGTTCCGTCACCTTCCACGTCGAGGCGGCCGCCGCGCCGGTGCGGCTGGCGCGGGAGATCCGCGCCAAGGGCGCCCGCGCGTCCATGGCGCTGAAGCCCGCGACACCGATCGAGCCGTACGAGGACCTGCTCCCCGAACTCGACATGCTGCTGATCATGACGGTTGAACCCGGCTTCGGCGGGCAGGCGTTCCTCGACATCATGCTTCCCAAGATCCGGCGCACCCGTGAGCTGATCAAGAAGCACGGTCTGGAGCTGTGGCTCCAGGTCGACGGCGGGGTCTCGGCGTCGACGATCGAGCGGTGCGCCGACGCCGGCGCCGATGTCTTCGTCGCGGGTTCCGCCGTGTACGGGGCGTCCGACCCGGCCGAGGCGGTACGTGCACTACGCACGCAGGCGGACGCGACGACCGCCAAGGCATCCTGGTCCTGCGACCACTGAGGAACAGAAAGTGAACGGCTCCCATCAGGGCTGATCAACAGCGCCGAATCTGCAAGGATGAACGGCGTATCCAGAGTGTGAACAGCAGTGAGGAGATCGCCGTGTCGGGTATGTCGGCGGGCCGTTCAGCCATGCGGATGGGACCCGCTGAGCTGGTCCAGGCGGCGGCCATGGCCCGCCGCTTCTACCTCGAGGGCAAGTCCAAGATCCAGATCGCGGAGGAGTTCGGCGTCAGCCGCTTCAAGGTGGCCAGGGTTCTCGAGACCGCCCTCGAGCGGGACCTTGTACGCATCGAGATCCGGGTGCCGGCCGAGCTGGACGCCGAGCGTTCCGACGCCCTGCGGGCCCGCTACGGCCTCAGGCACGCCGTCGTGGTGGAGTCCCCGGCCGACGCCGAGGAGACACCCGACCCGGAGAACCTGGGCGAGGTGGCCGCCGACCTGCTCGGCGAGCTGGTCAACGAGGGGGACGTGCTGGGCCTGGCCTGGGGCCGGTCCACCATTCACATGGCGGCGGCGCTGGACCGGCTGCCGCCGTGCACCGTGGTCCAGCTGACGGGCGTGTACGACGCCGGGACCGCCGAGCGCGGCTCGGTGGAGGCCGTCCGCCGCGCCGCCCAGGTGTCGGGCGGCGACGCCCACCCCATCTACGCGCCGATGCTGCTGCCGGACGCGGCCACCGCACAGGCGCTGCGGCACCAGACCGGGATCGCCCGGGCCTTCGAGTACTTCGACAAGGTCACGGTCGCCTGCGTCTCCATCGGCTCCTGGGAGCCCGGCATCTCGACGGTGCACGACATGCTCAGCGACGAGGAGCGCGCGCACTACGCCTCGCTCGGGGTCGCCGCCGAGATGTCCGCGCACCTCTTCGACGCCGAGGGCCGCCGGGTCGGGCGGGACCTGGGGGAGCGGTGCATCACGGTCAAGGCCGACCAGCTGCGCCGTATCCCCGAGGTGGTGGCGATCGCGGGCGGGCAGCGCAAGGCCGCGGCCATCGACGCGGTGCTGCGCTCCGGCCTCGTCACCAGCCTGGTGACGGACACGTCGGCCGCGGACTACCTGATGACGGCGGGCTCGGCACCCAAGTCGACGCTCAACCGGACCGACCCCGACGGGATCTGACGAGCGGTCAGGACCGCAGGAGCAGGAAGAAGGGCGCGACATGACCGAGGACTCCGCGGGGCGGCTCGTGGTCACGCTGGACCTCGGCGGGGTCACGGACAAGGCGGGCCTGATGGACCGCTGCGCCCGTGACCTGGCGCTGCCCGACTGGTTCGGCCGCAACTGGGACGCGCTCGCTGACTCCCTCGCCGACCCCTCCGTCTGGCCCGAGGGGGCGGCGGACCAGGGGCTGGTGCTCGTGGTGGAGGGCTGGCGGGCGTACGCCGAGGCGCGGCCGGACGAATGGGCCGTCGCCGAGGAGATCTTCGCCGAGGCCACCGACCGCGGTCCGGGGCTCTTCGTCACCCTCGGCCCTGGAGGTTCCTCCAGGGACTCCGCCGACCAGCCTGGATGATCTGCCCGGGGGTGATCGGCCACCCGCCGTGGGACAATGAAGTACGTGCTCTTTCCCCCTGGCTGACCTGTCCGGGGGCCACCTCTGATCGACTGGGATGTGCAGCACGTGCGTTTCCTGAATGACATCCAGCCCTCGTACGACCTGACGTACGACGACGTGTTCATGGTGCCGAGCCGCAGCGCCGTCGGCTCCCGGCAGGGCGTGGACCTCGGCTCCCCGGACGGCACGGGCACCACGATCCCGCTCGTCGTCGCCAACATGACCGCCATCGCGGGCCGGCGGATGGCCGAGACGGTGGCCCGACGCGGCGGGCTCGTGGTCATCCCGCAGGACATCCCGATCGAGGTCGTCACCGACGTCGTCTCCTGGGTGAAGAGCCGCCACCACGTCCTGGACACCCCGATCGTGCTCGCCCCGCACCAGACCGTCGCCGACGCGCTGTCCCTGCTGCCCAAGCGTGCGCACAACGCCGGGGTCGTCGTGGACGGGGACAACAGGCCCGTCGGCGTGGTCACCGACACCGACCTGTCCGGCGTCGACCGCTTCACCCAGCTCGAAGAGGTCATGTCCAAGGACCTGATCCTCATCGACGCGGACCTGGACCCGCGCGAGGCGTTCAACACCCTCGACGCCGCCAACCGCCGCTACGCGCCCGCCGTGGACGAGGACGGCCGCCTCGCCGGCATCCTCACCCGCAAGGGCGCCCTGCGCGCCACCCTCTACACCCCGGCCGTCGACGCGAAGGGCAGGCTCCGCATCGCCGCCGCCGTCGGCATCAACGGCGACGTGGCCGGCAAGGCCAAGCAGCTCCTCGACGCGGGCGTGGACACCCTCGTCATCGACACCGCGCACGGTCACCAGGAGTCGATGATCAGCGCCGTCAAGGTGGTGCGCGAGCTCGACCCGCAGGTGCCGATCGTCGCCGGCAACATCGTCTCCGCCGAGGGCGTGCGCGACCTGATCGAGGCGGGCGCCGACATCATCAAGGTCGGCGTGGGACCCGGTGCCATGTGCACCACCCGCATGATGACCGGCGTGGGCCGGCCGCAGTTCTCCGCCGTCCTGGAGTGCGCCGCCGAGGCGAAGAAGTACGGCAAGCACGTGTGGGCCGACGGCGGTGTCCGCCACCCGCGCGACGTGGCGATGGCCCTTGCGGCCGGCGCGTCCAACGTGATGGTCGGCTCCTGGTTCGCCGGGACCTACGAGTCCCCGGGCGACCTGCAGCACGACGCCAACGGCCGCGCCTACAAGGAGTCCTTCGGCATGGCCTCCGCGCGCGCGGTGCGCAACCGCACCTCGGAGGAGTCGGCGTACGACCGGGCCCGCAAGGCGCTGTTCGAGGAAGGCATCTCCACGTCGCGCATGTTCCTCGACCCGGCCCGCCCCGGCGTCGAGGACCTGATCGACTCGATCATCGCCGGTGTCCGCTCGTCCTGCACCTACGCCGGTGCCGGCTCCCTGGAGGAGTTCGCCGAGAAGGCCATCGTCGGTATCCAGAGCGCCGCCGGCTACGCCGAGGGCAAGCCGCTGCACGCCAGCTGGATGTGACCCGCGGCCGGATCGGGACCCGTACGCGTACCCGTACCGTGTCAGGTCTGCTTGACGTCAAGCAGACCTGACACGACGCTGGGCGCATGACGACACCGCAGAGCATCGAGCCGCAGCACACCCTGCTGACCGCCGTGGCCCGCCTCGACGAACTGCGCGCCCGCGAGTCCCTCGCCGGGTTCGGCAGCGGCGACGAGGCCCTGGACCGCCCCCAGCTCCTCGAACTGCTCGCCCTGAGCGAGGTGGTCGCCCGCAAGGCCGCCTACGGGCGCCAGCTCACCGTCCGCGCCGCCCGCGAGGCGGGTGCCTCCTGGTCGCAGATCGGGGCCGCCCTCGGCACCAGCAAGCAGGCCGCCTGGGAGGCGCACATGCGCTGGATCGACGCCCAGGAGGAGGCTCGGGACCGGCCGGGACAGATCGGCTTCGACGCCGCGGACGCGGCCGAGGCACGGGCCGTCGCGGGCGATCCGGACGGCCACTGACCGGCTTCCGCCGGGGTGTCGTGCCGGGCGGTGCCGGGCCCTGCCGTGCCGTGCCGCCAGGCCGCCGTCCCTCGGTCCGGTGCGGTCGCCGACCAGGGGCGATCCGCCGTCCACGGACCCCGGGCGCAACGAACACCCGCGCTGCTCCGTGGAACGCAACGATCGTGTCCGAACGCGCAAGGTTGCTGCATTACCGGGGCACGGCCCCGCTCGTAGTGTTCTGCGCTGTACGTGGCGTGGCGGGGACCCCGCTCGGTGGGTTCCCGTTCTGCACGAGCGCGCCCGCCGGTCCCCGCCGCTCCCCAGGCCCGCCCGGAGCCCGTCCGCTCAGCCCGGCGGAGCCACCGGCAGCGACAAAGGAGTCAACGCGTGCTCGACCAAGGCGCACCCCCGCACCACGACGCATCGGCCACCCCCTCGTCCCCGGGCCTGGCCGCGCGCCTCATGCGCCGCAAGCCCGTGGAACGCCTGGTCGCGGAGGGCGGCCAGGGCGAGGACGGCAGCCTCCGCCGCTCCCTCGGTCTCTGGCAGCTCACGATGATCAGCATCGGCGCCACCCTCGGCACCGGCATCTTCGTCGTCCTCGGCGAGGCCGTCCCCAAGGCGGGTCCGGCCGTCACGCTGTCCTTCGTCATCGCGGGCCTCACGGCGCTCTTCTCGGCGCTGTCCTACGCCGAACTGGCCGGCACCATCCCGGTCGCCGGGTCCTCCTACTCGTACGCCTACGCCACCATGGGCGAGCTGGTCGCCTGGGTCTGCGGCTGGTGCCTGGTCCTGGAGTACGGCGTGTCCGTGGCCGCCGTCGCCGTCGGCTGGGGCGAGTACCTGAACGAGCTGCTCGACGGCACCATCGGCGTCACCCTCCCCGCGGTCCTGTCCGCCCCGCCCGGCGACGGCGGCATCTTCAACCTGCCCGCGCTGATCGTCGTACTGCTGGCCATGACCTTCCTGCTCGGCGGCGCCCGCGAATCCGCCCGCGCCAACACGATCATGGTCGTCGTCAAGATCGCGGCTCTGGTGCTCTTCTGCGCGATCGGCGTGCAGGGCTTCCGCTCCGGCAACTACGAGCACTTCATGCCGCTCGGCATGGCCGGGGTGAGCGCGGCCGGCGCGACCCTCTTCTTCTCCTACATCGGCTTCGACGCCGCCTCCACCGCCGGCGAGGAGGCGAAGAACGCCCAGCGCGACCTGCCCCGCGCGATCATGCTGTCCCTGGTCATCGTCACGGTGCTGTACGTCCTGGTCGCGGCCGTCGCCGTCGGCGCCAAGCCCTGGCGGACCTTCACCGACTCCGAGGCCTCCCTCGCGCAGATCATGACCGACGTCACCGGGCAGAGCTTCTGGGGCACCCTGCTGGCCTTCTGCGCGGTCGTCGCCATCGCCAGCGTCGTGCTGACCGTCCTCTACGGCCAGACCCGCGTCCTGTTCGCCATGTCCCGCGACGGGCTGGTGCCCAAGGTCTTCTCCAAGGTCCACCCGAAGACCGGCGCGCCCCGCGCCAACACGCTGATCGTCTCCCTGTTCTGCGGCGTCCTCGCCGCCGCCGTCCCGCTCGGCCGGCTCGCCGACGCCACCAGCATCGGCACCCTCTTCGCCTTCGCCCTCGTCAACGTCGCCGTCGTGGTGCTGCGCCGGACCCGTCCCGACATGCGCCGCACCTTCCGGGTCCCGCTGTCGCCGGTCCTGCCCGCCCTCGGCTTCGGACTCTGCGTCTGGATGATGGGCAGCCTGTCCACCGTCACCTGGGTGGTCTTCGGTGTCTGGATGGCGGTCGGGCTCGTGTTCTACTTCGTGTACGGCCACCGCCGCTCCCGACTCGCCACACCGGACCCGTCCGAGGGCCGGACGCACCAGAAGTGAAGTGAACGACCCGCAGTGCTGAACGATCTCGACGAACGCATCGTGCACGCCCTCGCCGAGGACGCCCGCCGCTCCTACGCGGACATCGGGCAGTCGGTCGGCCTCTCCGCGCCCGCCGTGAAACGGCGCGTTGACCGGCTGCGCGCCACAGGAGCCATCACCGGTTTCACCGTACGGGTCGACCCCGCCGCGCTGGGCTGGGAGACCGAGGGGTTCGTCGAGATCTTCTGCCGCCGCAACACCTCGCCCGAGACCATCCAGCGGGGCCTGGATCGCTACCAGGAGGTCGTGGCCGCGTCCACCGTCACCGGGGACGCGGACGCGGTCGCCCAGGTCTTCGCCTCCGACATGCGGCACTTCGAGCGAGTCCTGGAGCGGATCGCCGGGGAACCGTTCGTGGAGCGCACCAAGTCCGTGCTGGTGCTCTCGCCGCTGCTGCGGCGCTTCTCGTCGGGTTCGCCCGCGTAATCCGCTGGGCAGGGCGTCGCGTTCCGTCTAGCATCGGTGCCATGACCTGGCGACATTGATCCACCCGCGCCACCCGTGGCGCCTCCTCCCGAGGGCCGCCCCGGACGCCGTACCTCCGGTGTCCGATCCGCCCCCTCGGGAAGGCCTCATGACCGTCTCACCTCCGCCCGAGCGTGCCGCCACCGCGCCCGCCGGCACCCGCCGGCTCGTGCGCACGCTGTACGCCTCCGCGTTCTGCGACGAGTTCGTCCTGCTCTACCCGGTGTACGCGCTGCTCTTCAGCGACACCGGTCTGTCCGTCTGGCAGACGGCCTCGCTCTTCGCCCTGTGGTCGCTGACCGGCGTCCTGCTGGAGGTGCCCTCCGGCGCCTGGGCCGACGCCGTCTCCCGGCGGCTGCTGCTGGTCCTCGGCCCGCTGCTCACCGCCGCCGGGTTCGCCCTGTGGGTGCTCCTGCCGTCCTACGGCGCCTTCGCGCTCGGCTTCCTGCTGTGGGGCGCCGGCGGCGCGCTCGGCTCGGGCGCCCTGGAGGCGCTGGTCTACGACGAGCTGGACCGGGCCGGCGCGGCCCACCACTACGCCCGCGTCATGGGCCGGGCCCGGGCGATCGGCATCGCCGCGACCATGTCCGCCATGGGCCTGGCCGGTCCGGTGTTCGCCTGGGGCGGCTACGACGCGGTGGGCGCGGCGAGCGTGCTCGCCTGTCTGGCCGGGGCGGCGGTGGCGACCCGGTTCCCCGAGCACCGCACACCCGCCGTCGGCGGAGAACGCTGGTCCGCGACGCTGCGGGCCGGACTCGCCGACGCCCGCGCCGACCGGTCCGTGCGCGGCGCGCTGCTCCTCGTACCGGCCGTGACCGCGGTGTGGGGCGCGCTCGACGAGTACACCCCGCTGCTGGCGCGCGACACCGGGGTGGCGCCCGAGACCGTGCCCTGGCTGCTGCTGGTGATCTGGGCCGGTGCCACGGCCGGCAGCCTGCTGGCCGGTGCGGCGGAACGCCTGACCGCCAACGGGTTCGCCGCCCTGCTCACCGGCTCGGCGCTCGCCCTGGCCGTGGGCGGCCTGGCCGGGACACCGGCCGCCCTCGTCCTGGTGGCGCTCGCCTTCGGCGGTTTCCAGCTCGCGACCGTGCTGGCCGACGCCCGCCTCCAGCAGCGCATCGACGACACCGGGCGGGCCACCCTGACCTCGGTCGCGGGCCTCGGCACGGAGCTGGGCAACCTCGCCACCTACGGCGCCTACGCGGCCGCGGCCACGGCGTGGGGCCACGGCACCGCCTTCGCGCTGTCCGCAGTGCCGTACGTCCTGACGGCGCTGCTGCTGGCCGGTGCCGTCCGGACCGCAGCCGCGGCTGCCGGGGCACGACGCCGAAGTCGCCGGTCCCCTTCCTGACCTCCCCGCCGGAGGGGGCGCAACGAATCGCCGTCCGGTGCCGGGCGCACGCAACGATCCGCTCACCGGCGCGCAACAGGTCCGTCTTGTCCGGCCGAGTCCGCCGACCGTACCGTCTATCTGGCCCCCGACCCCCTTCCTTCCGGTGAGGAACACGCATGCGCACCGCCCTGCTCCAGAGCTCCGGCCGCCCCGGTTCCACCGCCGAGAACCTCAAGGTCCTCGACGAGGCCGCGGGCCGCGCCGCCGCCGCGGGCGCCGCGCTGCTCGTCACCTCCGAGCTGTTCCTGACCGGGTACGCCATCGGCGACGGCATCGGCGTCCTCGCCGAGCCCGCCGACGGCGACGCGGCCGACGCCGTCGCGGAGATCACCGGGCGCCACGGCCTCGCGATCGCCTACGGCTACCCGGAGCGGGAGGGCGAGCGCGTCTTCAACTCCGTGCAGCTGATCTCCGCCGACGGCACCCGCCTGGCCGGCTACCGCAAGACCCACCTCTTCGGCTGCTTCGAGCGCGACCACTTCACACCGGGGGAGCGGCCCGTCGTACAGGCGCGGCTCGACGGCCTCACCGTCGGCCTGATGATCTGCTACGACGTGGAGTTCCCGGAGAACGTCCGCGCCCACGCCCTGGCCGGCACCGACCTGCTGCTCGTTCCGACCGCGCAGATGCACCCGTTCCAGTTCGTCGCCGAGTCCGTCGTGCCGGTGCGGGCCTTCGAGAACCAGATGTACGTCGCGTACGTCAACCGCGTCGGCCACGAGGGCGAGTTCGAGTTCGTCGGCCTGTCCACCCTCGCGGGGCCCGACGGCATCGCCCGCGCCAGGGCGGGGCACGCCGAGGAACTCGTCCTCGCCGACGTCGACCCGGCCTTCCTGGCCGCCTCGCGCGAGGCCAACCCGTACCTCGAGGACCGCCGCCCCGGCCTCTACGGCACCCTCGCCTGAGCCCCGAACCGCGCGTCCCGCCTCCCTCGTTCCCCCCCCGTTTCACCCGTGCAAGGAGTCCGTACCCCATGACGTCCACCGTGCCCAACGCGATCGAGCACGCAGACGAGCAGCAGCCGCCGATCACCATGTTCGGGCCGGACTTCCCGTACGCGTACGACGACTTCCTCGCCCACCCCGCCGGACTCGGCCAGATACCCGCGACCGGTCACGGCACCGAGGTCGCGGTCATCGGCGGCGGCCTGTCCGGCATCGTGGCCGCCTACGAGCTGATGAAGATGGGCCTGCGGCCCGTTGTCTACGAGGCCGACCGGATCGGCGGACGCCTGCGCACCGTCGGCTTCGACGGCTGCGACCCCTCGCTGACCGCCGAGATGGGCGCGATGCGCTTCCCGCCGTCCTCCACCGCCCTGCGGCACTACATCGACCTGGTGGGTCTGGAGACGCGGGCCTTCCCCAACCCGCTGGCCGAGGCGACCCCCTCGACGGTCGTCGACCTCAAGGGCGAGTCGCACTACGCCGAGACGCTCGACGACCTGCCGCAGGTCTACCGGGACGTCGCCGACGCCTGGGCGAAGTGCCTCGAAGAGGGCGCCGACTTCTCCGACATGAACCGCGCCCTGCGCGAGCGCGACGTCCCGCGCATCCGCGAGATCTGGGCGAGGCTGGTCGAGAAGCTCGACAACCAGACCTTCTACGGCTTCCTGTGCGACTCCGAGGCCTTCAAGTCCTTCCGGCACCGCGAGATCTTCGGCCAGGTCGGCTTCGGCACCGGCGGCTGGGACACCGACTTCCCCAACTCCATCCTGGAGATCCTCCGCGTCGTCTACACCGAGGCCGACGACCACCACCGCGGCATCGTCGGCGGCTCCCAGCAGCTGCCGCTCAGGCTCTGGGAGCGCGAGCCCGAGAAGATCGTCCACTGGCCGCACGGCACCTCGCTGAAGTCCCTGCACGTGGACGGCGAACCCCGCCCGGCCGTGACCCGGCTGAACCGCACCGCCGGCAACCGCATCACCGTGACCGACGCCGACGGCGACATCCGCACCTACCGGGCGGCGATCTTCACCGCCCAGTCCTGGATGCTGCTCTCGAAGATCGCCTGCGACGACTCGCTCTTCCCGATCGACCACTGGACCGCGATCGAGCGCACCCACTACATGGAGTCCAGCAAGCTCTTCGTGCCCGTGGACCGGCCTTTCTGGCTGGACAAAGACGAGGTCACCGGCCGGGACGTCATGTCGATGACGCTCACCGACCGCATGACCCGCGGCACCTACCTGCTCGACGACGGCCCGGACCGGCCCGCCGTCATCTGCCTCTCCTACACCTGGTGCGACGACAGCCTGAAGTGGCTGCCGCTGTCCGCGAACGAGCGGATGGAGGTCATGCTGAAGTCGCTCGGCGAGATCTACCCCAAGGTCGACATCAGGAAGCACATCATCGGCAACCCGGTGACCGTCTCCTGGGAGAACGAGCCCTACTTCATGGGCGCGTTCAAGGCCAACCTGCCGGGCCACTACCGCTACCAGCGCCGCCTGTTCACCCACTTCATGCAGGACCGGCTGCCCGAGGACAAGCGGGGCATCTTCCTCGCCGGCGACGACATCTCCTGGACGGCCGGCTGGGCGGAGGGCGCCGTCCAGACCGCGCTGAACGCGGTCTGGGGCGTCATGCACCACCTCGGCGGCGAGACCGACCCGACCAACCCGGGCCCCGGCGACCTGTACGAGGAGATCGCGCCGGTGGAGCTGCCCGAGGACTAGATCCCCGCCGCCCTCGCCTTCTCGTACACCTGGGCGGCGACGTCCTTCAGTTCCTCGGCGTCGCGCGTGGTGCTCTGCACGTCGATGAGGATCTCGTCGAAACCGACCTCGGCGTGCGCGGCCAGGTCCTCGACGATCTGGTCGACGCCGCCCTGGAAGGGGCGGCGGTCGGAGCCCTCGTAGTTCGCGGCGCTGTAGCGGGTGTTGACCCGCAGCACCGTCCGGACGGGCTTCGTGCGGCCCCGCTCGGCGGCCAGTTCCCGCAGTTCCCGCAACTGGGCGGCGACGGTCTCGGCGCCGATGCCGGTCGGCAGCCAGCCGTCGGCGTGGTCGACCAGGCGGCGCCGGGCCCGCCCGCTGTCGCCCGCCGCCAGCAGGATCGGGATCGGCCGGGCGGGTTTGGGGCCGACCACGGCGGACGCGATCTTCGTGACCTCGCCGTCGTACACCACCGGGTCGGGTCCCCACACCGCCCGGCACACCCCGATCAGCTCGTCGAGGGCGGCGCCGCGCTCGGCGAACGGCCGTACGGACGCCGCCGCGTACTCGTCGTGCGACCAGCCGGTGCCGAAGCCCGCCACCACCCGGCCGCCGCTCGCCGCGTCCAGCGTGGCCAGCGACTTGGCCAGCTGGAAGGGGACGTGCAGCGGGGCGACCAGCACGCTCGTGCCCAGCCGGGCCCGCTCCGTGACCGCGGCGGCGAGGGCGAGGGTGACCAGCGGCTCCGCCACACTCCGGTAAGAGTCCGGCCAGGGCAGGCCCTCGATGCCGTAGAGCCCCTGGGTCGCGGGCTCCGGGTACAGGGCGCGCTCGAACACCCACAGGCCCTCGTAGCCCATCCGCTCCGCCGCGCGCGCCACGTCGGGGACGTCCTTGCCGATGTCGTACTGCCGCATCTGGGGAAGGCCGAGTCCGAGCCGGGTCGTCATACCGGGGTGCTCCTTCGCAGTCGGGGTGCGATGTCGCCCATGGTTCCCACCGGGTGGCCCATGGGACCCACCAGTTTCAACGTACAGCGATCGCACGGGAGTTCCGGGAGCGCACGCCGCGAGAACCCGCCGGTCAGTCCGGCAGGGGCGTCAGCAGCATGCGGCCCGCGAAGCCCACCGCGGCGTCCAGCCGTACGGTGAACTCCCCGGCGACGTCCGGCAGCCGACGCAGCGCCCACAGCGCGCGGGCCGCCGCCCAGGTGGCCTCGCGGGCGCGCTCCAGGCTCCAGGAGCCGAGCAGATGGGTCAGCGGGTCGGCGATCTGGAGGAGGTCGGGACCCGGCATCAGCTCGTCGCGGATGCGCTCCTCCAGCGAGACGAGGAGATCGCCCACGCGGTCGAACTCGTCCTCCAGCTCGACGGGTTCGCAGCCGAGCGTACGACAGGTGTCCACCACGGCCAGCGCGAGGTCGTGGCCGATGTGCGCGTTGATGCCCGCCAGCGCGAACTGCAGCGGCCGTACCCCGGGATGGCGGCGGAACTGGAACACGGGACGCCAGCACGCGGGCGGACGGCGGCCCTCCTCCGCCGCGTCCACGGCGGCCAGGTAGCGCTCCGCGAACCGCACGTCCAGCGCGATCGCGGCCGAGGCGTCCGAGAACCGGCCGCCGTCGATGTGCCGGTCGACGGCCTCCGTGACGGACAGGTAGACGCGGTTGAAGACGGCGATCCCGTCCCGGGCCGGCAGCGCCGTGTCGAGGGCGCGCATCCGGGACAGCACGGTGTCCACCGTCAAGGCGGCCGTCGGGACTTGCTCGCAGTGCGCCATGGCGGCAGCGTCGCAGCTTTAGGCTGACGGCTGTGCCGGCGGGCCCGACGCTTCCCCAGAACGGGGGAACGCGCCCGCCGCGCGGGGGAGGGGGATCGTACGTGTCAGGCCGTCGTGCCCGGCGTCGGAACGCTCGCGGGGCCGAGCGCGGGCGTGCCGCCGGCCGCGGTGCGATGGTCGCCGCGGCGTCCGTCGTCGTCGCGGTGGGGACCGTCGCCGGCATGCTCACCGCGCTCGGCGGCGAGGGCGACGGCGGTGCCGGCACCGCCCGCCCGCGTGTGACCCACTCGGTGCGGCTGGACGCCCTGCCCGTCTCGCCGTCCCCGTCCCCGTCGGTGTCGCCGTCGCGCACCGCGTCGCCGACCCCGACCGCCGGGAAGCCGACTCCCGGCCCTTCGCCGAGGCGGACCTCGGCGAAGAAGGAACCCCGGACCCCGGGGATCGCCACCCGGCTCTACCGGCACCCCGAGTCGCAGGTCCTCGACTGGGTCCGGGCCCACCCGGGCGACCCGCGCCAGGACGTCATCGCGTCCCGGATAGCCGGGCACCCGGCCGCCGTCTGGTTCACCGATCCCGCACCGGCCACCCTCACCTCCCGGGTCCGCGCCGTCACCGCCGCGGGCGCCGCCCGGGGCCGGGTTCCGGTCCTCGTGCCGTACGCGATACCCGACCGCGACTGCGGCGGCCACTCCGAGGGCGGCGCGCCCGACCTCGATGCCTACGACACCTGGATCGACCGGTTCGCCGCCGGGCTGGGCTCCGGTGAGGTGATCGTCGTGCTGGAACCCGACTCGGTCGCCCAGTCCGCGTGCCTGTCCGCCGCCGAGCGCGCCGACCGCTTCGCCTCCCTGGCCCGGGCGGGCCGGGTGATGAAGGACGCCGATCCCCGCGCCCGGGTCTACTTCGACGCGGGGCACTCCGGCTGGCACGCGCCCGCCGAGCAGGCGGCGTGGCTGAAGCAGGCCGGTGCCGCCTCGGCCGACTCCTCCGACGGCGTCTTCAGCAACGTCTCCAACTTCCACGCCACCGCCGACGAGGTCGCCTACGACCGCGCGGTCCTCGACGCGCTGGGCGGCCCGGAGAGCCTCGGCGCCGTCATCGACACCAGCCGCAACGGCAACGGCGCCCCGCCCGACGGGGAGTGGTGCGACCCGGCCGGCCGCAGGCTCGGCCGCCCGCCGACCCTCACCACCGGCATGGGGCGCATCGACGCCTACCTCTGGGTCAAGCTGCCCGGCGAGTCGGACGGCTGCCGGGGCGAGCCGGGGACGTTCACACCCTCGTACGCCTACGACCTGGCGCGCTGAGCCCCGCCGTCACCGTCGCCGTCGCCGCCGGCGCTCCCGTCCTCGGACTTCGCGTCGTACGACGACGTGCCCTCGTCGAGCAGCGGCTGCTGCGTCTTGAGGTGGGCCGGGGCGAAGGCGCGCAGCGCGTGGTAGCCGGTGATGACGACCAGGGTGCCGAGCGCGATGCCGCTCAGGGAGAAGGTGTCGGTGAACTCCATGCTGACGTTGCCGACGCCGATGATGATGCCCGCGGCGGCCGGTACCAGGTTCAGCGGGTTGCGCAGGTCCACCCCGGCGTTGATCCAGATCTGGGCGCCGAGCAGGCCGATCATGCCGTAGAGGATGACGGTGATGCCGCCGAGCACGCCGCCGGGGATCGCCGCGACGACCGCGCCGAACTTCGGGCAGAGGCCGAAGAGCAGGGCGAAGCCCGCCGCGGCCCAGTAGGCGGCCGTCGAGTAGACCCGGGTCGCGGCCATCACGCCGATGTTCTCGGAGTACGTGGTGTTGGGCGGACCGCCGACGGCGGTGGAGAGCACCGAGCCGATGCCGTCGGCGGAGATCGCCGTGCCGAGCCGGTCGTCCAGGTTGTCGCCGGTCATCTCGCCGACCGCCTTGACGTGCCCGGCGTTCTCCGCGATCAGGGCGATGACGACCGGCAGGGCGACCAGGATCGCCGACCACTCGAAGCTCGGCCCGTGGAAGGTCGGCAGTCCGATCCAGTCGGCCCGGCCCACGGCGGAGAAGTCCAGCCGCCAGTGGTCGGTGAGCTTGCCGCTGCCGTCCACCGAGTGGATCTTCCCGAAGATCCGGTCGAGGGCCCAGGACAGGACGTACCCGAAGACCAGCCCCAGGAAGATCGCGATCCGGGACCAGAAGCCGCGCAGGCACACCACGGCCAGACCGGTGAAGAGCATCACCAGGAGCGCCGTCCACTGGTCCTGCGGCCAGTAGGTGGACGCGGTCACGGGGGCCAGGTTGAAGCCGATCAGCATCACCACGGCGCCGGTGACCACCGGCGGCATCGCGGCGTGGATGATCCGCGCCCCGAACCGCTGCACGGCGAGTCCCACCAGGAACAGCGCGACTCCGACGACGAGGACCGCGCCGGTGACCGTGGCACTGGTGCCGCCCTGGGCCCGGATCACCGCGGCGACGCCGACGAAGGAGAGCGAGCAGCCGAGGTAGCTGGGCACCCGGCCGCGGGTGGCGAGCAGGAAGATGACGGTCGCCACGCCCGACATCATGATGGCGAGGTTGGGGTCCAGGCCCATCAGGACCGGAGCCACGAACGACGCCCCGAACATGGCCACCACGTGCTGGGCGCCCAGCCCGGCCGTGCGGGGCCACGAGAGCCGTTCGTCGGGGCGGACCACCGCTCCGGGGGCGGGCACCTTGCCGTCCCCGTGCAGCTTCCAACGCACGCCGAGGTCCATGGTGAGGTTTCGCTTTCTCTGTACCGAGGTCTGACCGGACCATTGTCAGGGGTGCCGGCCGTGCGGTTGACCTGCACCCTTCCCCGACGGGTCTCCTGAGCGTCCGCTTAGGATGAGGGGAACCGCCGTACCGAGCACACCCGAGCACGACCAGGAGCCCCGCCCGTGACCGCCGAAGCCCCCACCGCCCCCGCCCTGTCCCACGGCCGGCTCGTCCCCGTCACCGTCCACTTCGACGACCTGGACGCGCTCGGACTGCTGCACAACGCCCGCTACCCGGTGATGGTCGAGCGGGCCTGGACGGAGCTGTGGGCCGGGTACGGCGTCCGGTTCGAGGGTGACTGGGCGACGGCCGGGGACGCCTGCAACGCGGTCAGGGAACTGACGATCGGCTACGAGGCGCCGGTCACCCGGCCCGGCACGTACGCCGTCCACCTGTGGCTGGACCGGCTCGGCACCACCGGGCTGACCTACGGCTTCCGGTTCTGCTCGGCGGACGGCGCCACCACCTACGCCCGCGGCACCCGGGTGCTGGTCCGGCTGGACTCCCGGACGCTGCGCCCGGCGCCGTGGAGCGAGGCGTTCAGGACTGCCGGCCGGGCACTTCTGCGACCGGCGGACTGATCTTCGGGCGGTTCCGGTCCCCGGATTTCAGCACCCGCGCGAACACCACCAGGCAGCAGGCCAGCAGGGTCACCAGACCGAACGACACCACCAGACTGGTCGCCTGGGCCAGACCGCCGATCGCGCTCGGCGCGACCAGGCCCGAGGTGTACGTGATGGTGGCGACGCCCGCGATGGCCAGGCTCGGGTTGGAGCCGGCCCGGCCGGCCGCGGCGAAGCACAGCGGGACGACCACGGCGATGCCGAGGCCCATCAGCGCGAAGCCGGACATCGCCACCGCCGGATGGCCGCCGACCACGACGAGCAGACCGCCGAGGGTGGCCAGCACGCCGCTCACCCGGACGGTGCGCACCGCGCCGAACCGGTCCACCACCTTGTCGCCGGCGAGCCGGGCCAGCGCCATCGTCAGCGTGAAGCCCGTCGTGCAGGCCGCCGCCAGACCGGCCGAGGTCTCCAGCTCGTCCCGCAGATAGACCGCGGACCAGTCCAGGCTCGCGCCCTCCGCGAACACCGCGCAGAACCCGACCGCGCCGATCAGCAGCGCCGACCTGGGCGGCAGCGCGAAACGCGGCGGCGGGTCCTCGTCCTCGGCGGGCTGGAGGTCCAGCACCCAGGTGCAGGCGACCAGGCCCGCCACGGTCAGCACCGCGGCGGCCAGGATGTGGTGGGTCCGGGCGTCCGTCCCCAGGTGGGCGGCGAGTGTGCCGGCCGCCGAACCGATCAGCGCGCCCGCGCTCCACATGCCGTGCAGCCCGGACATGATCGACTTGTCGAGACGGTTCTCGATCTCGACGCCCAGGGCGTTCATCGCCACGTCCGACATGCCCGCCGTGGCGCCGTAGACGAACAGCGCGAGACAGAGGGTGAGCAGGTTCGTGGCGAGGGAGGGCAGGACCAGCGCCAGTGTCCACAGGGCCAGCAGACCGCGCAGGGCGGTACGGGCGCCGAAGCGGTGGCTGACGCTCCCGGCCAGCGGCATGGCGAGGGACGCGCCGAGCGCCGGGAAGGCGAGCGCCAGCCCCAACTGGCCCGCGCTCACGCCGGCGTGGTCCTGGATCCACGGCACGCGGGTCGCGAAAGAGCCGGTGACGGAGCCGTGCACGGCGAAGACGGCCGCGACGGCGTACCGGGCGTGCTTCACCTCGCGTCGCCCGTAGGTCGCTGTGCTCATGGTCCACCCCTTCGTGTCCTTCAGTCCGCGGCGTAAACTATCAGGGAGCCTGCCTGATAGATAGTGGATTACCGGCGTGGGCCCCCGCGCCGCCGATCTGGAAGGATCCCGGCATGCCCGCATCCCCGAGCACCGCCCGGGCCATCAACGACCGGCTCGCCCTGCACCTGCTCCAACGGGAAGGACCGTTGACGGCAGGGCAGTTGAAGCAGCTGACCGGCCTGTCCCGGCCCACCGTCGCCGACCTCGTCGAACGCCTCACCGCCTCCGGACTGATCGAGGTGGCGGGGGAGTCCGGCGAGCAGCGCCGCGGCCCCAACGCCAAGCTGTACGGGATCGTCGCCGAGCGCGCGTACCTCGCCGCCCTCGACGTGCGCACCCGGGGCGTCGCCGTGCTCGTCTCCGACCTGCTCGGCCGGGTCCTCGCCGAGGGCTCCGTGCCGATCGACGACCACTCCGGCACCGGTCCCGCGGTGGAACAGGCGGTGAGCCTGGTCGAGCGCGCGGTGAAGGAGGCCGGCGCCGACCGGCTGCACACCGTCGGGATCGGCGCGCCCGGCCTGATCGACCCGGTCGGCGGCGAACTCCGGGATTCCAGCGGGCTGCCCGAGTGGCACCGCCGCCTGATGGCGGCGCTCCAGGAGAAGTTCCCCGAGGCGCGGGTCGGCGTCGAGAACGAGACCAACCTCGCCGCTCTGGCCGAACAGCGCGACGGTGCCGCCCGGGACCGCGAGACCTTCGTCCTGCTCTGGCTCGGCCTCGGCATCGGCGCCGCCGTCGTCCTGGACGGCACCCTGCGCCGGGGCGTCTCCGGAGGCGCGGGCGAGATCGGCTTCATGCCGGTGCCGGGCACCGCGGGCCTGCCCTCCGCCACCGACTGCGACGGCGGCTTCCACTCCGTGGCGGGCTCGGCGGCGGTCACCGCCCTCGCGGCGGAGCACGGCGTGACGGCACGGCCCACCGGGCCCGAGCCGCACGCCGCCGCGCTGGTCCGGGAGGCGGTACGCCGCTCGGCGTCCGGTGACGACCCGGGCGCCGAGCGGTTCCTCGACGCGCTCGCCGACCGGGTCGTCCTCGGCGCCGCCGCCGTCGTCTCCGTCCTCGACCCCGGCTGCCTGGTCCTCGCCGGTGAGATCGGCCAGGCCGGCGCCGCCGCCCTCGCCGACCGCGTCCAGCACCGCCTCACCCGGATGTCCCCGCTGGCCACGGAGGTACGGCCGAGCGCCCTGGGCGGCGGCGCGGTACTGCGCGGCGCCCTGCTGACCGCCCGCGACCGCGCCCAGGACGAACTCTTCGCACCGCCGGAGCGCTAGCCCGCGGCGCCCGGGGCGGGCTGGTCCGCCCCGCGGGGAGGGATCATGGCGGGCGACCGGCTACCCGGGGCGCGAGTGCGCTCGTCCCGGCGGAGCGGCGTGCAGGGGCGTGACACCGGGGCGGTCACTGCCGTCGACGGCCGGGAAGGGGCGTGCTCAGGAAGCCGGCCGTCGTTCTGCGGCGGCCGGCTCGTGGAACGCCGAGCGGTCCGCCGCCAGCCACACCAGTACCGCCGGGAGCAGCACCGCCGTCCCCAGCAGCACCATGAAACCCGCGGCACCCGCCACCGACAAAGGCTCCAGGTGCCGGGCGTGGAACAGGAGGTGGGCGACGGAGGAGACCAGGTAGGCGACCAGCGCCGTCAGTACCAGGCGGCGCTCCATCGTCGCCACCGCCGCGCACAGCACCACGGCGAGCGCGAGGCTCGCCCCGCCGAAGTCCCGGAGCAGGTGTTCGTTGTAGGGCGGCAGGTGCGACACCCACGGCCACTTCCAGAACAGCTCGGGCAGCAGCAGGATCCACAGCCCCAGCACCACCTGGCCGCCCGCGAGCACGGCCAGCCCCGCCCGCAGCCACGTCCGTCCGCTCATCCGCGCCGCCCGCCCTCCCCACCGTCGAACCGCACCGCCGGGTACTCCTCGAACGTGCCCTCGCCGACCGCGTACTCGGGTGCGAGGTGCCCGCCCGCGCGGAACGCGCGGTAAGTCTTCCCCGCGAGCGGCACGTTCACCACGGCCCGTCGCGCCCAGACAGGCAGGGGCCAACGACTCGAAGGTGCGCACCTCGGGACCGCCCAGATCCGGCCCCCGCCCGGCGGGCGCTCCCACGGCCAGTCCGGCGAGCCGGTCCGCGACCTCCGCCACCTCCACCGGCTGGTCCGAGACACGGGCCGGCAGCACCACGACCGGGGCCTTGGCCAGGGCCTGGAGCACCTGCACCACCAGGTCGTGGGACTGGGTGGCCCGCAGCACCGTCCACCCCACCCTGTCCTGGGACCCGTGGCCGGACGCGTACATCTTCGTGGGCACCGTCGTCGCCATGTACGCCCAGGCCCGCGGCATGGTCGAGTTCTGGTTCGCCTGGCTGCTGGTCGACCTCGTCGGCGTCCCGCTGAACTTCGCCAACGGCTTCGCCTTCTCCGGCTTCGTCTGCGTCCTCTACGGCGCGCTCGTCCTGTGGGCCTGCGCGACTGGTGGCTGCGCTCGCGCAACGCGGCCCGCCCCTCACACCGTCGCGCAGCCCGAAGGACCGCGCACCCTGCCGGAGCCCGGCAGGGTGCGTCGGGGGACCCGACGGCGGGCAAGGGCCTTCGTCACCGCCGCCGGGCCCGTTCGGGTGGGGTCAGCAGGCGCCGAGGTCCTGCCAGACACCCCATTCGCCGGTGGTTCCGGGCTCCTCGCCCTTCGTCCACCACTTGGACTTCCACGTGTGCCCGCGGTGGGACACCGTGATGCCACCGCCGTACGACGCGGCCGCGTCCCAGGCCGGGACGGCGCACTGTCCGGTGCCGTCCGTCGGACTGGGGCTCGGCCCCGGGGACTGGGTGCCCGTCGGCGTAGGTGTGGGGGTCGGCGTCTGCGTCCCCGGGTCCACCACGGTCGTGCCCCGGGCGAGGTCGCCGGCCAGGGCGTACGCCGTGCCGCCGATCGTCACCGTCCAGTTCGACGGGGTCGACACGGGCAGGTAGTAGTTGAACGACAGGTCGACGGTCGCGCCCGGCGCCAGCGACTGCCACGCCGGCAGCTTCAGCGACACCCGGTGGAAGTCACCCTTCAGCCCGCCCACGTTGCCGCCGGTGTGGTCGCTCCTGATGACCTTGGTGCCGAAACCGGACTGGTCGGAGGCGTTCCCCGGGGCCGAGGTCCCGTAGTCGAACTGGAACTCCGTGCCGCCCGGCAGCGCGGTCTTCGTGCGGTTCGTGATCCGCAGCCTGGGCGTGATCGGGTAGTTGGAGTCGCCCAGCTTGAAGTCCGTGAACTCCACGTCCACGTTCACGGCCTCCGCCGGCAGGTCCGCGTCCGACTTCTTCGCCCCGTACGGCGCGGCCGACCTGAACGTGTCGTACATCAGGGAGGTGAGGGTGTCGCCCGGCTCGTACTGGCCCTTGGCGGCGTTCCAGCCGTAGTCGCCGGCCAGCTCCCAGACCATCGTGCCGCCGATGCCGCGGTCCGCCACGTAGTCGGCCTTGGCCCCGACCGACTGCTCGTCCTCGGTGGAGAGGAAGACCTTCTTCTCGGCGTTCCACAGCCAGGGGGCGACCAGCGTCGCGTCGTACTTGCGGGCGTAGGTGCCCGTCAGCTTCGTGTCCGCCGGGAAGCCGTAGTCGGTGACGTAGTCGCCGACGATGCCCTTCTCCAGGTTCTTGGCGTGCCACATCGGGTTGGAGCCCGCCGGGGATTCCTTCCCGTCGGTGTCGAGGTCGTGCCAGAGGTTGTCGATGCCGACAGCGCCGTCCCCGCACTTGGCCAGGCCGGAGCCCGCCGGACAGGAGGAGGCGGACGCCCTGCCCCACAGGCCGTCGGTCCCGCCCTGGACGTTCCTGTGGCCGCGGGTGTAGTACGGCAGGCCGATGTTGATGCGGCCGGCCGGCATGGAGCCGCGGAAGTAGTGGTAGGCCCAGTCGGTGTTGAGGTAGCCGACGCCGCCGTACTGGGCGCTGCCGTAGACACCCGCGGCGGCCAGCTCGGCGTCCCTGCCGTCGTCGAAGAGCGAGGCGTTCGGGCCGACGTACTCGTTCCAGGCGCCGTGCAGGTCGTACGACATGATGTTGACGTAGTCCAGGTACTTCTGGACCTGGAAGGTCTCCATGCCGCGCAGCAGGTACCCGGAGGACGGCGCCGCCACGGAGAGGAGGTAGTGCCTGCCGTCCGCGGCGCCCGCGCGGTCGAGCTTCTCGCGCAGCGTCTTCATCAGCGCCGCGTAGCCCTTGACCAGACCGGCCCGGCGGCCGTTCGCGAAGGACCAGTCGAGCGGGTTGCCCGCGTCCTTCATCGTCGTCGGGTACTCGTAGTCGATGTCGACGCCGTTGAAGCCGTACTTCCTGACGAAGTCGACCGCCGAGTCCGCGAAGGTGTCGATACCGGCCTGGTTGACGGAGCCGTCCGCCTTGGTGGCCATCGAGTAGAAGCCGCCCGAGTCCACGCGCGATCCGTCGTCCGCGAAGTAGCCGCCCGTCTCGGCCCAGCCGCCCACCGAGATCATCGTCTTGACGTCCGGGTGCTGCTTCTTGAACTTGTTGAGCAGGTTGAAGTGGCCCTTGTAGGGGAGACCCGGGTCCATCTCGGCGCCCGCGACCCCGGGCCAGGTCATGCCGGTCGCCGCGTTCTTCTCGCCGTCCGAGCCGACGGAGAGCCTGTTGCCGCCGTCGACGTGCGCGAAGGCGTAGTTGATGTGGGTGATCTTGTCCCACGGGATGTCCGGGGCGAGGTACGCCGGCTTCCCGTCCTTGCCCGTGCGCCAGCCGGTGAAGTACCCGATCACCCGGCGCGGGTGGTCGGCGCCCATCTTCTCCCGGCCCGCCAAGTCGTAGACCGAGCAGTAGGGGACGTCGGCACCGGGGGTCTGGTAGAGACCGTCGGGGCGGCAGGACTCCTGGTCGGCGGCCTGCGAGGCGGTCGCCGGGAGGCCGGCGAGCAGCAGGCCGGCGACGGCGGCGACGGCGGCGGACAGGGCCGGCCCCACTCTGTGGCGGGATCTGGAGCGTGACGGGGAAGGCACAGTCGGTTCCTCTCCACGGAAGTTGCGCAGACCCTAGAGAGGACTAGACCAGTGAGTCAATAGGTATGGACCAATCTCAATGCGGGTGGATGGCGGCCCGGTTGGGGCGGTCCTGGGTGGGGGCCCGGTCCGGACGGAGCGTTCTGTGAGCCACTCCACACACTCCGTCCGCATGGGCGGGGATCAGTCGTGGCACACTGGCCGTGTACCAGAAGCAGCGCACTCCGGGGTCGGTGAAAGTCCGAACCGGCGGTTACAGTCCGCGACCCGGTCGCTTCCAGCGACCGGTTGACCAGGTGAAATTCCTGGACCGACGGTTAAAGTCCGGATGGGAGGCAGTGCGCGGCGGGCGAGCATACGTGCGCGCCGCCGATTTCTGGGCGTGCCCGTCAGGGGTGCGTCCTGTCCGGCGTCGCTCCCGGTGTCCTCGTCCGTGACTCTGTCGTTCCGACAGCCCCGGAGTCCGTGCCCGAAGAGGCAGGAGGACCCGGGAAGTGTTCACCGGAATCGTCGAAGAGCTGGGCGAGATCACCGCCGTCGAGACCCTCGACGACGCCTGTCGCTTCCGCCTGCGCGGGCCCGCGGTCACCGAAGGAGCCCGCCACGGCGACTCCATCGCCGTCAACGGCGTCTGCCTCACGGTCGTCGACCACGAGGGCGACGAGTTCACCGCCGACGTGATGGCCGAGACCCTGAACCGCTCCAGCCTCGGCGCCCTCGCCGTCGGCTCCCGGGTCAACCTGGAGCGGCCCACCGCCGTCGGCGCCCGGCTCGGAGGCCACATCGTGCAGGGCCACGTCGACGGCACCGGCGAGATCCTGGAGCGCAAGCCCTCCGAGCACTGGGAGATCGTCAAGATCTCGCTGCCCGCCGACCTCGCCCGCTACGTCGTGGAGAAGGGCTCCATCACCGTCGACGGCATCAGCCTCACCGTCGTCGACGCGGGACCCGACTTCTTCACCGTCAGCCTCATCCCCACCACCCTCGCCCTGACCACGCTGGGCATCAAGCAGCCCGGCGACCCGGTCAACCTCGAGGTCGACGTCATCGCGAAGTACGTCGAGCGGCTGCTCGGCGGCCACGTCGAACAGGGAGAAGCCCGGTGAACTGGCTCAACTCCGAGGCGTTCACGCTCTTCGACCAGCACATCAAGTGGTCCGACATGATCGGCAACGTGATCGGTCTGCTCGGCCTCGCCCTCGGCTGGCGGCGCTCGATCTGGACCTGGCCCGTGCAGTTCGTCTCCGGGCTGGTCCTCTTCGCGGCCTTCGCCACCGCCCACCTCTCGGGCAGCGCGGGCAAGCAGATCGTCGTCATGGTCGTCGCCGCCTGGGGCTTCTGGCAGTGGAACCGCGGCCGGCGACAGACCCAGGACGGCTCCGTCGCCGTACGGTTCGCCACCTGGCGCGAGCGCGGTGCGCTGGTCGCCGCGGCCGCCGTCGGCACCCTCGCGGTGGGCGCCCTGTTCACCGCCTACCCCACCCTGTCCTGGGACCCGTGGCCGGACGCGTACATCTTCGTGGGCACCGTCGTCGCCATGTACGCCCAGGCCCGCGGCATGGTCGAGTTCTGGTTCGCCTGGCTGCTGGTCGACCTCGTCGGCGTCCCGCTGAACTTCGCCAACGGCTTCGCCTTCTCCGGCTTCGTCTACGTCCTCTACGGCGCGCTCGTCCTGTGGGGCCTGCGCGACTGGTGGCTGCGCTCGCGCAACGCGGCCCGCCCCCTCCCCGAAGGAGCGCCCGCATGACTTCGGCACCGATCCTCTACAGCCCCGACGGCATCGACGACCTCTCCCTCGACCCGGTCGAGCGGGCCGTCGCGGACATCGCCGCGGGCCGCCCCGTCGTGGTCGTCGACGACGAGAACCGCGAGAACGAGGGCGACCTCGTCATCGCCGCCGAGAAGGCGACCGAGGAGATCGTCGCCTTCATGATGACCGAGTGCCGCGGTCTGATCTGCGCGCCCATGGAGGGCGGGGAACTGGACCGGCTCCGGCTCCCGCAGATGGTCGACGACAACACCGAGTCGATGAAGACCGCCTTCACCGTCTCCGTGGACGCCACCGCCGCCCACGGCGTCAGCACCGGCATCTCCGCCTCGGACCGCGCCACCACCCTCCGACTCCTGGCGAGCGGCGCCGCCGAACCCACCGACCTGGTCCGCCCCGGGCACGTCTTCCCGCTGCGCGCCCGCCCCGGCGGCGTGCTCGTCCGCAACGGACACACCGAGGCCGCCGTCGACCTCGCCCGCCTCGCCGGACTGCGCCCGGCCGGCGCCATCGTGGAGATCGCCGGCGAGGACGGGCGCATGCTGCGGCTGCCCGAGCTGATCCCGTTCGCCCGCAAGCACGGCCTGACGATCATCTCCATCGAGGACCTCGTCGCCTACCGGCGCAGCGAGGAGCCCACCGTCAGCCGCGTGGCCGAGGTCCGACTGCCCACCCGGCACGGCGAGTTCACGGCGTACGGCTACCGCTCCACGGTCGACGGCGTCGAGCACATCGCCCTCGTGCACGGCGACCTCGGCGACGGCGGGGACGTCCTGGTCCGCGTCCACTCCGAGTGCCTCACCGGAGACGTCTTCGGCTCCCAGCGCTGTGACTGCGGACCCCAGCTCGACGCCTCCCTGGACCGCATCCAGGCCGAGGGCCGGGGCGTGGTCGTCTATCTGCGCGGCCACGAGGGACGCGGCATCGGCCTGATGTCCAAGCTGCGCGCCTACGAACTCCAGGAGCGCGGCCGGGACACCCTCGACGCCAACCTGGAACTCGGCCTGCCCGCCGACGCCCGCGACTACGGCGCCGGCGCCCAGATCCTCCGGGACCTCGGGGTACGCGCCGTCCGCCTGATGACCAACAACCCGGACAAGAGCGAGGCCCTGGAACGGCACGGCGTCACGGTCAGCGGCCGCGAACCCATGCCCGTCCAGGCCGGCGAGCACAACCTCCGCTACCTGCGCACCAAGCGGGACCGGATGGGACACGACCTGCCCTGGCTGGACACGACCCCCGTGTCCACCTGCGGCAACCAGTAAGCAAGTACGACGAGGAGACACGTGAGCGGCAAGGGTGCACCGGAACTGTCCGTACGCAACGTCGGGGACCTCAGGGTCGCCGTGATCGCGTCGCAGTGGCACGACAAGGTGATGGACGGACTGGTGGACGGCGCCCTGCGCGCCCTGCACGAGCTGGGGATCGACGAGCCGACCCTGCTCAGGGTCCCCGGCAGCTTCGAGCTGCCGGTGGTCGCCAAGGTCCTCGCGGGCCGCGGTTACGACGCGATCGTCGCCCTCGGCGTCGTCATCCGCGGCGGCACCCCGCACTTCGACTACGTGTGCCAGGGCGTCACCCAGGGCCTGGTCCAGGTGTCCGTCGAGACCGGCGTGCCCGTCGGCTTCGGCGTCCTCACCTGCGACACCGAGGAGCAGGCCCTGGACCGGGCCGGCATCGAGGGCTCCAGCGAGGACAAGGGACACGAGGCGGTGACCGCGGCCGTCGCCACGGCGGCCACGCTCCGCTCGGTATCCGAACCGTGGCGTTAGGCCGGTCGGCACTACGCGTAAAGTGGGCGGCACCATGTCCAAGAAGACTTTCGAGGAGCTCTTCACCGAGCTCCAGCACAAGGCCGCCAACGGCGACCCCGCCACCTCCCGCACCGCCGAACTGGTGGACAAGGGGGTCCACGCCATCGGCAAGAAGGTCGTCGAGGAGGCCGCCGAGGTCTGGATGGCCGCCGAGTACGAGGGCAAGGACGCCGCCGCGGAGGAGATCTCCCAGCTGCTGTACCACGTCCAGGTGATGATGGTCGCCCGCGGCATCTCCCTGGACGACGTCTACGCCCACCTGTAAGCCACCGCACCCCCCTTTCCCCACCCCTTCACGCAAAGGAAGCCGACCTCATGCTGCGCATCGCCGTCCCCAACAAGGGTTCCCTGTCAGGCCCCGCGGGGGAGATGCTGCATGAGGCCGGCTACCAGCAGCGCCGCGAGGCCAAGGAACTGCGGATCGTCGACCCGACCAACGAGGTCGAGTTCTTCTACCTCCGCCCCCGCGACATCGCGATCTACGTCTCCTCCGGCAAGCTCGACATCGGCATCACCGGCCGCGACCTGCTGATCGACTCCGGCGCCGACGCCGAGGAGATCCTCCCGCTCGGCTTCGCCCGCTCCACCTTCCGCTTCGCCGGCAAGCCGGGCACCGCGAACGGCGTCACGGACCTCAAGGGCCGCACCGTCGCCACCTCCTACGAGGGCATCGTCGCCGCCCACCTCGCCGAGCAGGGCGTCGACGCCTCCGTCGTCCACCTCGACGGCGCCGTCGAGACCGCCATCGAGCTCGGCGTCGCCGAGGTCATCGCGGACGTCGTCGAGACCGGCACCTCCCTGCGCAACGCGGGCCTGGAGGTCTTCGGCGAGCCCATCATGAAGTCCGAGGCCATCGTCATCCGCCGCTCGAACGCCGAGCCCGACGACACCACCGAGCCCAAGGTCCAGCAGTTCCTGCGCCGACTCCAGGGCGTCCTGGTGGCCCGGACCTACGTGATGATGGACTACGACTGCCGGGTGGAGCAGCTGGAGAAGGCCGTCGCCCTCACCCCCGGCCTGGAGTCGCCGACCGTGTCCCCGCTGCACAACGAGGGCTGGGTCGCCGTCCGCGCGATGGTCCCGGCCAAGGAGGCCCAGCGGATCATGGACGACCTGTACGAGATCGGCGCCCGGGCCATCCTGACCACGGCCATCCACGCCTGCCGGCTCTGACCCCCTGGGGCCTGTCCGGCGGATCATGCCGCAGACGCGGGGTCTGGCACGCGCATCTGCGGCGTTGTCGTCGGTTGCCAGGGCTCCGCCCTGTCGCCCTCCTCCGCCTTGCAGCTGCACGCACCAGACCCCGCTCACCAGCGTCAATGAGGTGCCGTGTCTTTCCTGCGACCTGATCCGCCGGACAGACCCCCCTCCCGGAGCACGACCCGGAGCCACACCATGCCCGACACCACGCCGGACGACCTGCCGGCCCTGCCCGTCACCTTCCGTCCTGGCCGCACCCGTGCCGTCCTGATCGTCCTCGCGGTCCTCGCCTTCGCGACCATCACGGCGGTCGGGATGGTGCTGGACGGCCTCGGCCCCGGCGAGCGCCTCAGTTTCGTGTTCACCGCCCTCGTCCTGGCCGCCGTGCTGCTCCTGCTGGCCCGGCCCCGGGTCGTCGCCGACGAGACGGGTGTGACCGTGGTCAACCTGACCGCCAGGCGTCACCTCGTCTGGCCCGAGATCCTCCGGGTCAACCTCCGCCAGGGCGACCCCTGGGTCTTCCTCGACCTCAGCGACGGCACCAGCCTGCCCGCGCTCGGCATCCAGCCGGGCATCGCCAGGCAGCGCGCCCTCGCCGACGCACGCGCCCTGCGCGACCTCGTGGAGGCCCGCTCCGGTGCCCTCCCCGAGGCTCCACGTGACTGACGGCGCGCCGCCGACCCTGCCGCGGGCACCCTTTTCGTGATTAATCTGGGAACGCGGACGCGGCCGTCGCGTCCCCGCCCCCGTCGCTCCGCCCGGTGCGCGGGGTTCCTGCTACCCGAGGAGTGACTCCCTCCGGCGATGGACGGATCGTCCTGCAGTACTTGCGCCGCCCCCTGCTGTGACACCCCACAGGCGGCGGCATCATGACCACCCCCCTGCTGCTTCTGGCAGCCGCGTTCCTGCTGATCCTCGCCAACGGCTTCTTCGTCGCGGCCGAGTTCGGCCTGGTGACCGTCGAACGGCCCGACGCCGAGCAGGCCGCCGCGGCCGGCGACCGGCGCGCCCACCGGGTCGTCGAGTCCCTCAAGGAGCTGTCCTTCCAGCTCTCCGGCACCCAGCTCGGGATCACCATCACCTCCCTCGTCGTCGGCATGCTCGCCGAACCGGCGCTCGCCCGGCTGCTCGACGGCCCGTTCACGGCGATCGGCGTCCCCGACGGGGCCGTGTCCGGTGTGTCGGTCGTCGTCGGCATGCTGCTGGCCTCCGCGGTCCAGATGGTGATCGGCGAGCTGGTGCCCAAGAACTGGGCGGTGTCCAAGCCGCTCCAGGTCGCCCGTTTCGTCGCCGGCCCCCAGCACGCCTTCGCCCGGCTCTTCCACCCGGTGATCGCCGCGCTCAACACCGTGGCCAACCGCCTGGTCCGCGCCCTGGGCGTCGAACCCGCCGAGGAACTGGCCTCCGCCCGCACCCCCGGTGAACTGGTCTCCCTGGCCCGGCACTCGGCCCGGGCCGGCGCCCTGGAACAGGACACCGCCGACCTCTTCGTACGGACCCTCTCCCTCGGCGAACTGACCGCCCAGCACGTCATGACCCCCCGGGTGAAGGTCAGCGCCCTGCACTCCTCGGCCACCGCCGAGGACGTCGTCAACCTGACCCGCGCCACCGGTCTGTCCCGCTTCCCCGTCTACCGGGAGAAGATCGACGAGATCGTCGGCATGGTGCACCTCAAGGACGCCCTCGCGGTCCCCGTGCACGACCGGCTGCGCACCCCGGCCGGCCGGATCGCCCGCCCCGCGCTGCTCGTCCCCGAGTCCCTGCCCGTACGGCCCCTGCTCACCCGCCTGCGCAGCGAGCAGCCCATCGCGGTCGTGGTCGACGAGTACGGCGGCACGGCCGGCGTCGTCACCCTGGAGGACATCGTCGAGGAGATCGTCGGCGAGGTCCGCGACGAGCACGACGGCCTCGACGTGCCCGAACTAGCCCCCGCTCCGCCCGAGGAGGGACGCCCCGCCTGGGACGTCGACGGCAGCTGCCGGGTGGACGCTCTGCGCCGCGTCGGCCTGGAGGCGCCCGAGGGCCCGTACGAGACGGTGGCCGGACTCGTCGCCGACCTGCTCGGCCGCATCCCGGCCGTCGGGGACCGCGCGGAACTGCCCGGCTGGCGGCTCTCCGTCCGCCAGGTCGGCCACTACCGCGCCGAGCGGATACGACTGGTGCGCACCGCCGCGGTCTCCGCCCTGGAGGCCGTCCGATGAGCGTCCTGCAACTCCTCTTCGCCGCGCTGCTCGTGCTCGCCAACGGCTTCTTCGTCGGCGCCGAGTTCGCCCTCGTCTCCGTGCGCCGCAGCCAGATCGAACCCCTCGGCACCGCCCGCGCCCGACAGGTGCTGTACGGCCTGGAACGGCTGCCGCAGATGATGGCCGCCGCCCAGTTCGGCATCACCGTCTGCTCGCTGACCCTCGGCGCCGTCGCCGAACCGACCGTCGCCCACCTGCTGGAGCCGGTCTTCGAGTGGATCCACCTGCCGCACGGCATGATCCACCCGCTCGGCTACGTCATCGCGCTGGCCGCCGTGGTCTTCTGCCACCTCGTCATCGGCGAGATGGTCCCGAAGAACCTCGCGATGGCCGCCCCCGAGAAGGCCGCGCTGTGGCTCAGCCCCGGCCTCGTCGCCTTCGCCCGCCTGTGCAGGCCCATCACCGTGGCGCTCGGCGCCTGCGCCCAGGGCATCCTGCGGCTCTTCCACGTCGAGCCCAAGGACGAGGTCGAGGCGGTCTTCACCAGCGAGCAGCTCAACCGCCTGGTGGAGGACGCCGGCCAGGCAGGACTCCTCGACCCGGAGGAACAGGAACGCCTGGAGGACGCCCTGGAACTGGGCTCCCGCCCGGTCACCGACGTCCTCCTCGGACGCGAGTCCCTGGTGACGGTCAGCCCCTCGGTCACGCCCGGGGAGATCGTCGCGCTCACCGCCCGCACCGGGTACTCGCGCTTCCCGATAGCGGCGGACCAGGGCGCCTTCATGGGCTACCTGCACGTCAAGGACGTCCTCGACCTGGAGGAGTCCGACCGCGCCGTCCCCCAGCACCTGTGGCGCCCGATGACCACGCTGCGCCCCGAACTCCCCCTGGACGACGCCCTCACGGTGATGCGCCGCGCGGCGACCCACCTGGCCCAGGTCACGGACGCGTCCGGGAAGGTGCTCGGCCTGGTCGCGCTGGAGGACGTACTGGAACTCCTGGTCGGCGAGGTCAGGGACCCGGCCCACCGAGAGGTGACGCTGGCGACCTAGGGCCTGTCGTTTGGATCAGGTCGGCTGAGAGTCACTGCGCTTTCAGCCCAGCCGAGCGGGGCGTGGTGCGTGCAGCTGCAAGGCGGAGGAGGGCGACAGGGCGGAGCCCTGGCAACCGACGACAACGC
>NZ_JBVISR010000009.1:240468-395396 GCF_055575415.1 Streptomyces sp. NPDC034099 | reverse complement strand
CAAGTACGGCAAGAAGATCGAGGTGGACGACCCGTGGGGCTACGGCCGTTCGCTGGAGTGGGCGACCTCCTGCCCGCCGCCGCGGCACAACTTCCTCACGCTGCCGCGCATCCGCAGTGAATCCCCGGCCTTCGACCTGCACCACCCCGAGATCTCCGCGATCGACCAGCTGGAGAACGTCGGCCACGGTGAGAAGGCCCTCGCCGGCGGCAAGGAGGCCGGGAAGTGAAGATCCAGGGCAAGATGTTCATCTGGTTGAGCGTCTTCATCCTCGCCGTGGCGGTTGTCTACGGCTACTGGTCCAAGGAACCGGCCGGTACCACGGCGCTCTTCCTGGCCTTCGGCCTGGCCATCATGATCGGCTTCTACCTCGCCTTCACGGCGCGGCGGGTCGACGCCGGTGCGCAGGACAACATGGAGGCGGACGTCGCGGACGACGCCGGCGAGGTCGGGTTCTTCAGCCCGCACAGCTGGCAGCCGCTCGCGCTCGCCGTCGGCGGCGCGCTCGCCTTCCTGGGCATCGCGGTCGGCTGGTGGGTGATGTACTTCTCGGCGCCGGTCCTCCTGGTCGGCCTGTTCGGCTGGGTCTTCGAGTACTACCGCGGTGAGAACCGCACCCAGTAGCACGCGTCGAGCACCAAGGGGCCCGGACACTCCGTCAGGAGCGTCCGGGCCCCTTCGTCTGCCGTACCGCCCCTCACCCTTCCGGCTTACCCACCGTGCCGCCGCTGACGTCTCTCCCTAGCGTGAGGCCATGAGCATCACGGTTCACTTCCAGGCGCGGGGGCGTACGGTCGTCGGCTGCACCCTGCTGGTGATCGCCCTCGGCGCGAGCGGCACCGCCTGCCTCGGTGACGACGACAACCCGCTGTCCGCCACGCCCTACGACGCGGCCGGCCAGATCTCCTTCAACGGCCCCACGGAGGCCGGGAAGAAGGCCGACCCGGACAAACCCCTGGAGGTGGTCGCCGAGGGCGCCGACGGGCGCATCACGGACGTCACGGCCATGGACGCGACCGGACGCCAGGTCGCGGGCGAGCTGTCCGCCGACGGCGCCCGCTGGCACAGCACCTCCCCGCTGGCGGCCAACGCCAGCTACACGGTGCGCGTCAGCACCGAGGACGGGGACGGGGCTCCCGGCCGCAAGGTGCTCACCTTCGAGACCGGCAAGCCCGGCGCGAAGAAGACCCTGGACGTCGCCTTCGGGCCCAAGGCGGGCGCGTACGGCGTCGGTCAGCCCGTCACGGCGGAACTGAGCCAGCCGGTCCAGGACCCGGCGCAGCGGGCCATAGTGGAGCGCGCCCTGAAGGTCGACTCCACCCCGGCGGTGCAGGGCGCCTGGTACTGGGTGGACGACAAGAAGCTCCACTACCGGCCCCAGGAGTACTGGCCCGCCCACGCCACCATCAAGGTCCACAGCACCCTGGACGGCATCAAGATCGGCGACCGGATGTGGGGCGGCAAGGCCAAGCCCCTGAAGATCACCACGGACGACCGCGTCGTGGCCGTCACCGACGCCTCCGCGCACACGCTGACCGTCTACCAGGACGGCGAGGCGATCAAGGAGATCCCGGTCACCACCGGCAAGCCCGGCTTCGAGACCCGCAACGGCGTCAAGGTCGTCCTCGGCAAGGAATCCTTCGTACGCATGCGCAGCACCACCGTCGGCATCGCCGAGGGCTCGTCGGAGGCGTACGACCTGCCGGTCTACTGGGCCACCCGCGTGACCTGGAGCGGCGAGTACGTGCACGCCGCCCCCTGGTCCGTCGGCTCCCAGGGCATCGCCAACGTCAGCCACGGCTGCGTCGGCATGAGCACCGACAACGCGGAGTGGTTCTTCAACGCGGTCCAGGAGGGCGACCTCGTCCAGGTCGTCAACTCCGACGGCGAAACGATGGAACCCTTCGGCAACGGCTTCGGCGACTGGAACATGGACTGGGCGAAATGGCGCACCGGCAGCGCCCTGACGGGCGGCACCGGGGCGTCGAACAATCAGGACACGGCAAGACTGCGGCCGACGGTGGTGTAGCGCCCCAAAGGGGCGCGGGGCCGTATCGATGTGCGGCTCCGCCGCGTGGGCGCGACCAGCCACGACGGCGCGGCACCTGCCACAACGACCCGCACCCCCGAGCCGGAAGGCGCCCCTAAACCCCCTGCAGCCGCTTCTCCCGCAGCAGCGCGGCCAGCGCGGACGCGAACTCCACCGGCTCCACCGGCAGCGTCACAGCAGCCTCCGCCCGGCTCCACGTGGCCAGCCACGCGTCCTGCGGCCGTGCGATGAGCAGCAGCACCGGCGGGCACTGGAAGACCTCGTCCTTGATCTGGCGGCACATGCCCATGCCGCCCATGGGCACCGCCTCACCGTCCAGCACGCAGACGTCGATCCCGCCCTTGTCCAGCTCCTTGAGCACGGCGGCCGGGGTGGCGCACTCCACGAACTCGACGACGGGCACGTCCGGAGCCGGCCGGCGGCCGGTCGCGAGCCGCACCTGTTCGCGGGTGTTGGAGTCGTCGCTGTAGACCAGCACCGTGGCGGTCGCCTGCATGCTTCCTCCGATACGCGGTGAGACCGGTGAAGGCTGTCGTAGCCCGTTGGGGCGGATGCTACTCCCTCGAACGTCCCGTCAGCACTGGTTCGGACAGGGCTTCGACGGGCCGTTCGATGGGCCATCCGGGCCGTACAAGCAGGGGGAACACACCGAACGGCACCCCCCGGGGTGAGGGCGGGATAAGCGACCGACATAATGTCGGTCGTGGCGACAGCAACGACAGTAGAAACCGGGCACGCGCACCCGTCGGTCAACCGGCCGAACCTCACCAGCGTCGGAACCATCATCTGGTTGAGTTCCGAGCTGATGTTCTTCGCGGCCCTCTTCGCGATGTACTTCACCCTGCGATCGGTGACCGGCCCGGACTTCTGGTCCGAGAAGGCCGACGCGCTGAACATCCCGTTCTCCGCGACGAACACCACGATCCTGGTGCTCTCCTCCCTCACCTGCCAGCTCGGCGTGTTCGCGGCCGAGCGCGGTGACGTGAAGAAGCTCCGGATGTGGTTCATCGTCACCTTCGTGATGGGTGCGATCTTCATCGGCGGTCAGGTGTTCGAGTACACCGAGCTGGTCAAGCACGAGGGCATCTCGCTCTCGTCGGACCCGTACGGCTCGGCGTTCTACCTGACCACCGGCTTCCACGGACTGCACGTGACGGGCGGCCTCATCGCCTTCCTGCTGGTCCTCGGCCGCACCTACGCGGCCCGGAGGTTCACACACGAGCAGGCGACCGCCGCCATCGTCGTGTCCTACTACTGGCACTTCGTCGATGTGGTCTGGATCGGCCTGTTCGCCACGATCTACCTGATCAAGTAGTCGCGGCACGCACCCGCGCAATACCAGAAGCATCGACGCAGAAGATCCTGACACCGGGGTAATCCGTGAAAAAGCTCTCCGCACGACGACGCCATCCGCTGGCGGCCCTCGTCGTCCTACTCCTCGCGCTGGCATGCACAGGGGGGCTGTACGCCGCGTTCGCACCCGCGAGCAAGGCGCAGGCCGATGAATCCGCCCAGTCCCTCGCCATCGACGAGGGCAAGAAGCTCTACGCCGTCGGCTGTGCCAGTTGCCACGGCACCGGAGGGCAGGGCACCAGCGACGGTCCGAGCCTGGTCGGCGTAGGCGCCGCGGCCGTCGACTTCCAGGTGGGCACCGGCCGTATGCCCGCCCAGCAGCCCGGCGCGCAGGTCCCGAAGAAGAAGGTCATCTACTCCCAGGCGGAGATCGACCAGCTCGCGGCCTACATCGCGTCGCTGGGCGCCGGTCCGGCCATCCCCTCGGAGGAGAAGTACGGCCCCGAGGGCGCGGACATCGCCAAGGGTGGTGAGCTGTTCCGCACCAACTGCGCGCAGTGCCACAACTTCACCGGCAAGGGTGGCGCCCTGACGCACGGCAAGTACGCGCCGAGCCTCGAGGGTGTCGACCCGAAGCACATCTACGAGGCCATGCAGACCGGCCCGCAGAACATGCCCTCCTTCCCCGACACCACCCTGTCGGAGCAGAACAAGAAGGACATCATCGCCTACCTGGACGCGGTCAACGGTGACGACACCGAGAGCCCCGGTGGTCTCAGCCTCGGCGGACTCGGCCCGGTCAGTGAGGGTCTGTTCGCCTGGGTGTTCGGACTGGGCGTGCTGATCGCCGTCGCCGTCTGGGTCGCCGCTCGGACCGCAAAGGCCAAGAAGTCATGAGTAGCCAAGACATTCCAGAAACGAACCTGCCGGCAGAGCAGGACCGCCCGCACGGCGCGGCCGCCCGGCCCGCGGACGAGACCAACCCGTTCGCCGACCCGGGACTGCCGCCCCACGAGCCGCGGGTCCAGGACGTCGACGAGCGGGCCGCCAAGCGGTCCGAGCGCACGGTCGCCCTGCTGTTCACGCTGTCGATGCTGGCCACCATCGGCTTCATCGCCTCGTTCGTGGCGATCCCGGTCGACAAGTCGGTCTACATCTTCCCGCTCGGTCACATCAGTGCGCTGAACTTCGCGCTCGGCATGACGCTCGGCGTCGCGCTGTTCGCCATCGGCGCCGGCGCGGTCCACTGGGCCCGCACCCTGATGTCCGACGAGGAGGTCGCCGACGAGCGTCACCCGATCGAGGCGTCCCCCGAGGTCCGTGCCAAGGTCCACGCGGACTTCAAGCAGGGCGCCAAGGAGTCCGTGATCGGGCGCCGCAAGCTGATCCGCAACACGATGCTGGGCGCGCTCACCCTGGTGCCGCTCTCCGGCGTCGTCCTGCTGCGCGACCTCGGCCCGCTGCCCGGGACCAAGCTCCGCCACACCCTGTGGTCCAAGGGCAAGCTCCTCGTCAACATGAACACCAACGAGCCGCTGCGTCCCTCCGACGTCGCGGTGGGTTCGCTCACCTTCGCCATGCCCGAGGGCCTGGAGGAGCACGACGAGGACTTCCAGAACGAGATCGCCAAGGCGGCCCTGATGATCATCCGGCTGGAGCCGGAGGCCATCAAGGACAAGCGCGAGCTCGAGTGGTCGCACGAGGGCATCGTGGCGTACTCGAAGATCTGCACCCACGTCGGTTGCCCGATCTCCCTGTACGAGCAGCAGACGCACCACGCGCTCTGCCCCTGCCACCAGTCCACCTTCGACCTTGCCGACGGCGCCCGGGTCATCTTCGGTCCCGCCGGTCACGCCCTGCCGCAGCTGCGCATCGGCGTGAACGACGAGGGTTACCTCGAAGCGCTCGGCGACTTCGAAGAGCCCGTCGGTCCTGCTTTCTGGGAGCGCGGATGAGTACTGCAGCCAACGAAGCGCCCCGCTCACGCGGGAAGGCACCGGCCGGCGAGCGCGTCGCCGACTGGGCCGACGGCCGGCTGGGGATCTACTCCCTGGCCAAGGCCAACATGCGCAAGATCTTCCCCGACCACTGGTCGTTCATGCTGGGTGAGGTCTGCCTCTACAGCTTCATCATCATCATCCTCACGGGTGTGTACCTGACGCTGTTCTTCCACCCGTCGATGGCCGAGGTCGAGTACCACGGCTCGTACGTGCCGCTGCAGGGCCAGATGATGAGTGAGGCGTACGCCTCCACTCTGGACATCAGCTTCGACGTCCGCGGCGGTCTGCTGATCCGGCAGATCCACCACTGGGCCGCGCTGATCTTCCTGGCCGGCATGTTCGTGCACATGATGCGCGTCTTCTTCACCGGCGCGTTCCGCAAGCCGCGCGAGGTCAACTGGCTGTTCGGCTTCCTGCTGCTCGTCCTCGGCATGTTCACCGGTTTCACCGGCTACTCGCTCCCGGACGACCTGCTCTCGGGCACCGGCATCCGCTTCATGGAGGGCGCGATCCTGTCCGTGCCGATCGTCGGCACGTACATCTCGTTCTTCCTCTTCGGCGGGGAGTTCCCCGGCCACGACTTCGTGTCCCGGTTCTACTCGATCCACATCCTGCTGCTGCCGGGCATCATGCTCGGCCTGCTGGTGGGCCACCTGATCCTGGTCTTCTACCACAAGCACACGCAGTTCGCGGGTCCCGGCAAGACCAACAAGAACGTCGTCGGCATGCCGCTGCTGCCGGTCTACACGGCGAAGGCCGGAGGCTTCTTCTTCCTGGTCTTCGGTGTGATCGCCGTCGTGTCGGCCATCGCCACGATCAACCCGATCTGGGCCATCGGCCCGTACCGCCCCGACCAGGTCTCCACCGGCGCCCAGCCGGACTGGTACATGGGCTTCTCCGAGGGCCTGATCCGTGTGATGCCTGGCTGGGAGATCAACTTCTGGGGTCACACACTCGTCCTCGGCGTGCTGATCCCGCTGATCATCTTCCCGCTGGTCCTGGCGGCGATCGCGGTCTACCCGTTCATCGAGTCCTGGGTCACCGGCGACAAGCGCGAGCACCACATCCTGGACCGCCCGCGCAACGCCCCGACCCGTACGGCCTTCGGTGTCGCCTGGCTGACGGTCTACTTCGTGCTGCTGATCGGTGGCGGCAACGACCTGTGGGCCACCCACTTCCACCTGTCGATCAACGCGATCACCTGGTTCGTCCGCATCGCGTTCTTCGTCGGCCCGGTCGTCGCCTTCATCGCCACCAAGCGGATCTGCCTCGGCCTCCAGCGCCGGGACAAGGACAAGGTGCTGCACGGACGCGAGTCCGGCATCATCAAGCGCCTGCCGCACGGTGAGTTCATCGAGGTGCACGAGCCGCTCAGCCAGGAGCAGCTGCACACGCTCACGGCGCACGAGCAGTACAAGCCGGCCGAGATCGGCCCGACGGTCGACGAGAACGGCGTCGAGCGCAGGGCGACGGGCACGCAGAAGCTCCGCGCCAAGCTCAGCGAGGCCTACTACGGCGAGGAGTCGCAGATTCCGAAGCCGACCGTCGAGGAGTACAAGGAGATCACGAGCGGCCACGGCCACCACTGACCCTCCAGCGTCGCCACACCACGGTCGAAGGGCCCCGTTCCGTTCTGCGGACGGGGCCCTTCGCCGTGCCCGGGGCTGGATAGGGTGGGAACACGATTCCGTCGACGACACACGATTCAGGAGCGGCTATGAGCGCTGTGACCCCCGCTGGAGGCGACACCACGGCGGACCGCTCCTGGCCCGCCCTGCTGAACGGACTGCTGGACGGCCGCGATCTGAGCGCGGACGACACCGCCTGGGCGCTGGACGTGATCATGCGCGGTGAGGCGACCGACGCACAGATCGCCGCCTTCGCGGTGGGCCTGCGGTTCAAGGGCGAGACCGTCGAGGAGATCTCGGGGCTCGTCCGCACCATGTACGAGCACGCCAACGTGATCGAGGTGCCGGGGGAGACCGTCGACATCGTCGGCACCGGCGGCGACGGCGCCAAGACGGTCAACATCTCCACCATGTCGGCGATCGTCGTGGCCGGCACGGGGGCGAAGGTCGTCAAGCACGGCAACCGGGCCGCCTCCTCGGCGTCCGGGGCCTCCGACGTCCTGGAGAAGCTCGGCGTCAACCTGGAGCTGACGCCGAAGCGGGTGGCGGAGGTCGCCGAGGAAGCCGGCATCACCTTCTGCTTCGCGGTGAAGTTCCATCCGGCGCTGCGCCACGTGGCGGCGGCCCGCGGTCAGCTCGGCATCCGCACGGTGTTCAACTTCCTGGGCCCGCTGACCAACCCCGCCCGGGTGAAGGCCCAGGCGATCGGGGTCGCCCACGCCCGGATGGCGCCGATCATCGCCGGTGTCTTCGCCGAGCGCGGCCACTCGTCCCTGGTCTTCCGCGGCGACGACGGCCTCGACGAGCTGACGACCACCGCCACGTCCCGGGTCTGGACCGTGCGCGACGGCCGCGTGACCGAGGAGACCTTCGACCCGCGGGACGTCGGCATCGAGCTGGTGCCGGTCGAGGCGCTGCGCGGCGCCGACGCCTCCTACAACGCCGATGTCGCCCGCCGCCTGCTGGCCGGCGAGACGGGTCCGGTACGGGACGCGGTCCTGCTGAACTCGGCGGCGGCCCTGGTCGCCCTGAGCCCCGGCGAGGAGCCCCTGGCGGCGCAGCTGCGGGCCGGGATGGAGCGGGCGGCCGAGGCGATCGACTCGGGCGCCGCCAAGGGCGTCCTGGACCGCTGGGTGGCCGCGAGCCACGCGTAGCGGCCCCCGTGTGTGACGTGCGTCCCGCGATCCGGACTCGGGTTGCGGGGCGCCGATCCTTTCCCCTAGGTTTTTCGACAGGTCATGAGTGACAGTCAAGAGGCCCCGGCCGACTGTCCGGCAACCCTCCGTCCGTGGCGGGGTGCCCCGGGTGAAGACCAGGTCGTGGACAGCAAGGTCCACGGCAAGCGCGGACCCCTCGCGAAACCAGGGGTCCTGGGTCGTTTGAGGGAGTCCCCCGTGAACCAGCGAATGCGATAGGGCGCAGAGCCCCGCCTCCGCACGCCGTTTCTCACTTCACTTCACAGCGCCTGCTGCGCGCTGGTCCTCACGGGAGTCCGTCATGTCCGTACCCACCGCTGTCGCCACCCCGCTGCCCGTCCTCGGCCGCGACGTCACCGTGCCGCTCGTCACCGGCGGGGAGGTCACCTACGCCGCGCTCGACTACGCCGCCAGCGCGCCCGCGCTCCAGCGGGTCTGGGACGACGTGGCCGCCTACGCCCCGTACTACGGCAGCGTCCACCGGGGCGCCGGGTACCTCTCGCAGCTGTCGACCGACCTGTTCGAGAACGCCCGCAGGACCGTCGCCGAGTTCCTCGGCTGCCGGGACGAGGACCAGGTGGTCTTCACCCGGTCCACCACCGACTCCCTGAACCTGCTCGCCGCCGCGCTGCCCGCCCACTGCCGGGTCTTCGTCTTCGAGACCGAGCACCACGCCTCGCTGCTGCCCTGGCGGAACGCCGACGTGACCTACCTCGACGCCCCGCGCACCCCCGCGCAGGCCGTCGAGACCCTGGAGCGGGCCCTCGCCGCCCGCGAGCCGTACGGGCCCGCCCTGGTCTGCGTCACCGGCGCCTCCAACGTCACCGGCGAGCTGTGGCCGGTGCGGGAACTGGCCGCCGCCGCCCACGCGCACGGCGCCCGGATCGTGCTGGACGCCGCCCAGCTCGCCCCGCACCACCCGGTGTCGGTGGCCGGCCTGGACGTGGACTGGGTCGCCTTCTCCGGGCACAAGCTGTACGCGCCCTTCGGCTCCGGCGTGCTGGCCGGGCGGGCCGACTGGCTGCGCGAGGCCGAGCCGTACCTGGCCGGCGGCGGTGCCAGCCGCAGCGTCTCCCGGCGCGCGGACGGCGGCGTGGACGTGCGGTGGCACGACAGCGCCGCGCGGCACGAGGCCGGGTCGCCCAACGTCATCGGCGCCTACGCGATCGCCTCCGCCTGCAAGGCGCTCACCGAGGCCGGGTTCGACACGCTGGTCGCCCGCGAGGAGTACCTGATCGGCAAGGTGCGCGAGGGCCTGGCCGAGGTGCCCGAGGTGCGGATCCTGTCCCTGTTCGGGGACGACGCGCCCCGGGTCGGCGTCCTCTCCTTCGTCGTCGAGGGCTGGAACAGCTCCCACTTCGCCGCCGCGCTCTCCGCCGAGTACGGCATCGGGGTGCGCGACGGCCTGTTCTGCGCCCACCCGCTGGTGCGCACCCTGCTCGGCAGCGACCCCCAGACGCAGGGCGAGTGCGGGGCGCCGGAGGCGGCGCCCGGCGAGAAGTCCCTCAACGCCATCCGCGTCAGCTTCGGCGCGGGCACCCCGGACGAGCACGTCGAGCGGTTCGTGGACGCCGTCAGGGAACTGGTGAGCGACGGCGCCCGGTGGAACTACCGCACCGAGGACGGGCGCTGCGTGCCCGACACCACCTCAGCCGCTCCCGCCCCAGCGGCCGGTACCGGCGCCTGAGCCGCCCGGCCCGGCAGCCGCGACCCCAGCACGACCATCCGCAACGCCCGCTCCGTGGCGTCCGTGAGGAGTTCGGAGGCGCGCACCAGCGCGTCCGCCAGGGCCATCGGCGCCGGCATGATCCCGTGGCAGGCGTCCACCCCCGGCACCTCGTGCGCGCCCTCGCCGAGCGTGCCGGCCAGGGCGATCACGGGCCGGCCGGAGAGCTTGGCGCGGCGGGCCACCTCGGCCGGGACCTTGCCGCGCGGCGTCTGGTGGTCCAGGGCGCCCTCGGCGGTGAGCACCAGGTCGGCGCGGGCGAGGCGGGCGTCCAGGTCCACATGGTCCAGGAGCAGGTCGAAGCGGGGCAGCAGCCGGGCGCCGACCGCGGCGAGACCCGCGCCGAGACCGCCGGAGGCGCCGGTGCCCGCACCCGTACGCAGGTCGGTGTCGACGACACCGAGGTCGCGGGTGAGGACGCGCGCCCAGTTCTCCAGCCCGGCCGACAACTCCTCGACCTGCGCGGGCGTCGCCCCCTTCTGCGGTCCGAACACCCGGGCCACGCCCCGCTGTCCGCACAGCACGTTGTACGGGTTGCAGGCGACCAGCAGCTCGGTGTCCCTCAGCCGGACGTCCAGACCGGACGGGTCGATGCGGACGAGGCGGTTCAGCTCCCGTCCGCCGGGCGCCAGTTCGAAGCCGTCCGCGTCCAGCAGCCGGGCCCCGAGCGCCTGGAGCGCGCCCGCGCCCCCGTCGGACGTGCCCGAGTCGCCGCAGCCGACCAGGACGCGCCGCACCCCGGTGTCCAGCGCGGCGCGGACCAGCTCGCCGACGCCGTACGTGGTTGTGACGCCGGGGTCGCGCAGGGCGCGGGGAACCAGGGACAGGCCCGCGACGGCCGCCATCTCCACCACCGCCGTGTCCCGGGCGCCGAGCAGCGCGAAGTGGGTGCCGACCCGGTCGCCGACCGGCCCGGTGGCGGCCAGCGCGACCAGCCGCCCGCCGGTCGCCGAGGCCAGCGCCACGGCGGTGCCCTCGCCGCCGTCGACCAGGGGGATCCGGTCGATCTCGGCGTCCGGCAGCACCCGGCGGACGCCCGCCGCGATGGCGTCGGCGGCGGCCTGGGCGGACAGGGACTCCTTGAAGCCGCTGGGCGCGACGACGACACGGCTCAGTACACGGGAGGGAGAGGACACGGACGGAGAAGACACGGACGGCTCCTTCAGCGGGTCACGGGCACGCCGAGCAGCGGCCAGACCGCGGCGGCGAAGAACAGCACGAGCAGGGCGGTCAGCGGCGCCAGGACGGCGGACAGCCGCAGCAGGTCGCGCGGGGTGTAGGTGGGGACGCCGGGCACGTCGGAGAAGAGCGTGACCGGCTTGGCGGAGGCCGGCAGCGTGTGGCAGAACCCGGCCGCCGCCGTGGAGGCGAGCGCGGCGGCGACCGGGTTGACCCCGGCGCCGACGGCCGCCGCGATCACCAGCGGGACCAGGACGGAGGAGCGGGCCGAACGGGACTGCAGGACCAGGTGGGCCGCCGTACTCACCGCGACCACCACGCCGAGGAAGACACCCGGGGCGACGTCCGCGGGCAGCCCCGACACCAGCCACTTCGCGGCACCGGAGTCGGCCAGCGCGACGCCCATCGCCATCGTGGCCGCCATGAACAGCAGCAGCGACCAGGGGACGGTCTTCAGCGCGTCCTTGAGCCGTACGGTGCCCAGCGCGGGGGAGGAGGCGACGACCGTGCCGATCAGCGCCACGACGGCGGGGGAGACCTGGTGCAGGGGCTCGCCGCACCACAGGGCCACCACCGTGGCCAGCAGCAGCGCGCAGCGCTTCTCCGGCTGCGTCCACGGGCCGGTGACCGGGCTCTCGCTGTGCCGCTGCATCTCCTCGGCGGTGATCCGGACCGGGCCCGCGCGGTCCGCGCGCCGCGTGGTCGTCAGCAGGACCGTCTCGGCGGCGAGGTGGGAGGAGGCGACCGCCAGCGGCAGGCCGAGCAGCAGCCACTGGGTGAAGCCGATCCGGTCCCCGGTCGCCTCCCACAGCACCGACACCGTGATCAGATGTGCACCCGCACCGATCAGGGTCGCCACCGCGGACAGCAGGATCACGGTCGGGAACAGCAGCGCCAGCATCACGACCAGTCGCTTCCGGTCGGCGAGCGCCTTGGCGAGGGCGAGGAACACCGGTAGCGCGAGCGCCGCCCGGCCCGAGGTGGCCGGCACCGCGAAGGCGGTGACGACCAGCGCGGCCGTCGTCAGGTGCGCCAACTGCCGCACCGTGCGCGCCCCGCCCACCAGGAACGCCGCCGCCCGCCCCGCGAGCCCCGTCCGGGCGACCGCGGCGGCCAGCACGAACGCGCAGATCAGCAGCCACACGGTGGCGTCGCCCAGGGTGCCGAAGAGGGTGTCGCTGCTGATGACGCCGGTCGCGGTCAGCGCCAGCCCGGCACCCAGCGCGATGTACGTGTCGTCGACCGGCGTACCGATCCAGGCGCAGGTGGCCAGCGCGAACACGGCGAGGGTGAGGCGCGCGTCACCGCCCAGGGCGGGGAAGTTGGCGGGGACCGCCAGCAGCGCGCACAGGGACAGCGCCACGCACAGGGCCGCCGCGAGGCGGAGGTTCGACGTCACGCCTCGAGCGTCCACGGGCGCGGTGAGCCCTCAATGAGGGTCACATGAAGGGAACTTCACCAGGTCGGCAGCCGGTAGCCCATCCCGCGCACGGTCTCCACCTGCTGGGCGCCGAGCTTCTTGCGCAGGGCCCGCACGTACACGTCCACGATGTTGGAGCCCGGGTCGAAGTCGTAGCCCCACACGTGCGACAGGATCTGCTCGCGGGACAGCACCTGCCCCGGGTGGCGCAGGAACAGCTCCAGGAGCACGAACTCACGGGCCGTCAGGTCCACCGTGCGGCCCTGGGCGCGGGCCCGGCGGGTGCGCAGGTCGAGGCTGAGCGACCCCGACCTCAGCACCGTCACCTCCGGCGCCCTGGCCGCCGTGCGCAGGCGCAGCCGCACCCGGGCGAGCAGTTCCTCGAAGCGGAACGGCTTGGTCATCCAGTCGTCGGCGCCGCCCTCCAGACCGGCCACCGTGTCCCGTACCGAGTCCCGGGCGGTCAGCACGATCACCGGGGTGGTCACCCGGGCCTCACGCAGCTCCCGCAGGACCGTGAAGCCGTCCCGGCCGGGCAGCCCGATGTCCAGGACGACGAGGTCGAAGCCCCCGGTGAGGGCGTACTCGTAGGCGGCGTCGCCGTCGGCGACCGCGGTGGTGGTGAAGCCGTTGGCGCGCAGGCCCTTCTCGACGAAGGAGGCGATGCGCTCCTCGTCCTCGACGATGAGGATGCGGTTCATGGGAGCCTCTTCTTCGGGGTCAGTCCAGTGTGAGTACGAAGGTGGCGCCGCCGCCCTCGGTGGTGCGCAGGTCGACCCGGCCGCCGTGGCCCTCGGCGATCGCCCGGACGATCGACAGCCCGAGCCCGGCGCCCGTGCCGCGCACCCCGCGCCGGGCCGTGCCGCGCCGGAACCGCTCGAAGATCACCTCGGCGTCCTGCGGCTGGACGCCGGGGCCGGAGTCGGCGACGTACAGCTCGACGCGCGGGCCGTCGGCGCGGGAGCCTATGCGGACCCGCTGGCCGGTGGTGGTGTGCTGCACGGCGTTCTGCGCGAGCTGCACCAAGGCCTGGGTGATCCGCTGCGGGTCGAGGTGGGCCTCGCGGTCGGCGACCGAGTCCAGCACCCACTCCCGGTCGCCCAGGGTGCGGGCCTTGACGTAGACGTCGGCGGTGAGTTCGGCCAGCTGCACCGGTTCGGGGGTGACGAAATCGGGGCGTTCGGCCTTGGCGAGCAGCAGCAGGTCCTCGACGATGCGGCTCATCCGGTCGAGTTCGTCGGTGACGAGGCGGACGGTCTCCTCGCGCTCCGCGGGATCGTCGCCCATCAGCTCCAGGTGGCCGCGCACGATGGTGATCGGCGTGCGCAGCTCGTGGCCCGCGTCGTCGACGAACCGGCGCTGGGTGGCGAAGGCGCGCTCCAGGCGGTCCAGCATGGCGTTGAACGTCTCGGCGAGCGCCGCCACGTCGTCGTGGCCGTGCACCGGGATGCGCCGGGTCAGGTCCTGCTCGGTGAGCTGGGCCGCGGTCGTGCGCACCAGCCGCACCGGTTTCAGGATGCGGCCCGCGACCACCCAGGCGATGCCGGTCGTCATCAGCAGGGCGACGCCGGAGATGGCGAGCAGGACGCGGAACACCTCGTCCGCGCGCGCCTGTTCGCGCCCCGGGTGGAAGGCGACCACGAAGGCGGCCGCCGGTTCACCGCCGTAGCGGGCCACGGTGACCTTGGCCCAGCGGATCTCGCCCTCGGGCCGGTCCAGGACGCCGGTGGGGTCGGGGGAGGCGTAGATGCGGCGCCGGGCGTCGGCGTCCTCGTGCAGGGGCCGGCCGACCGGGATCTCGCGCTGCTGGATGATCTGGGTGGGCCTGCTGCCCACCTCGCCGACCAGGCCGACCAGTTCCTCGTCCAGGTCGGCGTACTGCCGCTCCAGGAAGACCCGCAGCAGCCGGCCCGGGTCGGTGAAGGGGCGGCCGGTCTCCGGATCGAAGCCCTGTTCCTCGAAGTTGGCGAACTCGCCCGCCTCCTGCGCGAGCAGGCCGTTGATCCGCTGGTCGGTGTCGCGCAGCAGGATCGAGCGGGTGGTCGCCGCCACCGAGGCCAGCGCGACGGCCATCACGAGCAGCAGCCACAGCAGGATGCGGACCCGGGCCGAGACCCGGCGGCGCTCGCGCTCACCCGTCGCCGGGTCCGTCGTCGGTGTCGCCGCCCCGGTCGTCGTCATCGTCGTCATCCGAAGGGCCGTCGGTGACCGGCGGCCGCGTCACCACCTGGTCGCTGGGCGTCGGCTCGGGCGAGGAGGAGGCCGGCTTCGGGGTGGGGGAGCCGCTCTCCAGCTCCACCTTGGCCGGGACCCTGGGCTCCTGCGGGCTGTCGGTCAGGGCGAAACTGGTCGCGGCGATGCCGAGGGGGATCAGGACGACGGCCGCGAGGGCCGCCATGCGGCGGGAGAAGACCATGCCTGGGATTCTGGGCGAGGATTCCGGCGGGCCGGATGAGCAGCGGGTGAAGAACTCTTCATCCGGGGCCCGGCTCGTCGGTCGTCTGCGGCGCCGTCGTGACTGGTCGCGCCCACGCGGCGGAGCCGCACATCGATACAGCCCCGCGCCCCTTCGGGGGCGCGTCTCAGTTGTCCAGGCCGATCGCGAACGCCGCTTCCAGGTCGTGCTGGGAGTAGGTGCGGAAGGCCACGTGGGTGTCGGTGCCCTCCACGCCCGGGATCTTGCTGATCCGGCCGGGGATGACCTCGGCCAGGTCCTCGTGCTTGCTCACCCGCACCATGGCGATCAGGTCGTAGGTGCCGGTCACGGAGAAGACCTCGCTGACGCTCTCCAGCGCGGCGATCTGCTCCGCGATCTCGGGAATGCGGTCCACGCTGGTCTTGATGAGGACGATCGCGCTGATCACGGCTGGTTCTCTCCCTCGGGCGCCGCCACTGGAACGCCACCAACTCTAGTCCCACGTCCGAACCGCACCCAGGCGAAGGCGAAGCCCAGCCCGAAGCCCACCAGGTGCGCGAGGTACGCCACCCCCGGCCCGTCCCCGGCCCGCCCCGCCGCCAGCCACTGAAGGGTCACCCAGAACGGCAGCACGACCCAGGCCGGGAAGCGCAGCGGCAGGAAGAAGAGGAAGGGCAGGAGGCTGGTCACGCGGGCCCGCGGGAAGAGGAACAGGAACGCGCCGAGCACCGCGGAGATCGCCCCGGAGGCGCCGACCAGGGACTCCTGGGAGTGGGCGTTGGCGCCCGCGTAGCCCAGCAGGGCCAGGTAGCCGCAGCCGAGGTAGAACAGGGCGAACTGGAGCCGGCCCATCCGTTCCTCGGTCATCGCGCCGAAGACGTAGAGGAAGAGCATGTTGCCCAGCAGGTGCACCCAGCTGCCGTGGACGAACAGCGCCGTGGCCGGGGTGAGCGCCGATCCGGGGGAGTCCTCGAACAGTTCTGCGGGGATCACGCCCCAGCGCCGGAAGTAGGCGCGCTGCGCCGCCAGCAGCTCCTCCCCGGTGCCGTACACCGGGTTCAGGCCCGCTGCAGGGCTGATCAGGAACAGCAGACAGCACAGCGTGATCAGCGTGTACGTCACCGGCGCCGCCCGGCGCCGCGGCGAGCGGGCCCCGGCCAGCGCCCCGACCGCGGAGACCGTTGTGCGGACCGCCTTGCTCCAGTTGCGGATCATGGACACAGAGCATGACGTAACGGGCGCGAGGGCTCATAGCGCCTCGCCGCCGTGGACACGCGGGCGTCGGGTACCCGCCAGGCCGTAGGGTTACGTGCCACACGCCCCGGGGAGCCCGGCGCGTCACCGACACCGGAAGAGAGCGAACAGCCACGATGACGGTTCCCCTGCCGACCGACACGACGCGGTGGCGCTGCACCCTCTGCGGCAACCTCACCCGCTTCGACGTGACCCGGGCCTCGAAGGTCGTCGAGTACGTGCACCTCGATCTGGCCGGTGAGCCGACGGTGGAGGAGCGCGAGGTGCTCAGTGAGACCATCGAGTCGGTGCGGTGCCGCTGGTGCAACGCCGTGGACCAGGTGGAACTCGTGGACAGGCCGGGTGCCGCCTCCTGAGCGGAGCGGCCCCGCACAAGGCGATTCCGGCCCGGGATCGCCCTGAGACATTGGGGTGACGGATGGTGGAGACACACGGCGGGGGGCCGGGCGACGGCGCCGCTGAGGTGCTCGACCGCCCGCTGCCCGACGGCGTGCGCCGCCGGGTCGTGCAGATCGTGTCCGACGGCTTCGGCTCGCTCACCCTCGGTGAGCTGCCCGCGCAGCTCAGGCAGTACGCCAGGTTCGCCCCGAACCGCAGGGCCAAGTTCGCCGGCAACGCCATGGCCGCCGCCGTGGAGACCGACCCGCTCTTCCGCCAGCGCATCGGAGAGAAGTTCCGCGACACCCAGCCGGAACTGGCCGACGCCCTGGACGCCGGGTCCGCGCTCCCGGCCGCCGACCCGCTGGACGTGGCCGCCGCGGCCTACGTGCTGCGCCCGCACGGCTGGGTGAAGCTGGTCACCGCCGCCGGCGAGGAGGCGCAGCGCGCGGACGCCGAGCGGGCCGACGAGGAGAACCGCGCGGAGCTGGAGCGGCTGCACGAGGAGCTGGCCCGGGCACGGGAGCACACCAAGGCCGAGACCGAGCGGCTGCGCGCCGAACTGGACGCGGCGAAGCGGGAGGCCGAGTCGCTGCACCGCAAGCTGCGCTCCGCCCTCAGCGACGTCAAGCGCGGCGAGGCGGCGCTGCGCAAGGTCCAGGCCGAGCTGGACTCCGTGCGGGCCGAGGGGCAGACCCAGGTGTCCGCCGCCGAGAGCGAGACCCGGCGGCTCAAGGCCCGCCTGGGGGAGGCCGAGGCGGCCCTGGAGGCCACCCGCAAGGCCGCCCGCGAGGGGCGCAGCGTCGAGGACATGCGCGTACGGCTGCTCCTGGACACCCTCCTCGACGCCACTCAGGGGCTGCGCCGCGAGCTGGCGCTGCCCCCGGTGTCCGTGCGGCCCGCCGAGACCGTGGACGCGGTCGAGCCGGGCCGGATGACGCCGAAGGACATCGCCAACCGGGCCCTGTCCGAGAACGACCCGGCGATCCTCGACCAGTTGCTGGCGCTGCCCCAGGCGCACCTGGTCGTGGACGGCTACAACGTCACCAAGACCGGTTATCCGCAGATGCCGCTGGAGAAGCAGCGGCTGCGGCTGCTCGGCCAGCTCTCCCAGCTCGCCGCGCAGACCGGCGCCGAGATGACCTGTGTCTTCGACGGGGCCGAACTCGTGGCGCCGGTGCTGCTCGCGCCGCCGCGCGGAGTGCGCGTGCTGTTCTCCAAGCCCGGTGTCACCGCCGACGAGCTGATCCGCCAACTGGTGCGGGCCGAGCCGCCGGGACGGCCGGTCATCGTCGTCTCCACCGACCGCGAGGTCGCCGACGGCGTGGCGCGCGCGGGCGCACGCCCGGTGGCGTCCGCGGTGCTCCTCAAGCGGCTTTCCTAGTCGGCCGTCGGCTTCCGGCCACTTCTCTTCACTTCCGTACCAACCGTAACGTAGGCGCTCTATGCCCGAATTGACGGAACCGTCACGCAACGTAGTGTCAAAAGAGGGTCACTGCAGGTGAGTTACGGCGAAAAACGCGGTGCGTAACCGTGATTTTTCGGCGGAGGATTTGAACTGATCACGAGTGGGTCACTAGGGTCACCCTTCGAACCCTCGAACGGGTGATCCCTCTCAAGAAGGAGCTCGTCTCCGTGGCGTCCCACCGTCGTCCCAAGCAGCCGAGCCGCACGCGCGTGACCGTGCTCACCACCGCTGCCGCCGCCGCTGTCGCTCTCAGCTCCCAGGCCGCCAACGCCGCCCCGAGCGAGAAGCCGAGCAAGGACGAGGTCAAGGCGAAGGTCGACAAGCTCTACGAGGAGGCCGAGCAGGCCACCGAGAAGTACAACGGCGCCAAGGAGAAGCAGGAGAAGCTCCAGAAGGAGGTCTCCACCATCCAGGACAACGTCGCCCGCGGCCAGGAGGAGCTCAACGAGCTGCGCGACGGCCTCGGTTCGATGGCCAGCGCCCAGTACCGCTCCGGCGGCATCGACCCCTCCCTCCAGCTCTTCCTGTCCGCCGACCCGGACAACTACCTGGACAAGGCCTCCACCCTGGACCAGCTGAGCGGTCAGCAGGTCGAGGCGCTGAAGAAGATCCAGGTCAAGCAGCGCGACCTCGCCCAGCAGCGCTCCGAAGCGTCCGAGAAGCTCAAGGACCTCTCCGCCACCCGCACCGAACTGGGCAACAAGAAGAAGGAAGTCCAGGGCAAGCTCTCCTCCGCGCAGAAGCTGCTCAACACGCTGACCGCGCAGGAGAAGGCCGCCCTCCAGCAGGAGGAGCAGCGCTCCAACCGCGCCAGCGAGCGCCAGGTGCTCACCGGCGGCAGCTCCGCCCCCGCCTCCGGCCGCGCGGGCGCCGCCTTCGCCGCCGCCCAGAGCAAGATAGGCACGCCCTACGTCTACGGCGCCACCGGGCCGTCCTCCTTCGACTGCTCGGGCCTGACCTCCTGGGCGTACGCGCAGGCCGGCGTCGGCATCCCGCGCACCTCCCAGGCGCAGGCCAACTACGGCACGCGCATCTCCTCGATGAACGACCTCCAGGTCGGCGACCTCGTCTTCTTCTTCAGCGACCTGCACCACGTCGGCCTCTACGCCGGCAACGGCCAGGTCCTGCACGCGCCGCGCACCGGCACGAACGTCCGCTACGAGTCGATGGGCACCATCGGCGGCCCGTTCATGTTCGGCGTACGGGTCTGACCGTGCCCCGCGTACGGGTCTGACCCGGACGCCCCGCGCCACCCGAAGTCACCCCCGCCGTACCGCCCGTTCGGGCGAATCACGCCCGGGCCCTGTGACCCCCCGCCCCGCCGGTGACCTGCGTCAGCGGCGGGGCGTCGTGTCGCGCGGCCCCTCAGGTCGTTGGCCGGTGCCCCGCCGTGGGGTTACTGTCTGCCGCGTTTCCCCGTCCGCCAGCGGAAGGAGTGCGGCTTCCCGTGGGGTCCCATCGCCGCCTTGCACCATCCGGGTTCGACCGTGGCTCCACCGCCGCCGTCGGCCTCCTCTCCGTGGCCGCCGCACTCCTGGGCGCCGTACCGGCCGCGGCCGCTCCGCACGACGACCGGCGGGCGGAGGTGGACCGCCTGCGCACCGAGGCGGAGCAGGCGACCGAGGCCTACAACAAGGCCGACGCCCGCACCGACGCGCTGCGCGAGGAGGTCACGACCGCGCAGGATTCCATCGCCCGGCAGCAGCAGCGCGTCAACACCATGCGGGACGCCCTCGGCTCGCTGGCCGGCGCCCAGTACCGCTCCGGCGGCATCGACCCGTCGCTGGCGCTGCTGCTCTCCGCCGAACCGGACGACTACCTCGACCGGGCCTCCGTGCTCGACCGGATCACCACCCGCCAGGCGGGTGAGCTGAGGGAGCTCCAGCAGGCGATGCGCGACCTCGCCCAGGACCGGGCCGAGGCGGCCCGCAAGCTCACCGAGCTGGAGAAGGGCCGCAAGGCCGTCGCGGCCCACAAGAAGACCGTGGAGCGCAAGCTGGCCAAGGCCCGCGCGCTGCTCGCCGCCCTGCCGGACGACGAGCGCGCCGCCTACGGGCGCGGCTCCCGCTCGGGCCGCGAGGACCTGACCGCCCTCGCCGGGGCCACCGCTCCCGCCTCCGGCAGGGCCGGGGCGGCCTTCGCCGCCGCCCGCTCCGCCCTCGGCAAGCCCTACGTCTGGGGCGCCAACGGCCCCTCCGGCTTCGACTGCTCGGGCCTGACCCAGTGGGCCTACGCGCAGGCCGGGGTCGGGCTGCCCCGCACCTCGCAGGCGCAGTCGGGCGCCGGGCGGCGGGTGTCCCTGGCCGAGGCACGGCCCGGCGACCTGGTCGCCTACCGCGACGACGCCAGCCACATCGGCATGTACGCGGGCAACGGCCAGGTCATCCACGCGCCCTACCCCGGCGCGCCGGTGCGCTACGACCCGGTCGGCATGATGCCGATCTCCTCGGTCACCCGGGTGTGACCCCGCGGCCGCCCCCGGCCCCCGCGCTCCCCTCGCCCGGTGCCTTCCGCGGTCCCTCGCCCGTACGATCGGGAAGGTGGCTGGTCGAAGGCGGGTGTCGGGTTCCTCGGTGGTGGCGCTGTGCCTGCTGCTGGTCGCGCTGGTGGCCTGCGGCGGCCGGACCGCGGCCGAACCCGCCCGGGCCGACGTCCAGCGGGTCCTGGACCGGCGTGCGGCGGCCGTCCTCGCCCACGACGCGGCCGCCTACGCGCGCACCGGCACCGGCAAGGGCTTCGGCCACCTGAGCGCGATCCCGCTGGCCGCCTGGTCCTACCGGGTGCGGGACGTGGAGCGCACCGGCGACACCGCCACCGCCGACGTCGAGCTGCGCTACCGCGTCGACGGCTACGACCGGGGCCCCGTCACCGCGGGCCGCACCGTGCGGCTGAGCCGGAACGGCACGGGCGGGACGTGGGCCGTCGACTCCGACCGCCCCGCCAAGGAGTCCGGCCAGCAGCCCTGGGACCAGGGCGCGGTCGAGGTCGTCCGCGGCACGCACAGCCTCGTTCTCGGCGTCGGGCAGTCCACCGCGATGCTGCGCCGCTTCGCCGACCTGGCCGACCGGGCGGTGCCCGCCGTCTCGGACGCCTGGGACGGCGACTGGTCCCGCCGGGTGGTCGTGGTCGTCCCCCGGTCGGTGGAGGGCATGGCGGGCCTGCTCGGGTCCCCGGCCTCGTCCTACCGGGGCATCGCCGCGGTCACCACCGGGGAGACGGGCGGCCGGGAACACGCCCCCGCGGACCGGATCATCGTCAATCCCGACGCGTACGGGCTGCTCGGCACCCTCGGCAAGCAGGTCGTGCTCACCCACGAGACGACCCACGTCGCCACCCGCGCCGACACCACCTCGGCCACTCCGCTGTGGCTCTCCGAGGGCTACGCCGACTGGGTCGGCTACCGCGACACCGGACGCACCGCCGCCCAGGCCGCCCCCGAACTGGCCGACGCGGTCGCCGAGGGCCGGGTGCCCGCGCGGCTGCCGGCGGACGAGGACTTCGGCTTCACCGCCGAGGCGGAACAACTGGCCCGGGCGTACGAGGGCGGCTGGCTGGCCTGCCGGATGATCGCCGAGCAGTGGGGCGAGGACCGGCTGGACGCGTTCTACCGCGCCGTGGGCGCCCACGGCGACCGCACCGGCGCGGTCGAGGACGCGCTGCACACGGTGCTCGGCACGACGGAGCAGGACTTCACGGCGCACTGGCGGGAGTACCTGCGAACGCGGTTCGGCTGAGCGGCGCGGGGTGCTCGGGATGGTGGCGGGGGCTTCACGGTGTGCCGGCGGGGGTGTCCGCGGGGGCCGTGGCTCGGCCGAGGGGGCCCGGATCGTCGGGCGGGGCCGGGGTGTCGCGGCGTACCGGGCTGCGCCACAGGGCGTGGGCGCCGAGGAGGGCGGCGGTCACCAGGAGGCCGTTGCGGACGAACAGGAGCGTGATGCCGAGGGGGGTGCTCGCCACGACGTCCGCGAACAGGAGCGGGAACTCCAGCAGCGTCAGCGGGGTCGCCGCCAGCACCAGCGTCACCGGCACCCGCATCCGGCTCGCCCGGAAGCACCGGCAGACCGCGCCGAGGCCCACCAGCCACACCAGGTACTGCGGGCTGATCACCCGGCTGGTCACCGTGAACATCAGCACCGCCACGAAGGCCGCGTCCGCCGCCGTGTGCGCCGCGAACCGCGGGGTCCCGGGCCGCGAGGCCCGCAGCCGCCACAGCAGCAGCCAGCCGAACGCCACCGCGCTCAGCCCCAGGGAGACCGTGCCCACCGTGTCCACGTGCGGGCCCAGGAACTCCATCGAGCCGTAGTTCAGCAGCACCCCGCCCTCCCAGCCGAAGTGCCGGGCGACGTGGAAGGCCAGCGAGCCCAGCGACTCCACCTCGACCCCGCGCTCGCGCTGGAACGTCAGGAACGCGAACGCCCCGGGCATCGACACGGCGAACAGCCCGGCCAGCCCGGCCCCGCTCACCGCGGCGGCGATCCACGGCCCCCGCCCCCGCATCCCCACCAGCACCAGTGCCGGCCACACCTTCAGCAGCGCCCCGAGGGCCGCCAGGGCCCCCGCCACCCGCGGATGCCGCCCGGCGGCGAGCAGCGCGGCCACCGCGACCGCCGTGACCATCACGTCGTAGCGGGCGTACACCGTCGGCCCGAGCAGCGGCACGCCCGCCACCCACACCCATGCCCCGCGCGGCGACCGCCCCGCGCCCCGGCCCGCGTGCCACAGCAGCGCGAGGACGGCGGCGTCCGTGACACACGCGAGGACGAAGAACGCCGTCGCGTACTCCAGGAAGGGCAGCAGGCCGGGGGAGAGCACCGCGAAGGCCGCCGCCGGCGGGTACTGCCAGGTGACGTCCTCCAGCGGAAACGTTCCGGTGCGCAGGACGTCGGACCAGTCCCGGTAGATGACGGACACGTCGCTCGTGACGTCCGGACCGGGGAAGACCAGCACCTTCAGCACGAACAGCAGCAGCACCAGCCGCGTGGCGCCCCAGGCCGTCAGCAACCACACCGGTGACCGCCCCGCGTCCCTCGTCTCCACGTGCTACCTGCCCGTCCGTGCCCGCCTCGTACCTGCCTGTCCCCGCCCTGCACCTGCTTGTCCGCAGGTGCGGCCATGATGACCCGGACCCCGGCGGGCGTGCCACAGGACGCAGCCGGGCCCGGCACCCGGCGGCCGGTTCGGTAGGGTCGGCGGCGTGCGCAAGACCTTGATCGTGACGAACGACTTCCCGCCCCGCCCGGGCGGCATCCAGGCCTTCCTGCACAACATGGCGCTACGGCTGGACCCCGAGCGGCTGGTCGTCTACGCCTCCACCTGGAAGCGGAGCCGCGAGGGCATCGAGGCCACCGCCGCCTTCGACGCCGAGCAGCCCTTCACCGTCGTACGGGACCGCACCACGATGCTGCTGCCGACACCGGGCGCCACCCGGCGGGCGGTGGGCCTGCTGCGCGAGCACGGCTGCACGTCGGTGTGGTTCGGGGCGGCCGCGCCCCTCGGCCTGATGGCCCCGGCCCTGCGCAAGGCGGGCGCCGAGCGCCTCGTCGCCACCACCCACGGCCACGAGGCGGGCTGGGCCCAGCTGCCCGCCGCCCGGCAACTGCTGCGCCGGATCGGGGAGTCCACGGACACGATCACCTACCTCGGCGAGTACACGCGCTCCCGCATCGCGGGCGCGCTCACGCCCGAGGCAGCCGCGCGGATGGTGCAACTGCCGCCCGGCGTCGACGAGAAGACCTTCCACCCGGCCAGCGGCGGCGACGAGGTGCGCGCCCGCCTCGGCCTGACCGAGCGCCCCGTGGTCGTCTGCGTGTCCCGCCTGGTCCCGCGCAAGGGCCAGGACACCCTGATCCGGGCGATGCCGCGCGTCCTCGCCGCCGAGCCGGACGCCGTCCTGCTGATCGTCGGCGGCGGGCCCTACGAGAAGGACCTGCGCCGCCTCGCCGAGGAGACCGGCGTCGCCGCCTCCGTCCACTTCACCGGCGCCGTGCCCTGGTCCGAACTGCCCGCGCACTACGGCGCCGGGGACGTCTTCGCCATGCCCTGCCGCACCCGCCGGGGCGGCCTCGACGTGGAGGGCCTCGGCATCGTCTACCTGGAGGCGTCCGCGACCGGCCTGCCCGTCGTCGCCGGCGACTCGGGCGGCGCCCCCGACGCCGTACTCGACGGCGAGACGGGCTGGGTGGTCCGCGGCGAAGACCCGAACGAGTCCGCCGACCGCATCACCACCCTCCTCGCCGACCCGGAACTCCGCCACCGGATGGGCGAGCGGGGCAGGTCCTGGGTCGAGGAGAAGTGGCGCTGGGACCTACTGGCCGAGCACCTGAAGGCGCTGCTGTAACGAGGGTGCCTTGTCAGCACGGTGAAGTGGACTGCCCCAGGGGCGCGGGGCTGTGACATTTGCGGCTCCGCCGCGTGGGCGCGACCGGCCACGACGCACGTGAAGCCGCCGACGAAGCGAACCCGGCACCCCGGAAGGCGCCCCTACTTGGCGTAGATCGCCTCGATCTCGTCCGCGTAATCCTTCGCCACAACATTCCGCTTCAGCTTCAGCGAAGGCGTCAAGTGCCCCGAGTCCTCGGTGAACTGCGCCCCCAGCACCCGGAACCTCCGCACCGACTCCGCCTTGGACACCGCCGCGTTCCCGTCGTCGATCGCGTCCTGGATCGCCGCGAGCAGTTCCGGGTCCTCCCGCAGCGACACCGCGGTCGAACCGGCCGGCTTCCCGTGCTCCGCGCACCAGCGGCCCAGGAACTCCTCGTCCAGGGTGACCAGCGCGCCCACGAAGGGCCGCCCGTCGCCGACCACCATGCACTCCGCGACCAGCGCGTGCGCGCGGATGCGGTCCTCGATGACGGCCGGGGCGACGTTCTTGCCGCCGGCCGTGACGATGATCTCCTTCTTGCGGCCGGTGATCCGCAGATACCCGTCCTCGTCGAGGGTGCCGATGTCGCCGGTGTGGAACCAGCCGTCGGCCAGCGCCTCCGCGGTCGCGCCCGGGTTGTTCCAGTACTCCTTGAACAGGTGCTCGCCGTGCAGCAGCACCTCGCCGTCGTCCGCGATGCGCACCACGGAGCCGGGCAGCGGCTGGCCGACCGTGCCGATCTTCTGCCGGTCCCAGGGGTTGAAGGCGGTGGCCGCGCAGGACTCGGTGAGGCCGTAGCCCTCCAGGACCGTGAAGCCGATGCCGCGGAAGAAGTGGCCGAGCCGCTCGCCGAGCGGGGCGCCGCCGGAGATGGCGTACTCGCCGCGGCCGCCGAGGACCGTACGGAGCTTGCTGTAGACGAGCTTGTCGAACACCTTGTGCTTGAGCTTCAGGCCGACGGACGGGCCGGACGGGCTGTCCAGCGCCTTGCTGTACGCGATCGCCGTGTCCGCGGCCTTGTCGAAGATCTTGCCCTTGCCGTCGGCCTGCGCCTTGGCGCGCGCCGAGTTGTACACCTTCTCGAAGACGCGCGGCACGCCGAGGATCAGCGTGGGCCGGAAGGCGGCCAGTTCGTCGGTGAGGTTCTTGATGTCGGGGACGTTGCCCAGCTTGATCGGCGCGATCATCGGCGCGACCTGGACCAGACGCCCGAAGACGTGGGCGAGGGGGAGGAAGAGGAGGACCGAGCACTCGCCGGTGCGGAAGAGCGGACGCAGCCGTTCCACCACGTTCCCGCACTCCGCGAAGAAGCTGCGGTGGGTCAGGACGCAGCCCTTGGGGCGGCCCGTGGTGCCGGAGGTGTACACGATGGTCGCGGGGTCGTCGGCCTTCGCGATCGAGCCGCGCTCCTCGACGGTCCGGTCCGTGACGTCCTGGCCCAGCCGCCCCAGCTCCTCCACGGCGCCGGCGTCGATCTGCCAGACGTTCTTGAGGGCGGGCAGCCGCTCGCGCACCGACTCGACGGCGGCGGCGTGCCCGGCCGACTCCACGACGCACGCCGTGGCACCCGAGTCGCTGAGGATCCACTGCACCTGCTCCGGCGAGCTGGTCTCGTACACCGGCACGGTGATCGCGCCCGCGCTCCAGATCGCGAAGTCCAGCAGGGTCCACTCGTAGCGCGTGCGCGACATCAGGGCGACCCGGTCGCCCGGCTGGACACCGGAGGCGATCAGGCCCTTGGCGGCGGAGTGCACCTCGGCGAGGAAGGCGCGCGCGGTCACGTCCTGCCAGGCGCCCGACACCTTGCGGGCGATGACGGCGACGTCCGGATGCTGCGCGGCGTTTCTGCGGACGATGTCGGTCAGGTTTCCGTCCGCGGGGACCTCGTACAAGGCCGGAAGGCTGAACTCGCGCAAGACTGCTGCTCCTCATAGGGCGCCGGCGCCACGACGTTGTGTGATGCGACGGTGCGGTCCAAGGCTCGGGCTGTGGCTCCGGAGGACTCATGCGGGATTCACATGTTGAAATCCAGAGCACGACTGGACTGCCCGGACGTTACCCGCCGGTATGTGTTCTCCGACAGGGGGTCCCCGCGAGATGTTCGCTGCGTCACACGGATGGGGTTTGCTTTGCGCACAGTAGTCGACGGCTCAACCGACCAGCCAGTAACCGCAGGTCCGACCGCCACTGTTCACATCAGGCACGCGCTGCTTACGCTTGATCGCCATGGCACCCACACCGCCCCGTAACACGAGCACGCGCGTCCACGTGGTCAGCGACGTCCATGGCAACGCCCGCGACCTGGCCAGGGCCGGCGAGGGCGCCGACGCCCTGATCTGTCTCGGGGACCTGGTCCTCTTCCTCGACTACGCCGACCACTCGCGCGGCATCTTCCCCGACCTGTTCGGCGTCGCGAACGCCGACCGCATCGTCGCGCTGCGCACCGCCCGCCGCTTCGCCGAGGCGCAGGAGTTCGGGGCGCGGTTGTGGGCCGGGGTCGACGGGGACCGGCGGGAGCTGATCGAGCGGGCGGTGCGCAAGCAGTACGCCGAGCTGTTCGCCGCGTTCCCCACCCCGACGTACGCCACCTACGGCAACGTCGACGTGCCCCCGCTGTGGCCCGAGTACGCCCGCCCCGGCACCACCGTGCTCGACGGGGAGCGGGTGGAGATCGGCGGCCGCGTCTTCGGCTTCGTCGGCGGCGGGCTGCGCACCCCGATGCGCACGCCGTACGAGATCAGCGACGAGGAGTACGCCGCGAAGATCGAGGCGGTCGGCGAGGTGGACGTGCTGTGCACCCACATCCCGCCCCAGGTGCCGGAACTGGTCTACGACACGGTGGCCCGGCGCTTCGAGCGGGGCAGCCGCGCGCTGCTGGACGCGATCCGCCGCACCCGCCCCCGCTACGCGCTGTTCGGCCACGTCCACCAGCCGCTGGCCCGGCGGATGCGCGTCGGCGCCACCGAATGCGTGAACGTCGGCCACTTCGCGTCGACGGGACGGCCGTGGGCGCTGGAGTGGTGACCGTGTGCGGCGGACCCGCGCAGGTGGGTGGTGGCATGCGCGCTCCCCGTGCGCGATAGCCTTCACGCGGCACACACGTGCGCGCCATGGGCGCACGACGACCTCAGTAGCGGTTCGCATCCGGAGGAGCCACGGCGATGGCGGAACACACCAGCTCGAGCATCACCATCGAGGCGGCACCGGCCGACGTCATGGCGGTGATCGCCGACTTCGCCCGCTACCCGGACTGGACCGGCGAGGTGAAGGAGGCCCAGGTCCTCGCGACCGACGCGCAGGGGCGCGCCGAGCAGGTCCGGCTCGTCATGGACGCCGGGGCGATCAAGGACGACCAGACGCTGGCCTACACCTGGACCGGCGAGCACGAGGTCTCCTGGACGCTGGTCAAGTCCCAGATGCTGCGCTCCCTCGACGGCACCTACCTCCTCCGCCCGGCGGGCACGGGCACGGAGGTCACCTACCGGCTCACGGTGGACGTCAAGATCCCGATGCTCGGCATGATCAAGCGCAAGGCGGAGAAGGTCATCACGGACCGCGCCCTGGCGGGCCTGAAGAAGCGGGTGGAGTCGAAGTAACCCGGCTGCGGGCACCCCGCAACGCCGGGCAGCGCACCCCGCCGGTCACCGGCCCGACCGGCGGAGCCCCCGGGTACCGTTCACCCCCATGCGCACCCTCCTGATCACGGGCCCCGGCGGCACCGGCCGTACCACCGTCGCCGCCGCCACCGCGCTCGCCGCAGCCCGGCAGGGCACCCGCACCCTCCTCCTCGGCACCGACCGCGACGACACCCTCGGCGCCGCGCTCGGCCTGCGCACCGGCCCGGCGCCGACCCCCGTCGAACCCGGCCTCACCGTCTGGCGCCCCGACGCCGCCCAGGGCTTCCGCGACGGCCTCGCCGCCCTCCAGGACCGCGCCGCCTCCGCGCTCGACCTCCTCGGCGCCGCCCGTCTCGACCCCGAGGACCTCACCCCGCTGCCCGGCGCCGAGGACCTCGCCCTGCTGCGCGCCCTGCGCGAGGCCGCCCTCGCCGAGGCGCACGACCTCCTCGTCGTCGACCTCCCGCCCGCGCCCCGCGCCCTCGCCCTGCTCGCCGCGCCGGAGGAACTGCGCCGCTGTCTGCGCCGCCTGCTCCCGCCCGAGCGGCAGGCCGCCCGCGCCCTGCGTCCCGTCCTCGGCCGGCTCGCGGGCGTCCCCATGCCGGCCGAGGCGCTGTACGAGGCCGCCGCCCGCTGGGACCTGGAACTCGCCGCCGCCGAGGCCGTACTGGCCGACCGGAACACCGTCGTACGGCTGGTCGCCGAACCCGGACCGGCCGGAGCCGACGCCGTCCGCGCCACCGCCCTCGGCCTCGCCCTGCGCGGCCTGCGCACCGACTCCCTGGTCGCCAACCGGGTCCTGCCGGAGGACACCCCGGCGGACAGCTGGCTCAGCGGCCCCCTCGCCCAGCAGCGCAAGACCCTGGAGGAATGGCAGGGGTCCCACGACGTCCACGCCGTCGCGCATCTCGGCCGCGACCCGCGCGGCACGGACGACCTCGCGGCCCTCGACGTGCCGGGCGTCAACCAGGACACCTCCCCGGTCGAGTGGCCCGTCACCGACCGGCTGGCCGAGGACGGCGTGCTGGTCTGGCGCATCCCGCTGCCCGGAGCCGTACGCGAGGAGCTCGACCTGATCCGCCGCGGTGACGAACTGGTCGTCGCCGCCGGGCCCTTCCGCCGCATCGTCGCGCTGCCCTCCGCGCTGCGCCGCTGCACCGTCGACGGCGCCGCGCTGCGGGACGGCACGCTCGCCGTCCGGTTCGCGCCGGACCCGGAACTGTGGCCGCGGGGACGCTGACCCGACGGGACCCGCCTGAGCACGGGCCCGTTCGGGTAACGTCGTAAGGACGAACCGTAGTCAGGAGTCCGTCATGAGCGAAGAGCTCCCCCCGTCCGAGGCCCCCCGCCCCGACGAGGCCGACGCGGTCGACGAGACGCGAGCGGCCTCCGACGCCGACGCCTGGGCGACGGCGTGTGCCGAGGACCTGGAGGCCGAGAAGGCCCGCCGCCGTGCCGAGTACGGGCCGCAGCCCGGCTCGGCCGCCGAGGAGCTGCGCCGGCTCGTCGACACCGTCGCGGACAAGCTGTCCGGTCTCCAGTCCCCGCTGCTCGGCCAGGTCGCCGGACCCGCCGCCCAGCAGGTGGTCCGGCAGGTCGTGCAGCAGGCGAAGGCCGCCGTCGAACCGGTCATCGAACGCAACCCGGACGTGTTCGACCACCTCGCCGCCGCCGGCGGTGAACTCCTCGCCGCCTACCGCTCCGCCGTCCAGAACCAGGAACGCCGCTGGACCACCGGCGACACCGCGCCCGAGGACCCACGCGACCCCCGTGACCTGGACGGACACGAGGCCGACGGCCGCGACGAGGGCGACGAGGGCACCGGCCCGGGACAGCGCATCGACCTGGACTGAGCCCCGCCTCGGGTACGGTTGCCCTTAGCGGGGCTCGACCGAACTGAGGGATTCATGGGACTCACCATCGGCGTCGACATCGGCGGCACGAAGATCGCGGCCGGCGTGGTCGACGAGGAAGGCAACATCCTCTCGACCCACAAGGTGCCGACCCCCACCACACCCGAGGCCATCGTGGACGCCATCGCCTCCGCGGTGGAGGGCGCGCGCGTGGGACACGACATCGTCGGCGTCGGCATCGGTGCCGCCGGTTACGTCAACCGCCAGCGCTCCACGGTCTACTTCGCGCCCAACATCGACTGGCGCCAGGAGCCGCTCAAGGAGAAGGTCGAGGCCCGCGTCGGCCTCCCCGTCGTGGTGGAGAACGACGCCAACGCCGCAGCCTGGGGCGAGTACAAGTTCGGCGGCGGCAAGGGCCACCGCAACGTCATCTGCATCACCCTGGGCACCGGCCTCGGCGGCGGCATCATCATCGGCAACAAGCTGCGCCGCGGTCACTTCGGCGTGGCCGCCGAGTTCGGCCACATCCGCATGGTGCCCGACGGCCTGCTGTGCGGCTGCGGTTCGCAGGGCTGCTGGGAGCAGTACGCGTCGGGCCGGGCGCTGGTGCGGTACGCCAAGCAGCGCGCCAACGCCACTCCCGAGCGCGCCGAGGTGCTGCTCGCGCTCGGCGACGGCACCCCCGACGGCATCGAGGGCAAGCACATCTCGGTCGCCGCCCGGCAGGGCTGCCCGGTCGCCGTCGACTCCTACCGGGAGCTGGCCCGCTGGGCCGGCGCCGGCCTCGCCGACCTGGCCTCGCTCTTCGACCCGTCCGCCTTCATCGTCGGCGGCGGTCTCTCGGACGAGGGCGACCTGGTCCTCGACCCGATCCGCAAGTCGTACAAGCGCTGGCTGGTCGGCGGCAACTGGCGCCCGGTCGCCGACGTGATCGCCGCCCAGCTCGGCAACAAGGCGGGCCTCGTCGGCGCCGCCGACCTGGCGAGGGAACCCGACCCGATCATGTAGCAAACGGTCAGCGCACGCAGCCAGGGGCGCGAGGAACCGCGCGACAAGCCACCACGAACGGCCAGTCGCCCACGATCCCCGCGCCCCGAGCTGGTGGGCGTACATTGATCAACATGGAGCAGCTCCCCAACTCCCAGACAGAACCCGACGGTTCCGCGGTCGTCCGCGTCCTGAGCTACAACATCCGCTCGCTGCGCGACGACACCGACGCCCTCGCCCGCGTCATCAAGGCCTGCGCCCCCGACCTCGTCCTCCTCCAGGAGGCCCCCCGCTTCTTCCGCTGGCGCAAGAAGCTCACCCGCCTGGCCCGCGCGGCGGACCTGGTGCTCCTCTCCGGCGGCGGAACCGCCGCAGGCCCCGCGCTGCTCTGCTCCCTGCGGGCCACCGTGGAGCGCACCGAGGACGTGCTGCTCCCGCTCACCCCCGGCCGGCACCGCCGGGGCCTGGCCACCGCCGTGGTCCGGATCGGCGGGGCCCGTCTCGGCGTACTCAGCACCCACCTGTCCCTGGACGCGGACGAACGCCACGAGCAGGCCGGGCTGCTCCTCGACCGGGTGGCCGCCCTCGGCGTGACGCACGCCGTGGCGGGCGGCGACCTGAACGAGCGCCCCGGCGGCCGCACCTTCCGGCGGCTCGGGGACGGGCTGCGCGACTGCTGGACCGCGGCGCCCTGGGGCGGCGAGTACACCTTCCCGGCCACCGCCCCGGACCGCCGTATCGACGCGGTCTTCGTCACCGAGGGCGTCGAGGTGCTGGGCTGCGGGGTGCCGTCAGTGCTGCCCGGGGTGGCCGAGGACGACCTGAGGGCGGCCACGGACCACCTCCCGGTCCTGACCGCCCTCCGCGTGCCCGCGACCGCCTGACCCCGGGGCCCGGCCGGCCGCCCGGCTACACCACCGCGCCCCGCCCCGGATCGTCGTCGTCCTCGTCGCCCGTCCGCATCCGCAGGACCAGGGTGGCGAAGCCGCCGAGGAAGCCGCCGATGCTCAGGGTCGTCAGCCACCAGGTCATGTCCCAGCCGAGCACCACCGCCAGCAGGAGCAGCACCGGGCCGCCGAGCACGCCCAGCCAGGCGAACTTCGCGGTGGGGTCGGCGTCGGGCAGCGGGGGCGGCTCGGGCGGCACGAAGTGGCCCTCGTCGTCCGCGTCGAAGTCGTCGTCGGACGGCTCGGCGGGCGTGTGGTCGCGGGGACCGACGCCGGGCGCGAAGGCGACGGAGCTGCCCAGCGGCCGGTCCGAGGCGGGCCGGTCCGCCGAGGGCTTCTCGTCGTTCACCTCCGGCTCCAGCAGCGCCAGGTCCTCGACCGACTTGAACGGCTTGGCGCCCGGCGGGTCCGGGGGCTCCTCCCCGTACCCGGCGACGATCGCGGCCCAGGCGGCGTCCTCGTCGAAGGACACGCCCCGCTCCTCGGGACCGCCGTCCGCCGCGCGCTCCCGTCCCTCGCGGTGCTCCCGCTCCAGGTCCCGCTCCTCGCGCTCCTCGCGGTCCTCGCGGTCGGAGTCGTGCTCAGCCACCTGCGGCCGTCCCTTCCTTGCCGAGACCGGACTCCGGTTCCCCGACGGAACCGGGCGCGAGCCGGCCGATGAACGCGACGCTCTCCGCGAAAATCCGGTCCGCATCGTGGTCCAACGTCGCCACGTGGTAGCTCTGTTCCAGCAGGATCTCCGTCACGTCCGTCGAGGAGACCCGGCCCAGGATCCGCGCCGAGTCGGCCGGCGGCACCACGTGGTCCCGCGGACTGCGCAGCAACAGCAGCGGCTGGGTCACCTGCGGCAGGTCGCCGTCGGCGAGACGGAAGAAGGCGCGCAGCGAGTGCGCCGAATGCAGCGGCACCCTGTCGTACCCCAGCTCCGTGGTGAGCGGCTTGGCGATGTCGCTGGCGATGCCCTTCGTCGCGGGCACCAGGTGGCGCAGGACCGGAAGGGCGTGCTGGGCGACGCCGTGCATCCGGTTCGCCGGGTTGACCACGACCACGCCCGACACCGCGTCCCCGTGCCTGGCGGCGAGCCGCAGGGCCAGCGCGCCGCCCATCGACAGCCCGGCCACGAAGACCCGCGCGCAGCGCTCGCGCAGGACGCGCAGCTCGCGGTCCACCTCCGCGTACCAGTCCTGCCAGCCGGTGACCTGCATGTCCTGCCAGCGGGTGCCGTGCCCGGGCAGCAGCGGCAGCGACACGGTCAGACCGCGCGCGGCCAGGTACTCGGCCCAGGGGCGCAGCGACTGCGGAGAACCGGTGAAACCGTGACAGAGGAGGACGCCGACCTCACCGCCCTCGTGGCGGTACGGCTCGGCTCCGGGCAGGACCGACACGTCTCGGTCTCCTGTCGTCAGGGATACTCGCGGGCCTTTCACCGTACGCGACCGCGGGGACACCGACCAGGGCCGTCGGGGCCATTGACGGTGTCCCGGGTTAAGGTCTGAGCCACGGACACGGGAGGCACTGGGTTGTTGTACGGCGCGATGAAGGTCACCATCGGGGGGTCGCTGAAGCTAGCCTTCCGGCCCTGGGTGGAGGGCCTGGAGTACATCCCGGCCGACGGCCCCGCCATTCTGGCGAGCAACCACCTGTCGTTCTCCGACTCGTTCTTCCTGCCCGCCGTCCTCGACCGCAAGGTGACCTTCATCGCCAAGGCCGAGTACTTCAACACCCCCGGAGTCAAGGGCCGGCTGACCGCCGCCTTCTTCAAGGGGGTCGGCCAGCTCCCCGTGGACCGCTCCGGCGCGCGCGGCGCGGGGGAGGCCGCCGTCAAGAGCGGCATGGAGGTCCTGGAGCGCGGCGAGCTGTTCGGCATCTACCCCGAGGGCACGCGTTCCCCGGACGGCCGCCTCTACCGCGGCAAGCCGGGCGGCCTGGCGCGCGTGGCGCTCGCCACCGGCGCGCCCGTCATCCCCGTCGCCATGATCGACACCGAGAAGATCCAGCCGCCCGGCCAGGTGATGCCGAAGCTGATGCGGCCCGGCATCCGCATCGGCAAGCCGCTGGACTTCTCCCGCTACCAGGGCATGGAGCACGACCGCTTCGTGCTCCGCGCGGTGACCGACGAGGTCATGTACGAGATCATGAAGCTCTCCGGCCAGGAGTACGTCGACATGTACGCGACCGCCATGAAGCGGCAGCTCACGGAGGCGGCGAAGGCCGAGAAGGCGGCGAAGGCCGAGAAGGACCGGACCAGGACGTAGGCCCGGGGAGGGGGGACATGGCCAGACGCGAGAGAGTCATGAGGATGTCGGTCGAGCAGCCGCTGTGGCGCGCGCTCGCCGGCTACCGCGTGCTCACCATGCTGTACGCGATCGGCTTCTTCGCCACCGCCTACTCCGGCTTCGCCCGCCCCTGGCTCGCCGTCGCCTACTACGCGGTCCTCCTCGTCTGGACCCTGGCCACCCTCCCCAAGCTCGCGAACGCCGCGAGCTGCACCAAGCGGTTCCTCGCCGCCGACCTCACCGTCGCGCTGGCCGGCATCCTGCTCACGCCCTTCGCCGACGCCCACGAACGCGTCATGGACGGCGGACCGACCCTGCCGTCGATATGGACCGCCGGCTCGGTGCTGGCCTTCGCCGTCAAGGGCGGCTGGCGCTGGGCCGCCGTGGCCTCCACCCTCGTCGCCGTCGCCAACCTGCTCGAACGCGGCACCCCGGCCCGCGACACCGTCCACAACGTCGTCCTCGTCTGGGTCGCCTCCATCGCCATCGGCTACGTCGTCGAGGTCGCCCGCGCCTCCGAGCGCACCCTCGCGCGCGCCCTGGAGATCGAGGCGGCGACCAGGGAGCGCGAGCGGCTCGCCCGGGACATCCACGACAGCGTCCTCCAGGTGCTGGCGATGGTGCAGCGCCGGGGTGCCGTCATCGGCGGCGAGGCGGCCGAGCTGGGCCGGCTCGCCGGTGAGCAGGAGGTGGCCCTGCGCACCCTGGTCTCCGGCGGCCTGGTCCCCGTGTCCCGCGTGTCGGAGGACGCCGCCGAGGGCGCGGTCGTCCGGGTGGTCGAGGAACCGGAGGGGGCCGACCCGGGCGGCCCGGTCGATCTGCGCGCCCTGCTCGCCCCGTACGCCGGCTCCCTGGTGAACCTCGCCGAACCGGGCGCTCCGGTCCTCCTGGCCCCGGCTGCCGCGCGGGAGCTGGCCGCCGCCGTGGGCGCCGCGTTGGACAACGTCCGCGAGCACGTCGGTGAGCAGGCGCGCGCGTGGATCCTGGTCGAGGACGAACCGGACGAGGTGATCGTCACCGTCCGCGACGAGGGGCCCGGCATCCCGGACGGGCGGCTCGCCGAGGCCGAGGGAGAGGGACGGCTCGGCGTGGCCCTGTCGATCCGCGGCCGGCTGCGCGAGCTCGGCGGCACGGCCGAGCTGATCTCGGTGCCCGGACAGGGTACGGAGGTCGAACTGAAGGCGCCGAAGAAGACCGTCGGTAGCACCGCACGGGGGAAGGCAGCGGACCATGAGTGAGCGACAGGACCCTGAACGGCAGCACCCTGAGCGCCAGGACGCGATCAAGGTCATGGTGGTCGACGACCACCCGATGTGGCGCGACGCGGTCGCCCGGGACCTGGAGGAGTCCGGCTTCGAGGTGGTCGCCACCGCGAGCGACGGCGACCAGGCGGTGCGCCGTGCCCGGGCCGCCGCCCCCGACGTCCTCGTGCTCGACCTCAACCTGCCCGGCAAGCCCGGCGTCCAGGTCTGCAAGGAGGTCGTCGGCGCCGACCCGCGGCTGCGCGTGCTCGTGCTCTCGGCGAGCGGCGAGCACGCCGACGTCCTCGAGGCGGTCAAGTCCGGCGCGACCGGGTACCTGCTGAAGTCGGCCTCCACCGAGGAGCTGCGGGACGCGGTGCGCAGTACGGCCGCCGGCGACCCGGTCTTCACCCCGGGGCTCGCCGGACTGGTCCTCGGCGAGTACCGCCGCCTGGCCTCCGAACCCGCCCCCGCGGCGGGCACCGACGACCCCGGCGCGCCCCGGCTCACCGACCGGGAGACCGAGGTGCTGCGCCTGGTCGCCAAGGGCCTGAGCTACAAGCAGATCGCCGAACGCCTGGTCATCTCCCACCGCACCGTGCAGAACCACGTCCAGAACACCCTCGGCAAGCTCCAGCTGCACAACCGGGTGGAGCTGGTGCGGTACGCGATAGAACGGGGTCTGGACGACGCGTGACCCGCGCGGGACAGTGGCAGTGGCCTCAACCACCCACTGTGGCAAGGGGATTACGCGATGAAGGTCGGAGTACTGACCGGCGGCGGTGACTGCCCCGGGCTCAACGCCGTGATCCGGGCCGTCGTCCGCAAGGGGGTCCAGGAGTACGGCTACGAGTTCACCGGCTTCCGGGACGGCTGGCGCGGCCCCCTGGAGGGCGACACCGTCCCGCTCGACATCCCGGCCGTCCGCGGCATCCTGCCCCGCGGCGGCACCGTCCTCGGCTCCTCGCGCACCAACCCGCTCCAGCAGCAGGGCGGCATCCGGCGCATCAAGGACAACCTCGCCGCACTCGGCGTCGAGGCGCTCATCACCATCGGCGGCGAGGACACCCTCGGCGTCGCGACCCGCCTCGCGGACGAGTACGGCGTGCCCTGCGTCGGCGTCCCCAAGACCATCGACAACGACCTGTCCGCCACCGACTACACCTTCGGCTTCGACACCGCCGTCGGCATCGCCACCGAGGCCATCGACCGGCTGCACACCACCGCCGAGTCCCACATGCGGGTCCTGGTCGTCGAGGTCATGGGCCGGCACGCCGGCTGGATCGCGCTGCACTCGGGCCTGGCCGGCGGCGCCAACGTCATCCTCATCCCCGAGCAGCGCTTCGACGTCGAGCAGGTGTGCTCCTGGGTGACCTCCCGGTTCCGGGCGTCCTACGCCCCGATCGTGGTCGTCGCCGAGGGGGCGATGCCCCGCGACGGCGACATGGTGCTCAAGGACGAGTCGCTGGACTCCTACGGGCACGTCCGGCTGTCCGGGGTCGGCGAGTGGCTGGCCAAGCAGATCGAGAAGCGCACCGGCAAGGAGGCCCGCACCACCGTCCTCGGGCACGTCCAGCGCGGCGGCACGCCCAGCGCCTTCGACCGCTGGCTCGCCACCCGCTTCGGCCTGCACGCCATCGAGTGCGTCCGCGACGGGGACTTCGGCAAGATGGTCGCCCTGCGCGGCACGGACATCGTCCGCGTCCCCATCGCCGAGGCCACGGCCCGTCTGAAGACGGTCGACCCGGCGCTGTACGAGGAGGTCGGCGTCTTCTTCGGCTGACCGGCGACGGCGGGCCCGGGGTCGTATATTCGGCCCGGAGCCCACCAGGACGGGAGCGGTCGTGGAGATCCTTGCCTTCGGCGTGCAGGCCGACGAGAAGCCCCTGATCGAGCGGGCCTTCGGCGACCAGGAGGAGGTCCGCTGCCTGGACGTCTTCCTCAACGAGGACACCGCCCCCATCGCGGCCGGCCACGAGATCGTCTCCACGTCGGTCAACGCCGACCTCGGCGCCGCCGTCCTGGAGATCCTCGCGGCCGGCGGCACCCGGATGGTGGCCCAGCGCTCCACCGGCTTCAACAACGTCGACCTGGACACGGCCGAGCGGCTCGGCCTGACCGTGGCCAGGGTGTCGTACTACTCGCCGTACTCGGTCGCCGAGTTCGCCTGGGCCCTCGCCATGGCCGTCAACCGGCGGATCGTGCGCGCCTCCATCCGCACCCGCGACTTCGACTTCCGCCTCGACGGCCTGATGGGCCGGGACCTGCACGGCCGCACCGCCGGCGTGCTCGGCACCGGGAAGATCGGCGAGGCCTTCGCCCGGATCGCGCACGGCTTCGGCATGCGCCTGCTCGGCTGGGACGTCGCCGAGAACCCGGCCTGCGCCGAACTCGGCATGCGCTACGTCCCGAAGGACGAGCTGCTCGCCCGCTCCGACCTGATCACCCTGCACGTCCCGCTGATGGCCGAGACCCGGCACCTGATCGACGCGGCCGCCCTGAAGGCGATGCGCGACGACGCCATCCTGATCAACTCCAGCCGCGGCGGCCTGATCGACACCGCGGCCCTCGTCGGCGAGCTGCGCGCGGGCCGCTTCGCGGGCGTGGGCCTGGACGTGTACGAGGCGGAGGCGGGCCTGTTCTTCCTCGACAAGTCCCTGGAGGCCGTCGAGGACGACACCCTGGCCCGCCTCGTCACCTTCCCGAACGTCCTGGTCACCTCGCACCAGGCGTACTACACCGAGGACGCCGTCGGCCAGATCGTCGACGCGACGGTGCGCAACGTCCTCGACTACCGGGAGGGCCGCCGCTCGGAGAACGTGCTGGTGCCGCGCAGCTGACCGGTCAGCTCCCGCACGATCGCCGCACCGTTCAGCGTCAGCACGGACTCGGGGTGGAACTGCACCGACGCGAAGCCCGGCCCGCGCAGCGCGTGCACCTCGCCGCTCGCGGCCCGGCTCACCTCGACGCCGTGCGCGGCCAGCCCGGCGGCCGCCCGGTCGTCGCAGCGCGCGGTGAAGCTGTTGTAGAAGCCGACCGTCTCCGGCCGCCCGAACAGGTCGATCCCGGTCTGCGCACCCTGGTACGGCACCTCCTTGCGGGCGGTGTCGAGCCCCAGCTCCGCCGCGATCAGCTCGTGCCCGAGGCAGACGCCGAGGACGCCGTTCCGGTTCTCCCGGAGCACCGCGGCGGTCAGGGACCGCAGGAAGCGCATCCTCGGGTCGGCCGGGTCGGAGGGATCACCGGGGCCAGGACCCAGCACCACCGGTCCGCCCTCGTGCCCGAGGACCGCCCCGCGCAGCCCCGGCTCGTCGTACCGCCGGACGCTCACCGAGAGCCCCGACGAGCGCAGCAGGTGCGCGAGCATCGCCGTGAAGGTGTCCTCGGCATCGACGACCAGGGCGTGCCCGGTGAGCGTGGCCGACGGCTCCTGCATCCGCAGCCAGAACGGGGCCAGCGAGGCGCGGCGCCCGTCCAGCGCGGCCCGCACCCGGGGGTCGTCCGCCAGTCCCGGCCGCCCGGCCTCCGCACGCGGCCGGGACGGACGTACGCCCAGCGCCGCCAGCACGCCGGCCGCCTTGGCGTGGGTCTCCGCGACCTCGCCCGCCGGGGCCGAGCCGCGCACCAGGGTGGCGCCGACCGGGACCCGCAGCCGCCCGTCGGCGTCGATGTCGGCGGTACGGATCAGGATGGGGGAGTCCAGGGTCTGGGGCCCGGCCGGCCGCCCCGGCCCCTCGCCCGAATCCCGCCCGAGCAGCGCCAGCGCGCCCGCGTAGTAGCCCCGCCCGCCGGTCTCGTGCCGCTCGATGACCCGGCAGGCGTTCTGCACCGGGGAGCCGGTTACCGTCGCCGCGAACATCGTCTCCCGCAGCACCTCCCGCGCGTCCAGGGAGGACTTCCCGCGCAGCTCGTACTCGGTGTGCGCGAGGTGCGCCATCTCCTTCAGCCGCGGGCCGACGACCACCCCGCCCATGTCGCCGACGGTGCACATCATCTTCAGTTCCTCGTCGACGACCATCGACAGCTCCTCGATCTCCTTGCCGTCGGCGAGGAAGCCGAGCAGGTGCTCGGGCGTCGGCCCCTCGGCGGGGTAGCGGTACGTGCCGCTGATCGGGTTCATGACGACCGTGCCTCCGGACATCCGGACGTGCACCTCCGGGCTGGCGCCCACCAGCGTGCGGTCCCCGGTGTGCACCACGAACGTCCAGTACGCGCCCCGCTCGCCCTCCAGGAGCCGCCGGAACAGCGCCAGCGCGTCGGCCCGCCCGAACCCGGGGATCCGGCCCTCGTACGTCCGCCGGATCACGAAGTTGGCGCCCTCGCCCCGCCCGATCTCCTCGTCGAGGACCCGCCCGACGATCCGCGCGTACTCCTCGTCGTCGACGTCGAAGCCGCCGCCCTCGACCCGGACCCGGTGCGCGGGCAGCCGGTCCAGCACCTCGGCGAGCGGGATGCCGTACCGCTCCTCGGGGGTGAGCATCAGCAGCGGTGTGCCGTCGTCGCGGACGTCGAAGCCGCGCTCGCGGATCTGCCGGAAGGGGACGAGCGCCAGCCCCTCGTCGGGCAGGTCGGCGAGGCGGTCGTACTCCTCGACCGGGCCGACCAGCAGCTCCACCAGGTCGTGGTCGTGGCCGGGGGCGCGGCGGCGGAGCAGGGCGAACGGGCGGGGGTCGGTCAGCAAGCCGTCGAGCGGTGTCATGGGTCCGGTCCTTCTCGGTTGTCGGAGAGGAACGGACCCGGGCTCGGAAACGCCGAAGGCCGCCCCTCGGGCGGCCTTCGCGGAGTGTTGCGTCGCGCAGTCAGTGGGCCGCCGGATGAGCGGTCCACCACCAGTTCTGGGTCGAGTGCGCGAACATGCCGCCGACCCTAGCGCATCCGCGCCGGGGTCGACGGCGATCGCCTCAGATGATCATGCCGTAGGTGTTCCAGCCGCCGCCGACCTTGGCGCGGGCCTTGAACGGCGCCGAGGCGCTGCCGGTGCCCTGGTAGAACCAGAGCACGCCGTCCTTGTCGCGGGCGATCAGGTCCGGCACTCCGTCGCGGTTCAGGTCGCTCGGACCGTTCAGCACGTCGTAGGCGGACCAGCCGCCGCCGACCCTGCTGCGGCCCTCGAAAGGCGACGCGGCGTTGCCGGTGCCCTTGTAGAGCCACAGGACACCGCTCTTGTCGCGGGCGATCAGGTCCGCCTTGCCGTCCCCCGAGAGGTCGCCGGTGTCGGTCAGCGCGTTGTAGGCGGACCAGCCGCCGCCGATCCTGGACTTGGTCTCGAACGGCGCGGAGGTGTTGCCGGTGCCCTTGTAGAGCCACAGGACACCGCTCTTGTCGCGGGCGATCAGGTCCGCCTTGCCGTCACCCGAGAGGTCCCGGGCGCCGGTGATCGTGTCGTAGACGGACCAGCCGCCGCCGACCCGGGCGCGGGCCGCGAGGGGCTCCGTCAGGTCGCCGCTGCCCTTGTAGTACCAGAGCACGCCGCTCTTGTCGCGGGCCACCACGTCACCGGTGCCGTCGGCGCGCAGCGCGGTCATCGTCGTCACCGCGTTGTAGGTGTTCCAGCCGCCGCCGACGCGGAAGCGGCCGTAGAACGGCGAGGACGCGCTGCCGGTGCCCTGGTACTGCCACAGCACGCCCGACGCGTCCCGGCCGAGGACGTCGTACCGGTCGGTGCCCGGGTCGGGCGCGGTGCCCTTGACCAGCTGGACGTCGGCCGTGCGGACGTAGCCGATGCGGTGGTTGAAGCGGATCGGGTAGTACGTGGTGCTGCCCACGACCACCGTGCGCGAGGCCTCGCCCGAACCGTCGATGTTGCCGCTGTTGTAGTACGAGCCCTTCATGGCGCCACCGGCCAGCGCGTACTTCTGCCCGGCCAGGACGCCGTACTTGGTCAGCGACTCGTTGTTCTTGCTCTGGACCGGCACTCCGGTCCCCGTGTACGCGCTGTCCTCGGGGTAGGCGCGCCCGTACACCGGGACCGAACTCGACCCGGCCTTGGGCGTGACCACGTCCGGGGTGCCGACGGGGGCGGCGAACTGGCCGCCCCGGTTGGAGAACCAGGCCTTCTTGCCGCCGTACCAGATGGCCGTCCAGTCCTGCCGTGCCTCGGCGACCACGAACTCGCCGCCGGCCAGGACCTTGTTGCCCCAGTTCCAGCCCTCGGTCCAGGTCTGGCTGCCCAGGTACGGGTCGGTGAGGGTGGCCGAGGAGGTGGACGGCGAGGAGTACAGGTAGGTGAAGTTCGCCGGCTGCGCGGGGACCGAGGAGCCGCTGTTGGTGATCTTCGGCTGGTTGGCCGTGGTGAACGGCGGGACGACGCGGATCACCTGGCCGGCCTTGTACGGGCCGCCCGGTCCCTCGGCGCCGGTGGGGGCGCCCAGCAGGTCCATGTAGTGGTTCCAGTCCCAGAACGGGCCCGGGTCCCAGTGCTGGGACTTCACGTTGCCGTCCAGGACGCCCGGGACCTCGTCGTGGCCGAGGATGTGCTCACGGTCCAGCGGGATGTCGTACTTGCCGGCCAGGTACTTCACCAGCGCGGCCGAGGACTCGTACTGCGGCTCGGTGTACCAGCTGCCGTCCTTGATCGCGTAACCCTCGTGCTCGATGCCGATCGAGTGCATGTTGAGGGTCTTGTTGGCCGCGTGCCACGCCTCGTTCTTGTTCTCGACCAGCTGGGTGACCAGACCGTCGGAGGCGCGGATCAGGTAGTGGGCGCTGGCGTACGACAGGGAGTTCTGGAAGACGCCCAGGGCGCTGCTGTAGCTGCCCTCGGTGTCGTGAATCACGATCGAGGTGATCTCGTGGCCGGCCGTGGGGCGGCTGGCGATGTTGTAGTTGCCCCAGTCGTCGATGGCGCCGTTCTGCTTGTAGGCGGCGGGGCGGAAGTCGCAGTTCAGGCCGGACGGGCACTCGGGGGCCGGGGCGGCGGAGGCCGCGGCCAGCTCCAGGTCCGTCGTCTTCCTCGGCTTCACCGCCGGGTCGGCCGGCAGGCTGAGCGACTGGCCGTCGGCGGTGACGCGCTGCTCACCGGTCTTGATCGAATCGAACACGCGCTGCGCGAAGAGCTGCGCGCCCTTGGTGTCCGGGGCCTGGCTGGCGCGGGCCACCGCCGGGTACCAGGCGCCGGGGTCCGAGGGCAGCGAACCGGTGGCGTCCTTCTGGTACTTGGCCAGCAGCGCGGCGCCCGCCCGGATGCTCTCGCCGGTGTCGCTCTGCACCTTCTCGGCCGACGTGTCGATGAGGCCGGCCGCCTCGTCCAGGGTGTGCAGCCGCGGGTCGTCGGTGTCGACGGGCTTCTCGTCGAGGCTCTTGAGCGCCTTGTCGGCGTCGAAGTGCCTCTCGACGACCGGGTCGCCGCTGCGGTTCATGTGCTCGAGCCGGTGCTCGCGCTCCTCGGCGGCGCCGTCGTTCTCCAGGCTGTCCGCGTCGACGTCCGTGAGGCCCATCACGTTGTAGGCGCCGGTGGTGCTCGGCAGCCCGTCGTGGTCCTCCCAGCGCGTCTGCCGGTAGGAGACCGCCATCAGTACGCTCTGCGGGACGTCGAACTCCTCGGCGGCCTGCTCGAACTCGCTCTGCAGCCGGGCCCCCGGGGCGACGGCGGCCTGGGCCTGGTCCGAGCCGAGCAGACCCGGTGAGGCCAGGGCCAGGCCGCCGGCCGTGGCGGCGACGGCCACCGCCGAGGCGACGCCGTAGACGAGCAGTCTCTTCTTCTTGCGGTCCCTGCGGTGCTCCGCGCTCAAAACCCCACCCCGATATGCGCTCGATATGAATTTGAGTTGCCCGCGATTCGATTTCGAAGGCGCGTGAGACTACCAATGCGGCTACGGCGGCCCGCACCGGGGTCCCGTCTCACCTGTCGAGCCACGCGAAAACCGCGTGACGCGACCCCGTAGTGTTGAGGGGTGACCGTGAACGCTAAGACCAGCCCGAGCGCTGGCAACACCTGGCGAGACCTGCCCGCGGCGCAGCAGCCCGAGTACCCCGACCTTGAGGCTCTGCGCGCAGTGATCGCGGACCTCGAGTCGTATCCGCCGCTCGTCTTCGCGGGCGAGTGCGACCAGCTGCGCGCCCGGATGGCGGCCGTCGCCAAGGGAGAGGCGTTCCTCCTCCAGGGCGGCGACTGCGCCGAGGCCTTCGACGCGGTGTCCGCGGACCACATCCGCAACAAGCTGAAGACCCTCCTCCAGATGGGCGCCGTCCTCACCTACGCCGCCTCCGTGCCCGTGGTGAAGGTCGGCCGGATCGCCGGCCAGTACTCCAAGCCGCGCTCCAAGCCGACCGAGACCCGCGACGGCGTGACCCTGCCGACCTACCGCGGCGACTCCGTCAACGGCTTCGAGTTCACCGAAGAGGCCCGGATCCCGGACCCCGAGCGGCTCAAGCGCATGTACCACGCCTCGGCGTCCACGCTGAACCTGGTGCGCGCCTTCACCACCGGCGGCTACGCCGACCTCCGGCAGGTGCACGCCTGGAACCAGGACTTCGTGAAGTCCTCCCCCTCAGGCCAGCGCTACGAGCAGCTCGCCCGGGAGATCGACAACGCGCTGAACTTCATGCGGGCCTGCGGGACGGACCCGGCCGAGTTCCAGACCGTGGAGTTCTTCTCCTCGCACGAGGCGCTGCTGCTGGACTACGAGTCGGCCCTCACCCGCGTCGACTCGCGCACCGGCCGGCTGTACGACGTCTCCGGGCACATGGTGTGGATCGGCGAGCGCACCCGGCAGCTGGACCACGCGCACATCGAGTTCGCCTCGCAGATCCGCAACCCGATCGGCATCAAGCTCGGCCCCTCCACCACGGCCGAGGAGGCGCTGCAGTACATCGAGCGCCTGGACCCCGAGCGCGAGCCCGGCCGGCTGACCTTCATCGTCCGGATGGGCGCGGACAAGATCCGCGACAAGCTCCCGGAGCTGGTGGAGAAGGTCACCGCGTCCGGCGCCACCGTCGCCTGGATCACCGACCCGATGCACGGCAACACCTACGAGGCGGCCTCCGGTCACAAGACCCGCCGCTTCGACGACGTGCTCGACGAGGTCAAGGGCTTCTTCGAGGTGCACAAGTCGCTCGGCACCCACCCGGGCGGCATCCACGTCGAGCTGACCGGCGACGACGTCACCGAGTGCGTGGGCGGCGGCGACGAGATCTTCGTCGACGACCTGCACCAGCGCTACGAGACGGCCTGCGACCCGAGGCTGAACCGCAGCCAGTCGCTCGACCTGGCGTTCCTGGTGGCGGAGATGTACCGGGACCAGTGACGGTCCGCCTCTCGACGGGCGGGTGAAATGGGGCGCGGGTCACACGGGATCCGCGCCCCTCCCACTTTTGCCGGCCTGGTGCGGTGGGTAAGGTTAGGTTTGCCTCACCGATCAGTCGGGCCCCCCGGTCGTCGGTACGGCACGACCTTGTACCCCGCCCGGGAGGTGAACCGCGTGTTCGTCTGCAGCTGCTTCGGTGTCACCGAGGAACAGGTGAAGAGCCACGCGGAGGCCGGCGCGTGCACGCCCCGGCAGATCGCCTCCGCCTGCAAGGCGGGCACCGACTGCGGCGGCTGCGTGCGGCGCATCCAGGCCCTGCTCGGGCGCGGCGCCTGCCCCCGCCGGCAGCTGGCCGACCAGGGCGCCCCGGTCCTCGCCGAGCTTCCCGAGGCGGCCTGAGGTCCGTGTCCGGTCAGAGCGAGCCCGGTCCGGACGGGTCCGGCTGGGTCTGCTCGATCACCGTCGACAGGTAGAGCGACTCGCCCAGCTTCTCGATCAGGTCGAGCTGGGTCTCCAGGTAGTCGATGTGGTGCTCCTCGTCGGCGAGGATCGCCTCGAAGACGTTGGCCGACGTGATGTCGTGCTTGGCCCGCATCACCTCGATGCCCCGGCGCAGCCGGTCGATCGCCTCCAGCTCGATCTCCCGGTCGGCCTGGAACATCTCGGTCACGCTCTGGCCGACCCGCACGTGGAAGAGCCGCTGGTAGTTCGGCAGGCCGTCCAGGAGCAGGATGCGGTCGGTGAGCACCTCGGCGTGGCGCATCTCATCGAAGGACTCCGCGCGCGTGTACTTCGCGAGCTTGGTCCAGCCCTTGTGGTCCTGCAGCTTCGCGTGCAGGAAGTACTGGTTGATCGCCGTGAGCTCGGCGGTCAGCTGCTCATTGAGGAACTCGATGACTTCCGGGTCGCCCTGCATCGCTTGAGGCTCCTTCGAACGGGAACAGGCGTGTTGCGCGGCATGATTGCACCGGCGTCGAAGATCGTCCAGTAAGTGTTGACTTAGTAAGTAAGTACAGGCTTAGTCGGCTTGGTCGCCCTTTGGTGCTGTTTGCCCGAATGTAAGTGAGGTGCGTCAGGGGCATCGGTCCGGGTCTGTCAGGATGGAGGCATGGGTCAGCCGGTGGAAGACGGATCGGGAGAAGACGGTTCGCGGGGGGCGTCGCGGTTCGAGCTCCCACCCGGGCAGCGGCTGCAGCGCGGCTGGCCCGTCACGCACTACGGACCGGTCCCCAAGTTCCGCCCCGAGCGCTGGGAGTTCCGGGTCTTCGGCGCCACCACCGACGACGAGAAGCACGGCTGGACCCACGACGAGTTCACCGCCCTGCCCTACACCACGGTCGTCGCCGACCTGCACTGCGTCACGAAGTTCAGCATGCTCGGCGCCGAGTGGGGCGGCGTCCCGGCCGCCACGATCCTTCGGCTCGCCCCGCCCGCGCCCGACGTCACCCATGTGATGGTGTGGGCCGAGTACGGATTCAGCTCCAACCTCCGGCTGTCCGACTTCGCCGCCGAGCGCACCCTCTTCGCCACCCACAAGGACGGCGAGCTGCTCACCGCCGAGCACGGCTTCCCGCTGCGGCTGGTCGTCCCGCACCTGTACGCCTGGAAGGGCCCGAAGTGGGTGCGCGGCATCGAGTACATGACCGCCGACCGGCGCGGCTTCTGGGAGGAGCGCGGCTACCACAACATCGGCGACCCCTGGCGGGAGCAGCGCTACTCCTACCAGGAGGAGCCCGGGGACGGCCCCGAGCTGTGACCCCTCGGGGGCCGCTCGGCGCTCAGCCGTCGCGCAGCTTCTTCAGCCGCGCCACGTCCGCCGCGTGCCCCTCCTTGCCGCCCGGCGTCTCGATGACCAGCGGCACGCCCTCGGTCGCCGGGTGGGTCATCAGCGCGCGGAACGGGTCCTCGCCGATGTGACCGGCGCCGATGTTCTCGTGCCGGTCCTTGTGGGCTCCGGCCACGTCCTTGGAGTCGTTGGCGTGGATCAGCTTCAGCCGGCCCTCGCCGACGGTGTCCACCAGCAGGTCGAGGGTCTGGTGCATGCCGGACGGGCCGGTCAGGTCGTGTCCCGCCGCGAAGATGTGGCAGGTGTCCAGGCACACGCCCAGTTTCGGGTGGGCGTCCAGCGCCTCGAAGTACGGCCCGAAGTCCCAGGTCCGCGCGCACAGGGAGGCGCCCTGGCCCGCCGTCGACTCCAGCAGCAGGTACGGGTCGTCCTCGTGGGTCAGCTCGTCGAGCAGCGGCAGCAGGTGCTCGCGGACCTGCTTCAGCGCCACCGACCTCTCCCGTCCGCCGGTCGCGCTCCCGGTGTGCACCACCACGCCGAGCGCCCCGATGGCCCGCCCGCGTCGCAGCGAGTGCCGCAGCGAGTGAACCGACCGCTCCACCGTCGCCTCGGTGTGCGAGCCGAAGTTGATCAGGTACGGGGCGTGCACGTACGCCGGGACCGAGCCGGCCGCGCAGGCCTCCCGGAAGGCCTCGTCCTGCTTCGGGTTGCCGGCCGGGGTGGCCCAGCCGCGCGGGTTGGCGACGAAGACCTGCACGGTCTCCGCCTTCAGCTCACGGGCGTAGGACAGGCCGACGGAGTGCAGCCCGCCGGCCACGGGGACGTGGCCGCCGACGGGGTTGCGCGGCAGGGGGGAGGAGGATGCGGATGCGGTGCTCATGTCCGCACCAAGGATGCCAGGACGTGTGGGCGGACCCCGGATCAGGGTACGACTGCACCAGCGCACCGGCGCTGCAGATCCTGGGAAGGGTGCACATGGGGGACGTCGTCAGCTTCGCGCTGCCGGACGGCGGCCGGGTCCTGGCCGAACCGGTCGACGAGGACGTCTACGGACTGCAGGAGATCTCGGTCAACGGGAGCACGGTCGTCCGGCGGGCCCAGGAGGGCCTCGGCGAGGCCCTCGACGGCATCCGGCGCATGGCCGCCGAGGCGCACACCCGCCTGACGTCCCTCGACGTCGCCCCGCAACGGCTGGAACTGGAGTTCGGGGTGAAGCTCAGCGGGGAGACCTCGTCGTCGAACGGGCCGTCGTCCGGGTCCGGCGGACCCGGCGCGGGCGGCGGCGCGGGACGGTCGCCGGACAGCGCCAGCGCCGCCCGTAACGGGGGCCAGTCGCGGGCCAGCCGCTCCAGCGGGATCATCCAGGTCACGCCCGCCTCGGGCGACTTGCCGCGGAGCACGGCGAGCCCGGCGACGCGGGACGTCACGGCGTCCCGGACGCCGCAGCCGCTGTAGCCGCGGGCCACCCGGCGGCCGGTGTCCGGTGCGTCGTTCAGCTGGATCAGCGCCGACTCCGGGCCGCCCCGCCCGGCCATCAGGCAGTCCGCCCTCACCCCGTGCGGCTGGCCCTGCGGATAGCCGTAGACCTGCATGGGCCGCTTCGCGGCGCAGCCGCCGGTGGACAGATGGGCGTGCGAGGTGGGGAACTGTCCGCCCGCCTGCCCCAGGTCGCCGTGCAGGGTGGGCACCGAGACGTCCTCGTGGTGGCTCCCGCCCGTGTAGCGGTGCCCGCCGCCCGGGGAGCCGGTCAGCTTCAGCCCGCTGCTGAGGGTCACCGTGACGGTGGCGTGCGGGTCGTCCTCCAGACGGCCGCCCATGGCCGACGTCACGACGTGGGCGCAGGCCAGCACGTGACGCGGCGGGACGATGACGCCGCCGCCGACCGGGTTCCCGGCCGGGCCGAGGATGCTCACCTGCCAGTCGTCGGTGACGGCCGTCCGTACGACCGGTTCCGCCGCCACGACGCCCTCCCGCCGTCCGCCACCGCAGGCCCCGACCGTCTGCGGAGCCGCCACAGTAGCGGTCCCCGCCGGGGGAAGCAGAGGGACAACAACCCTTTGCGCGCAGCCGGTTGACCAGGTGTTCGGCCTGTTCGGCCGCCGGGTCAGCGGATCGTGATGGTGACGGTCGAGCCCTCGGGAGCCGTGTCCCCGCCGTCCACGGACTGCTTCTTGACGGTGTCGCCGAACAGTCCGAGCAGACCGCGGTCCTCGTCCACCTCGAAGCCCGCGTCCCCGAGCTTCCGCTTGGCGTCGTCCACGCTGTCCCCGACCACGTCCGGGACCTCGATCATCCGGGGGCCCTTGGACACCGTGAGCGTCACCGTGTCCCCCTCGGCGGCCCGGCCGCCCGGCTTCGGCGTCTGCCGGGCCACCTGGCCGCTGTCGTACTCCGAGTTCACCCGCTCCTCGGCGACCTTCACCTTCAGACCGGCCTCCTCCAGCTCGGCCCGCGCCTCGTCCAGGCCGTCGCCGGTGACGTCCGGGACGTCGATCGGGCTGCCCTTGCTGACGACCAGGGCGACCGCGGAGCCCGCGCGCACCGTGGTGCCCGATCCGGGCTTGGTGGAGATCACGAAGCCCTTGGCCGCCTCGTCGCTGAACGCCCGGGTCACCATGCCCGGCTCCAGCCCCTCGTCCTCGAGCAGCGTCCGGGCCTTGTCCAGCTTGTAGCCCGCCACGTCCGGCAGCTTCACGGTGTCGGGGCCGTCGGAGACGGTGAGTGACACGGAGTCGTTCTTCCGGATGCGGTCGCCCACCCCCGGGTCGGTGCTGATGACCTTGCCGCGCTCCACGGTGTCGCTGTAGGCGTGCCGCACCTTGCCGACGTCGAGACCGGCGCCGTCCAGCCGGTCCCGGGCCTGTGCCTCGGTCTTGGACAGCAGCGGCGGCACCTTGGTGAACTGGCCGGAGTTGATGTACCAGATGCCCGTGCCGACCCCGAGCACCAGCAGGAAGGCCACGACGATCGTCAGTGGGCCGCGGCGCAGCCGGAGCCGCCGGGACGGGGCGGCGGGCGCCGGGGAAGCCGTGAGCCGGCTGGTGCGGTTGACCCCGCCCGCGCCGAAGCCGCCGTCCGAGGCGAAGCGAGCCTCCGTGCCGTCGGCCTCGTCGTCCTCGTTGACGGGCAGCGGCCGGGGCATCGTCAGCGCGCGCGGGATCACGCTCGTGCGGTCCTCGGCGTTGTCGTGCTCCGCGGCGAGCGCCTGCGGCGGCACGGCGTCCAGCTGGGCCGTGCTCAGCGCCTCACGGGCCTCGCGGGCCCGCGCGAGCAGCGCCACGGCGTCGTGCGGCCGGATCTCCGGGTTGCGCGCGGTGGCCGCGGCGACCAGCTCGTCCAGCTCGTACGCCAGCTCCGGCACGGCCGCCGACGGCGGCGGCACGTCCTCGTGGAGGTGCTTGTACAGCACCGCCGCGGCGGAGTCCCCGTCGTGCGGCTTGGCGCCGGTCAGCATCTCGTACAGCACGACACCGCACGCGTAGACGTCGACCCGGGGGTCGGCGGTGCCCTGCTCGATCTGCTCGGGCGCCAGATAGGAGACGGTGCCGAGGACGGCACCGGTGGTGCTGGTGACGGTGTCCACGGCGCGGACCAGGCCGAAATCAGCGACCTTGACCCGGCCGTCGTCGCCTATCAGCACGTTCTCCGGCTTCATGTCCCGGTGCACGAACCCCGCCCGGTGCGCGGCACCGAGCGCGGCGAGGACCGGCTCCAGGATGTCCAGCGCGGCCCGCGGCCTGAGCGCCCCGCGCTCGCGCAGCACGTCCCGCAGGGTGCAGCCCGCGATGTACTCCATCGCCAGGTAGACGTACGCCCCCTCGGCACCCTGGTCGAAGACCTGGACGACATTGGGGTGGTCGAGCCGGGCCACCGACTTGGCCTCGCGGATGAACCGCTCGACGAAGGTGGCGTCGGTCGCGAGCGCCGGGTGCATCACCTTCAGCGCGAGCACGCGGTCCAGGCGGGTGTCCACGGCCCGGTAGACCGTGGCCATCCCGCCGACCGCGATCCGCGCCTCGACGCGGTACCGGCCGTCGAGCACCTGCCCGACGAGAGGGTCCTGAAGGGTCGTGTCCACGCAGGTGAGTCTACGAGCCACCACGGACACCCCGCGTCGCCGACCAGAATCGGGTCGGGTCTGCAGCGGACCTGTGACGTACGCAACTGCGGGCAGTCGTGGCGCTGGGGCGGCACGGGTGGGCGATGGGGGTACCTCCCAGATCCGATCGCACCGGTGTCTAGAAGGCAGGCCGCTCCGGATCCAGCACCGCCAAGCCCTCCGCGGGAGACGACGCCTCGGCGAAATGCCGCCGCGGAATCCGCCCGGCCCGCCGAGCCAACCGCCCCGCCTCCACCGCGGAGCGCATCGCGGCAGCCATCAGCACCGGCTCCTGCGCCCGCGTCACCGCCGAGGCGAGCATCACACCCGCACACCCCAGCTCCATCGCCAGCGCCACGTCCGAGGCCGTACCGGCCCCCGCGTCCAGGATCACCGGCACGCGCGCGTGCTCCACGATCAGCTGGAAGTTGTGCGGGTTGCGGATCCCGAGCCCGGACCCGATCGGCGAGCCCAGCGGCATGATCGCCGCACAGCCGACGTCCTCCAGCTTCCGCGCGAGCACCGGGTCGTCGTTGGTGTACGGCAACACGGTGAACCCGTCGTCGACCAGCGTCTCCGCCGCGTCCAGCAGCTCGACCGGATCCGGCAGCAGCGTGCGCTCGTCGGCGATGACCTCCAGCTTGACCAGGTCCGTACCGAGCGCCTCGCGCGCCAGCCGCGCGGTGAGCACCGCCTCCCCGGCGGTGAAGCAGCCGGCCGTGTTCGGCAGCACCCGGATGCCGAGCCGCTCCAGCACGGACAGCACCGAGCCGTGCACCGAGGCGTCCACCCGCCGCATCGCGACGGTCGTCAGCTCCGTACCGGAGGCCGCCAGCGCGCGCTCCAGCACCTCCAGGCTGGGCGCCCCGCCGGTACCCATGATCAGGCGGGACGCGTACGTCGTGCCGCCGAGGACAAAGGGATCGTCGGCCATGGTCAGCCTCCTTGGACGGCGGTGAGGACCTCGACGCGGTCGCCCTCGGACAGCGCGGTGGCGGACCACCGCGCGCGCGGGACGACGGTCTCGTTCAGGGCGGCGGCCACCCCGGACGGCGCCCGGGTGAGCGTGCCCACCAGCGCGTCCAGGGCGGTGCCGGGAGCCACCTCGCGCGGCTCGCCGTTGACGGAGATGTTCATGCGGGCTGCTCCGAGAGTGCGGGGGCGGCGCTGAAGCGCCGGGGGCTGAAGGGGCGGGCCTCCTCCGGCAGCTCCCCGCCGGTCAGGGCGTCCGCCACGACGTCGCCGGTGACGGGGGTGAGCAGGACGCCGTTGCGGTAGTGACCGGTGGCCAGCAGCAGGCCGTCCAGCGCGGTCGGGCCGAGCAGCGGCGCGTTGTCCGGGGAGCAGGGGCGCAGACCCGCGCGGGTCTCCGTCAGGGGCAGCTCCGTGATGCCGGGGACCAGCTCGTGCGCGTCGCGCAGCAGCTCGTAGACGCCGCCCGCGGTGACCGTCGTGTCCCAGCCCAGCTCCTCGCTGGTGGCGCCGACGACCAGCTCACCGTTCTCCCGGGGCACCAGGTAGACGTGGTTGCCGCGCACCACGGCACGCACGGTCCGGTTCAGCAGCGGCCCCGGTGTCCGCGGCATGGTCAGCCGCAGCACCTGCCCCTTCACGGGCCGTACCGGCGGCAGTACGGCCTCCGGCACGCCCGTGAGCCGCCCGCTCAGGCTGCCCCCGGCCAGCACCACCCGCCCGGCCTCCAGCGCGGTGCCGTCGGCGGTGACGACGCCCGCGGCCCGGTCCCCGGGGCCGACGGTGAGCCGCTCGGCCCACGCCCGGTGGAAGACCACGCCCGCGTGTTCGCAGGCGGCCACCAGCGCGCGGGCGAGGCGGCGGGGGTCGATCTGGTGGTCGCCGTCCACCCGCAGGCCCCCGCGCACGCCCGGCGCGAGCATCGGCTCCAGACGTCGGCACTCGCGCCCCGACAGCCACTCGGACTCCAGGCCGGAGCGCTGCTGGAGCGCGTGCAGTTCGCGCAGGTGGGCACGGTCGTCGGCGTCCAGCGCGACGGCGAGCGTGCCGCAGCGGCGGTAACCGAGGTCGTGGCCGGTCAGCTCGGTCAGCTCGGCCGCGAACTCCGGGTAACGGCGGGCCGAGGCGAGGTTCAGCGCGAGCAGCGTCTCCTCGCCGTAGTGCAGCTCCGTGACGGCGGCCAGCATCCCGGCCGCCACCTGGGCCGCCCCGCCCCCCGGCTCGGGGTCCACGAGAGCCGTGACCAGCCCGCGCTGCGCGGCCCGCCAGGCGGTGACGAGCCCGATGATCCCGCCGCCGACGACGAGGACGTCGGGTGTACGAGACGTACGAGGCGTGTGCGGTGGAGACGACATGGGCGTCCAGCCCCTCCCTTCGCCGGCATGACCCGGATCAGGTTCGTACGGTCGGAGGCCGCCAGCCTCCCTCTCAGCCCGGTGCGTCCGGGCTCCCGCGAGTGCCTTACGTTGGCCACCCTAGCCCGCAGCGCATCGCACGTGTAAGGGAGCCTCCACCCGTGGCGCGATCACTCGACGGCCTCGTCCTCGCCCCCGTCGCCGACCAGGCGCCCGGCCAGGTGGGCACCCGGACCCGGTTCACCTACCACGAGCGGGACGGCGCCGTGTGGGCCGAGTACGCGGGGGGCGACGTCGTCCGCGGGCACCTGGTGGGCACCAGGGAGGGCGACCGTCTCGACTTCCGGTACGTGCAGCTCAAGACCGACGGCAGCACGTCGTCGGGACACTGCGTGTCCACCGTCGTCGAACTGCCGGACGGGCGCGTTCGACTGGACGAGACCTGGGAGTGGGAGTCGCAGCCGGGCAGCGGGACCAGCGTGGTGGAGCAGCTCACCGCGCGCGGGCACTGACCGGTGAAACGCCGGGTGTCTATGGTGATCAGGTGAGCGAGCAGACGCGGGAACGGGGACAGGGACCGGCGGCGGACGCGGAGCGGCGTGCGGTCGTCGTGGGCGCCGGGATGGCGGGGGTGCAGACCGCGGTCGCCCTGCGCGAGCAGGGCTTCACCGGCCCGGTGACCCTGATCGGCGCGGAGCCGCACCAACCGTACGACCGCCCCCCGCTGTCCAAGGCCGTCCTGCTCGGCACCGCGGAGGGCTCCGCCTTCGACGTCGACTTCGAGGCGCTCGGCATCACCCTGCGGCTGGGCTGCGAGGCCCTGGGCGTCCGCCCCGGCGAGCACGTCCTGGACACCTCCGAGGGGCCCGTGCCGTACGACGTCCTCGTCCTGGCGACCGGCGCCGAACCGGTCCGCCTCCCGGGTGCCGAGGGCGTGCCCGGCGTGCACCTGCTGCGCACCCTGGACGACGCCGAGCGGCTGCGGCCGGTGCTCGCCCGGCAGCACGACATCGTGGTGGTCGGTGCGGGCTGGATCGGCGCCGAATTCGCCACCGCCGCGCGCGAGGCGGGCTGCGCGGTGACCGTGGTGGAGGCCGCCGACCGGCCGCTGGCCGACGCGCTGCCCGCCGAGGTCGCCGCGCCGATGACCGCCTGGTACGCCGACGCCGGCGCCGAACTGCGCACCCGCGCGCGCGTGGAGCGCGTCGAGCCCGGCGGCCCCGGTGAGTCCGGGCGGGTCGTCCTCGACGACGGCACCCGGCTGGCCGCGGGCGCGGTCGTCGTCGGCATCGGCGCCCGCCCCGCCACCGGCTGGCTGGCCGGCTCCGGCATCGCCCTCGGCGCGCACGGCGAGGTCCTGGCCGACGACCTCCTGCGCACTTCCGCGCCGGACGTCCACGCGGTCGGCGACTGCGCCTCCTTCCCCTCCGCCCGCTACGGCGAGCGGCTCCTGGTGCACCACTGGGACAACGCCCTCCAGGGCCCGCGCACGGTCGCCGCCGACATCGTCGGCGCCCCGGCCGGCCAGACCCCGGCGGCGTACGACCCGGTGCCGTACTTCTGGTCCGAGCAGTTCGGCCGCTTCGTCCAGTACGCCGGCCACCACACGGACGCCGACACCACCCTGTGGCGCGGCGACCCCGCGAGTGAGGCCTGGACGGTCTGCTGGCTGCGCGAGGGCCGCCTGGTCGCCCTGCTGGCGGTGGGCCGCCCCCGCGACCTGGCGCAGGGCAAGCGCCTGATCCAGGCGGGCACGCCGATGGACCCGGACCTGCTGGCCGACCCGGCGAAGCCGCTGAAGGCGGCGACGGCCACGGCGTAGTCGGGTTTCCGACTGTCAGTGCCAGGTGGCAGGCTGGAGGCGTGACCGAGATTGACGCAAAGATTGATGCTCTCGTGCCCGCCTGGCTCACCGTTCCCGACATCGCCGAGATGCTCGGTGTCGAGGTGACCCGGGTGCGCCAGCTGATCAGAGAAGGCCAGCTCATCGCCGTACGCCGCGGTGAGAACCGCGCACTGCACATCCCCGCGGCCTTCATCGACGAGGACAAGGTCGTCAAGGGCCTGGTCGGGACCCTGACGCTGCTGCGGGACGACGGCTTCACGGCCGAGGAGATGCTGGAGTGGCTCTTCACGCCCGACCCGAGCCTGCCCGGCACCCCCGCCCAGGCCCTGAGTGAGAATCGCGGTACGGAGGTGAAGCGCCGCGCCCAGGCGCTCGCCGTCTGACCGGCCCCCTCGCCGATCCGCCACACCGCCCGGCGTACGGGCCGCCGCGCACGCCGGGCGCCCGTGCCCGTACGCCACCATCGCGCGGCCCGTCATGGGCCCGCGCCACCTCACCCGGGGGACACCCGCATGCCCGACACCGCCACCACCGCCCGCGCCCGGCTCGCCGACGCCCGGCTGTACCTGTGCACGGACGCCCGCCGGAGCCAGGGCGACCTGCCCGAGTTCCTGGACGCCGTGCTCGCCGGCGGCGTCGACATCGTGCAACTGCGGGACAAGGGAATGGAGGCGGCCGAGGAACTGGAGCACCTGGAGGTCTTCGCCGACGCCTGCGCCCGCCACGGCAAGCTCCTCGCCGTCAACGACCGCGCGGACGTCGCCCACGCCGCCCGCGCCGACGTGCTGCACCTCGGCCAGGGCGACCTGCCGGTGCCCGCCGCCCGGGCGATTCTCGGCGACGACGTCCTCGTCGGCCGCTCCACGCACGCCGAGTCCGAGGCCGCCGCAGCCGCCGCCCAGGAGGGCGTGGACTACTTCTGTACCGGCCCCTGCTGGCCGACCCCCACCAAGCCCGGCCGCCACGCACCCGGCCTGGACCTGGTCCGCAGCACGGCGGCGCTGGGCACCGACCGCCCCTGGTTCGCGATCGGCGGCATCGACCTCGGCAACCTCGACGAGGTGCTGGACGCGGGCGCCCGGCGCGTGGTCGTCGTCCGCGCGATCACCGCCGCCGAGGACCCGGGCGCGGCGGCGGCCGAGTTCGCGAAGCGGCTGCGGCAGGCGGCCCCGGCACCGGCGTAGCCGCACGCCGTCGCGGCGCGTCGTCTCCGGCGGTCCCCGACGAGTCTCCAGCGGGTCTCCGACGGGCCGGTGTCCAAAGGGTGGACAACAACTCGACAATGTGGACAAATATCCCGCATCCGGTTGGGTGGCCGCCGCACCCTGGCTAACCTGCCCATATGGCCCTCGGAACCGCAAGCACGAGGACTGATCGCGCCCGCACGGTGCGTGACATCCTCGCCACCGGCAAGACGACGTACTCGTTCGAGTTCTCGGCGCCGAAGACGCCCAAGGGCGAGAAGAACCTGTGGAGCGCGCTGAGGCGGGTCGAGGCCGTGGCCCCGGACTTCGTCTCCGTGACCTACGGTGCCGGCGGCTCCACGCGTGCGGGCACGGTCCGCGAGACCCAGCAGATCGTCGCCGACACCACGCTGACCCCGGTGGCCCACCTCACCGCCGTCGACCACTCGGTCGCCGAACTGCGCAACATCATCGGCCAGTACGCCGACGCCGGGATCCGCAACATGCTGGCCGTGCGCGGCGACCCGCCCGGCGACCCGGGCGCCGACTGGATCGCGCACCCCGAGGGCCTGACGTACGCCGCCGAACTGGTCCGGCTCATCAAGGAGTCGGGCGACTTCTGCGTCGGCGTCGCGGCCTTCCCCGAGATGCACCCGCGCTCCGCGGACTGGGACACGGACGTGGCGCACTTCGTCGACAAGTGCCGGGCCGGTGCCGACTACGCCATCACCCAGATGTTCTTCCAGCCCGAGTCCTACCTCCGGCTGCGCGACCGGGTCGCCGCGGCCGGCTGCGCGACCCCGGTCATCCCCGAGGTCATGCCGGTGACCAGTGTGAAGATGCTGGAGAGGTTGCCGCAGCTCAGCAACGCCTCGTTCCCGCCGGAGCTGAAAGAGCGGATCCTCACGGCCAAGGACGATCCGGCGGCTGTACGCTCGATCGGCATCGAGTTCGCCACGGAGTTCTGCGCGCGGCTGCTGGCCGAAGGGGTGCCCGGACTGCACTTCATCACGCTCAACAACTCCACGGCGACCCTGGAAATCTACGAGAACCTGGGCCTGCACCACCCACCGCGGGCCTAGACCGGCCGCACGTATTTGCGACACACTGCGTAACGGCCACTGGGAGAGGGGCGTACATGGGCTGGACGGTCCTCTACATCGCGTTCGGCGTCGTCGCGCTGTGGCTGCTCGGCGAGGTGCTGCTGCAGTACAAGGCGCGGCTGCGCTGGCGGCTGCTCGCCTTCGGCGGCTTCGTCGGCGTCGTCGCCGGCGTGCTGATGTCGAACGTGCTCGTCATCGGTCTCGGCGCCGCCGCCTTCGCGGTCGGCCAGACCTACGTCACGCTGTCGTTCCGCCGCGGCTTCGAGGCCGGCTGGGCGGTCAACGCCCCGGCGAGCCTCGTCGGCAAGCGCGGGCGCCCCGAACGGGGCCGCCGGAAACCGACGTTGGAGGTCTCCGGGGTCGGACCCGCCGAGGGCGACCGGGGCCACCAGGACGGCTACGACGAGCGCGCCCGGGCCCACACCCCGGGTCAGGACGTCCCGCCCTACGGGCACGACGACTACGACCGCGACGACGTCTTCACTCCGGCCCGGCCCACCGCCGACCCCTCGGCCGCGGAGACCACCGCCGTCTACGAACCGCAGCCCATGCCGGACGACACCGCTTCGTACGGCGTGTACACCGACGCCGGTTACGGCACCGGCCAGCAGCAGGCGGCCACCGCGCCGGGCGCCGACCAGGCCTACGCCTACGACTACTCCGGCTACGGCCAGCAGCAGGACTACGGCTACGACACCGGCGCCCAGCAGCAGTACGCCGCCTACTCCGACCCGTACATCGGCACCCCCACCTACGACGCCGGGGCGTACGACACCGGCGGCTACGACACGCCCGGTGCGCAGAACTACGGCCAGCAGGGCTACGGGCAGGACCAGTACGCCACCGGCGCGCCCGGCGGTTACGGCGGCGAGACCCCGGCCGGCGGGGTGTGGGTGCCGCAGCAGCGCAGCACCGACGACCCCTACGGCGGCGAACTCCCGCCCGAGCAGGCGCAGTACCCCTACCAGGGCAACGGCCAGCCGCAGGGCCAGGGTCAAGGCCAGGGCTACGACGAGCAGTACCGCTACTGAGGAGCCCTTCCTGAGGTCCCCGTCCGCCGACGGGGCCTCCGGCGCCCGGTGACCGGCCCGTCGGCCGCTCACTGGGAGCCGCGGAACTCCGGCCCCTCCACCACGAGTCCGGCCACCAGCGCGCCCGACATCCCCGCGTGCGGCAGACCGCCGCCTGGGTGCGACCAGCCGCCGACCGTGAACAGGCCCTCGGTACGCATGCCGTTCGCCGGGTGCAGCAGCCGTCCGCCGGCGCCCGCCAGCGCCGGCGCCGGAATCGCGCCGCCCGCCACGCCGGTGTCCGCCGCGACCTCGGCCGGGGTGCGCACCTCGTGCCACAGGAGGCGGTCGCGCAGGTCCGGTACCGCCCGCGCGGCGACGTCGATCAACTGCTCGGCCCAGCCGGCGAACACCTCGGTCGTGGCCCGGTCGGACGCGCCGTCCAGGGCGGGCACCGTCGCGCCGAGTGTCACCGCCTCGTGGTCCGGGTCCGGTACCAGCGCCGGGTCCTCGGGCCGCAGGACGGTGACGGTCGGCCGCGCGGCCATCCCGGGAGCGGCGCCGAACAGGCGGTCCAACTCGGCCTCACGGTCCGCCGCGTGCACCACCGTCCGGTGCGCCGTGCCCTCGGGCCGGCCGCCCCGCAGTGCCAGCAGCACCGTCAGCCGGCTCGACCCGCCGCGCCGCGCCGGCACCTCGTCCGCGCCGCGCACCGGCGCTCCACCGCACAGGCGGTCCAGTACCTCCGGCGCCACGCCGGAGACCACGAACTCGGCCTCCTCCAGGGCCCCTTCGGCCAGCTCCACGCCCGCCACCCGGCCGTCCTTCTCGACGATCCCGGTGACCTCCGCCCCGAAGCGGAACTCGACCCGGCGGGCCAGGCACCGCTCGTACACCGCCCGCGCCAGCTCCCGCAGACCGCCGCCGCGCACGTACCAGACGCCGAACGCGTACTCCATGTACGGCAGGACGGCGGTGTTCGCCGGGGCGGTGCGCGGGTCCAGGCCGTGGGCGAGCGCGTGGCCCTCCAGCAGGGCGGCGAGCCGGGCGTCGCGCAGCTCCCAGGCGCCGACCTCGGCGAGCGTTCCCGCCCGGCGGGTGCGCAGCAGCCGCTTGTGCGGGACCGCCGGATAGGGCTCGCGCTCGGCCAGCACCCGCCAGTTCGGCCACAGCGGCTCTTCCAGCAGGGGGCGGCGCGTCCGGTCCCAGGTCTCCCGGGCCCGCACCAGGAAGTCGCCCCAGCGCTGCCCGGCGCCCGCACCGAGCGCCGCGTCCAGGGCGGCGACGACACCCGCGCGCGAGGCGTTCGGCAGCGAGACTGCGGTGCCGTCGGCGAACACGTGCCGGGACGACGGGTCGACCTGGACCAGCTCGACGCACGACTCCAGCGGCTCCTTGCCGGTCTTCACGAACAGATCGCGCCAGACCGCGGGCAGCGGGAGCAGACCGGGGCCGGTGTCGAAGGAGAACCCGTCCCGTTCGAACCGGCCCAGGGCTCCGCCGTACGTCCGCGTCCGCTCGTACACCACCACCCGGTGGCCCGCGACGGCCAGCCGGGCGGCCGCCGCCATGGCGCCCATCCCGGCGCCGATCACCGCAATCCATGCCATGCCAGGGACTTTATCCGCCGCCACCGGCACCGCCGTGCGAGGGCTGAGCACCGCGACGGACGTCCAGGTGACCGGTCGGCGGCGCCGCGCCGTGGGGCGGGGTGCCCAGGGCTGAGTAGCCGTACCTAGTCCTGCAGATGAGTACGCGGGCGGATGGGCTCCGACCTGCGGGAACGAGAGAGTGGAGGCACGGAGAGGGGCACGGCTCCGGCACCGGCGGCACGGGGCGCCGGAACGGAGCCGGGCCCGCGATCCGCTCCTTCCGCCGACCGTGGTCGGCGGGAGCGAGACCGGGGGAGCCCGGAGGGACGACCGGCGACGGGAGTTCCTACGGGGGGACGTACGGGGGAGCAGGAGAAGGCGCCGGTCCGACGGCGGCCCGCGGGGGACGCGGCCACCACGGACCGGCGTTCTTCGTGCGGGCCCGCCCCGCCCGCTCCTCGCTCAGCCCCGGCCGCTCACGCGTCCCTGGAGCAGCCGCGACAGCGCGGCGTGCACGTCGTCCAGGGAGCGCTCCGGCTGGAACGCCTTCCAGTCCAGCGCGGCCACCAGGACCATGCCGACCAGCGCGGCGGCGGTCAGCGGCACGTCGATCTCCTCGCTGAACTCACCGCTCGCCACACCCGCGCGCAGCACCCCCTCCACCACCGCCACGGCCTCCTGCCGGACCACGAGCAGCGTGGACTGCCAGGCCCGGTTGGTGCGCCACAGCTCGGCGACGTACAGCTGGGTGAAGGCCGGATAGCGGTCGATGAAGACGAGCCCCGCGCGGATCATCGCGTCCAGGGCGTCGACCCGGCCGCGGCCCTCCCGGGCGGTCTGTTCCGCGGCCTGGCGCAGCGAGGCGGTCAGCAGGCCGACACCGTGCCGCAGCAGCTCCTCGAAGAGGACGGACTTGCTGGCGAAGTTGTAGTAGACCGTGCCCTTCGCGACCCCGGCCCGCTCGGCGATCTCGTCCACGGTGGTGGCGGAGAAGCCCTGCTCGGCGATGAGGGTGACCGCCGCCTCGTAGAGCTTCTGCCGGGTGGCCTCGCGACGGCTGCCGCTCTGCGGGGCGGTGCTGCTGCTTTCCATGGTCCCGATTCTCACAGCACCCCGCACCGGGGCGTCACCGCAGGCCCCCGGGACCCGAACCGAACGGCCGATCGAATCAAAGGTCCAGGTCAGAACGGATTGTCAGTGCCATACCTCACGATGGGCACATACGGCACCTCCTGCCAGGGGGCGTGCCGTCACGGAGACGACAGGAGGATCGTCATGGCCCACTCGTCCGCAGCCGCCTCCCGGCGGCGCCGCGCAGCCGGCCCTGCACCCTCACTGACCGGACCGGCGAGCGACGTGCACCCCGTGCTCCGCCGGACGACCGCCCCGCCCGCCGCCCTCGACCTGCTCGCCCAGGCCCGGGCCGGACTGGAGGAGGCCACCGCCCTGGAAACGCCGAACGAGCGGTACGCGACGGCCCACCTCGCCGCCCTGCGCACCGCCGCCGCCGTGCTGGCCGCGCGCGGCCGCCCGGAGACCAGCCCGCGGGCCAGGGCCCGCATCCGCAGCGCCTGGGAGGTGCTGCCCGAGATCGCGCCCGAGCTGTCCGACTGGAGCGCGCTGTTCGCCTCCGGCGCAGGGCGCCGGGCCCGCGCCGAGGCGGGCATCCAGGGCGCAGCGGGCACCCGGGACGCCGACGACCTGATACGCGACGTGGCGATGTTCCTGCGCCTGGTGGAGCGGATGCTGGTCCTCCAGCCGGTCCTGCCCCAGCCCCGGCCCGACGCGGACCCACCGGGCCCCGAGCGGTCCGGCCGCTCCGACGCCGGTCGCCCCGGCCGCGACCTGCCGGACGCCGGATGAGCGGGTGACGGACGGATGCCCGGCGGGCGCGGCGCAGGCAATAGGGTGGGAGTCGCCTGAAGCCTCCCCCTCCCCGCACCGGGCCGGGGGCGGCAGCCCGTTCCGCTCCGCCCGTGTCCGAGGCGGTGCCGCGCCGAGGAGTCAACTGCCGTGTCGGACCCGATGCGCCCGCCCGCCTCCCAGCCCCGACCGCACACGGCGGCTCCGCGCCCCGAGCCCTCCCGGTCCCGGGCCGCCCTGCGCACCGCCGTGGTCTGGGACGTCCTCCAGGACGCACTGGACCGCCGGGTCAAGGCCACCGGCCGCCAGACGCTGGACGTCCTCGACACCGGCGGCGGCAGCGGCAACTTCGCGGTGCCCGTGGCCGGCCTCGGCCACCGTGTCACCGTCGTGGACCCGAGCCCCAACGCCCTGTTCGCCTTGGAGCGCCGAGCCGCCGAGGCCGGTGTCGCCGACCGCGTGCGGGGCGTCCAGGGCGACGCCCGCGGCCTCTTCGACGTGGTCGAGCGCGGCGGCTACGACGCGGTGCTGTGCCACGGCGTCCTGGAGTACGTGGACGACCCCGCCGAGGGCGTCCGCAACGTGGTGGCGGCCCTGCGCGCCGACGGCGTCCTCAGCCTGCTCGCCGCGGGCCTCGGCGGCGCCGTGCTCGCGCGTGCCCTCGCCGGTCACTTCACCGAGGCCCGGCAGGCCCTGGACGACCCGGACGGCCGCTGGGGCACGGGTGACCCCGTGCCGCGGCGCTTCACCGCCGAGCAGCTCACCGGGCTGGTCGAGGCCGCCGGGCTCCGGGTCGGCGCCGTGCACGGCGTACGCGTCTTCGCCGACCTCGTCCCCGGCGGGCTGGTGGACACCGAGCCCGGCGCCATGGACGCCCTGCTGAAGCTGGAGGCCGCGGCGGCCGAACTCGCCGCGTTCCACTCCGTGGCCACACAGCTCCATGTGCTCGGTGAGACGCCGGGGACCGACGGGGTCTGAGCCGACCGGTGGGGTGAGGCGCTGATCAGGGGCGCGACTGCAGATGGAGTACGCCACAGGCCCCCCGAACGGGGGGCAGTCGCCGTATGATCGAGGGAGACCGCCCGGCATGACGGGTCGGCCGCTGGGGAATGGGAACTTCAGCGAGCCGGTACGGCCATGACGGAGTCCGGTTGGTCAATTGGCGCAGAGGGGCGGGTTTCACGGGGGCGATTCCCTGCCTATCCTGAAGGGACCCCCCGGGTCGCCCCGGCGACTGCACGATGAGGAGGACTCCGTGCCGCTCTCGGAGCACGAGCAGCGCATGCTCGAGCAGATGGAGCGAGCGCTGTACGCCGAAGATCCCAAGTTCGCGACAGCGCTCGAGGGAAGCGGGCTGCGTACGTACACCCGGCGACGGGTCTACCAGGCGGTCGCGGGCTTCCTCGTAGGTATTGCGCTCCTCATGGCCGGTATGGTCGCCCAGCAGGTGTGGCTCAGTGTGGTGGGCTTCCTGGTCATGCTGGGGTGCGCGGTGCTCGCCGTGACCGGCTGGCGCAAGGCCCCCAAGCCGGGCGAGCAGCAGCAGGCGGCCGGTGCCGGTCCGCAGGCAGCACGCCGCCAAGGACGCCAGAAACGCTCGATGATGGATCGCATCGACGAGCGCTGGCAGCGCCGCAGGGATGAGCAGCAGGGCGGCCAGTAGCACCGCCGAGCCGCTCACCAGGACATCCGCGTGAGGGGGTGACCACCCCGACGGTGGTCACCCCCTCACCCATGCTCAGGAGCATCTGAGGACGCCGGGGCCGCCATCTCTCCCCCCGCCGCGGCGGGACCGCCGCCTCGCCCTGCCGTTCGACGTGCTCAGCCCCACCGGCCCGGCGGGCTCAGCCCTGTTGGTCCGAGGTTTTCCGCCACGTCGGCCGGGCCGTCGCGGCGCGTCGTTTCAGGGCCGTCCACCGGGACGACACCGTCCAGGTCACCCGAATGGCCGAACGCGGGGCGAACCGTGCGCGCAGCCGGGTGCCGCGGCCGACCGCGGCCCGCAGACCCGCGGCCGCCAGCCGGGCGTCCTCCGTCAGCCCCGCCGTCAGGCGCGGGTGGGGCGCGTAGAGGACCTGCTCCACGGCGTCCGCCACCCGGTGCACCGCCTGCGCGGCCGTCGGCTCCAGCCGGCCCAGCCGGACGATGCGGTCCGCCGCCTTGCGCGGGGTCTGCGACTCCTGGGGCGGAATGCCGAGGTCCCACGCCGTGTCGGTGAGCTCCCGCCACACCGCGAGGGTGTGCGGGCCCGCGTCCGCCGCACCGCGGCCGTGCGACCCGAGCCGTACCGCCCGGGCGCGCAGCCGCCACAGCATCGGGGCGAGCGGGATCAACAGCACCGCGAGCCCGGCCAGGGCCCAGGCCAGCAGCGCGTACCACTTCGGCCCGTCGCCGCCGGTGACGGGCAGGGCCGCCGCGGTCTCGGTGGAGCAGGCGTCCAGCTTCTTGTCCTGCGGGGAACAGGTGTCGCTCGACGAGGGCGCCGCCGACGGCTCGGTCTCCGTGTTCTGCGACGGCACGACCGGCTCCGGCACCGAGCTGCCCGGCCGGTCCGTGATGGTGTACGACGGGGTCGAGCCACGCGTCGGCGTCGGCTCGAAGCGGGTCCAGCCCACGCCCTCGAAGTACACCTCGGGCCACGCGTGCGCGTCCCGCAGCCCCACGGACACCGAGCCGTCCGCCTGCGGGGAGCCCGGCGCGAAACCGACCGCGACCCTGGCCGGAATGCCCAGGGAGCGGGCCATCGCCGCCATGGCGAAGGAGAAGTGAACGCAGAAGCCCTCCTTGTCCTTCAGGAACCGGGCGATCGCCTCCGAGCCGCTGCCGACCTTGACCTGGGTGTCGTACTCGAAACCGCCGTTGACCGCGAAGTACTCCTGGAGCCTGACCGCCTGCTGGTACGGGTTCGCGGCGCCGGCCGTGACCTCGCGGGCGGTGCGGGAGACCACCGCGGGCAGCGAGTCCGGCAGCCGCGTGTACTCGCGCAGGAGTGCCGCCGGCGGTGGGGGCGCCGCGGCGAGCTGCTCCGCCGTCGGCTGCACGTTCAGGCTGCGTACCTCGTACTTCAGCCCGCGGGTGTTCTGGCCGTGATCGCCGACCAGGGTCATGCCGACGGGCTCGTAGCGCCAGTTGCCCGCGACGCGCACGCCGCTGGGCGGGTAGGGCATGGGCAGCCAGTCCTGGGCGTACCAGTCGGCGGCCGACACCAGGGTCCGCGACTCCGTGCGCTTGATGTCGGATCCGAGTCCGGCCGGGGTGGGGAACGTGCCGTCCGGCACGGCGGTGATGTGCCGCTTGGACGGCTTCCAGGTGGTGCCGTCGAAGTCGTCCAGGGACACGATGCGCAGGTACAGGTTGGACAGGTCCTCGGAATCCGTCTGGACGGAGAGGACCTGGCGGTCCTCGTTGACGTTGAGGCTGTCCCGCAGGGAGACCAGCGGGTTCACCGCGGAGATCGTGCCGCCGCCCCCGGTGCCGGAGCCCACGCCGCTGCCGGCGCTGTCCAGCAGCCCGCCGTCCATCGCGGGCAGGGCGAGCGGTACCACCAGGGCGATGCCCAGCGCGAAGGCGCCGATACGCCGGCCGGTGCGGACCGGGGCGAGGGCACGCCCCTGCTCCGGGCCCGGGGCACGCGCCGAGCCGCCGAAGACCCGGCCCCACTGCGAGAGCCGGTCGCGTCCCTCGGCCAGGAGCAGCGTCAGATAGCCGACCGCCGCGACCAGGAACCACAGCCAGTCGGCGCCGCCGTCGGACAGCCCCGCGGCCACCGAGTAGAGGGCGAGCAGCGGCAGGCCGGCCGGAGCGGCGCTGCGGAAGGTCACCGCGAGGGTGTCCACCAGCAGCCCGATCACCAGCACGCCGCCGACCAGCATCAGCCGGATGCCGTCGGACTCCAGCGGCGCCGGGATCGCGTACCGGGCGATGTCGTCGCCTCCCTGCTGGAGCAGGTCGGCGAAGCGCTGGAAGGCCTGCGGGCCGGGGATCAGCCCGGCGAGCGCCTGCTGCCGGGCGAAGACCAGGGTCAGCAGCAGCAGCGTGACCAGGGCCTGCGCCGCGATGGTCAGCGGCCGGGCCAGCGGCACCCGCCGCGCCACCGCGCCCACGCCTGACTGCACCGCCAGCAGGACCGCCGCCTGAAGGATCCAGGTGGCCGGCTCGACCAACGGCAGCAACGCACAGGCCGCCATCAAGGTGGCCGCCCAGGCACACACGGCCAACCGCGCCCGCCCGCTCATCGCCCCGCCTCCCGCCCGCTGACCTCGGTGGCGGAACAGGCGTGCGAGGCGTCGCCCCGTCGCCCGCCGGTCCCGGACGCCGCGCCGCGGACATGCGTCACCGGCCGTGCCCGCCCGGCCGGTCCGGCACCCGCGCCCCGCCCGCGGACCGGTCCACGTCGCGTCGGCCGCGCCCGCCCGCTCATGGCGTCCCCTTTCCGCCGGTCGGCGTGGTGAGGGTGGTGCGTTCGTGGTCGGCCAGGCGCCACAGCTCCTCCACGGTGGCGCCCCGTGGGACGGTCACGGCGGTCCAGCCCGACTCGCGGAGCATCCGCAGCCGCTCCGAGCCCCCGTCCAACGGGCCGGGCACCTCGCCCGGTTCCCGAGCCCACGTCTCGCTGTCCAGGACGAAGGCGACGGCGCCGCCGCTGCGCTGCCGCATCTTGGCCACCACCGTGGCCTGCTCCTCGTCCAGGTCGCCGAAGAACGCCACCAGCAGCCCCTCGTTCCCGCGGCGCAGCACGTCGTACGCCCGCGACAGGCTCGTGTCGTCGGAGTGGTCGATCACGGCGAGGGTGTCCATCATCAGCCCGGCCGCGTCGGCCGTGCCCTGGCTCGCCCCCGCGAAGCCGTCCGCGCCCTCGCCCGGCACCGAGTTGCCGGTGTCGGTGAGCAGCCGGACGGAGAAGCCCCGCTCCAGCATGTGCACCAGCACCGACGCCGCGCCCGACACCGCCCACTCGAAGGCCGAGTCGGGGCCCGCGCCCTCGAAGGCCACGACCCGGGTGTCGAGCAGCACCGTGCAGCGGGCCCGCTGCGGCTGCTCCTCGCGGCGCACCATCAGCTCGCCGTAGCGCGCGGTGGAGCGCCAGTGCACGCGGCGCAGGTCGTCGCCGTAGCGGTACCCGCGCGGGATCACGTCGTCGTCGCCGGCCAGGGCGAGCGAGCGCTGCCTGCCCTCGCCGTACCCCTTCGCCTCGCCGCTCAGCCGCACCGGCGGCAGCGCCTCCACGCGCGGGATCACGGTCAGCGTGTCGTACGTCGAGAAGGAACGGGTCAGCTCGCACAGGCCGAACGGATCGGTCAGACGCAGTTGGAGCGGGCCCAGCGGGTAACGGCCGCGCAGGTCGGAACGGACCCGGTAGGACACCTCGCGGCGACCGCCGGGCTCCACCCGGTCGAGTACGAAGCGGGGGCGCGGACCGAGCACGTAGGGCACCCGGTCCTGGAGCATCAGCAGGCCGGTGGGCAGCCGGGAGACGTTGTCGACGCGCAGATGGACCCGGGCCTCGCTGCCCGCGGGCACCCGCCCGGGGGAGAGCCGGCGGCTGCCCGCGACCCGGTACCGCGTGCGGTAGAGCACGGCCGCGCAGACCAGCGGCAGGGCGCCCAGGAGCAGCCCGACCCGCAGCAGATCGCTCTGCCCCAGGACGTACGCGCAGACCGCCGCGGCGATACCGGCGGCCAGGAAGGAACGCCCGCGGGTGGTCAGACCGGCCAGGGCGGTCCGGACACCGCCGCCCTCGCCCCGGTCGGCCTCGGGCCCGTCCGTCCCCCCGGCGTCCATCACAGCCTCCGCGGCGGCTGCTGACCGTACGCCGGCGTGCCGCGGCCCACGCCGAAGCCCGGCTGCTGCTGGGGAGCCGCGGGCACCGGGGTGCGCTGCAGGATCTCCTCCACCACCTGCTCGGCGGTGCGGCGGTTGAGCTGGGCCTGCGCGGTCGGGAGCAGCCGATGGGCCAGCACGGCGACCGCGAGGGCCTGCACGTCGTCCGGCAGCGCGTACTCCCGGCCGCTCAGGGCGGCGGACGCCTTCGCCGCGCGCAGCAGATGCAGCGTGGCACGCGGCGAGGCGCCGAGTCTGAGGTCCGGGTGGGAGCGGGTGGCGGCGACCAGGTCCACCGCGTACCGCCGGACCGGGTCCGCCACGTGGACGCCGCGGACCGCCTCGATCAGCTTCAGGATCTCGTGCGCGTGCGCCACCGGCTGCAGGTCGTCCAGCGGATTGACCCCGCCGTGCACGTCGAGCATCTGCAGCTCGGCCTCCGGGCTCGGATAGCCGATGGAGACCCGGGCCATGAAACGGTCCCGCTGGGCCTCCGGGAGCGGGTAGGTGCCCTCCATCTCGACCGGGTTCTGCGTCGCCACCACCATGAAGGGGGCGGGCAGCTCGTAGGTCTGGCCGTCGATGGTGACCTGGCGCTCCTCCATCGACTCCAGCAGCGCGGACTGCGTCTTCGGCGACGCGCGGTTGATCTCGTCGCCGATCACCACCTGCGCGAAGATCGCACCCGGTTTGAACTCGAAGTCCCGGCGCTGCTGGTCCCAGATGGACACCCCGGTGATGTCCGAGGGCAGCAGGTCCGGCGTGAACTGGATCCGCCGCACCGAACAGTCGATGGACCGCGCCAGCGCCTTGGCCAGCATGGTCTTGCCGACCCCCGGCACATCCTCGATCAGCAGGTGCCCCTCGGCCAGCAGCACGGTCAGCGAGAGCCGTACGACCTCGGGCTTGCCCTCGATCACGCCCTCCACCGAGCCGCGTACCCGCTCGACCACCGCGCTCAGATCGTCCCCCACGCTGGAATACGCTCCCGAGGGGGCACCCCCATGGCTCGCCCGATCGTCATAGGTCGTCACCCGGCCCTCCTCGGCCTTTCCCCGCACTCCCTGGGAAGAGGGGGTTCCCCAACTTGCCGGGCCGGCCCCGCAGCGCGGAAGGCCCACCCCGAATCACGGACGCCGCACGGAAAAAGTTCCGCGCGACACCACTTCCCGCATTCTTGCCGCCGTTACCGATTCGTGTCACTCGCCTGTGGACAACTGGCCGCGATATGTCGGCCCTTACGGCCTTTGCGGCGCTTGCGCAGCGGAATCGCCGGGGCGGGCCACCGGATCAGGCGGGGTCGACCTCGCGCAGCAGGCCGGTCTTCACGTCGAAGACGAAACCGCGCACATCCTCGGTGTGCAGCAGGAACGGCGAGGTGCGCACTCGCTCGATCGACTGCCGCACGTCCTGGTCGGCGTCCCGGAAGGCCTCCACCGCCCACGCCGGACGCTGGCCGACCTCCAGCTCCAGATCGTGCCGGAATTCCTCGGTGATGGTCTCCATGCCGCAGCCCGTGTGGTGGATGAGGGCCACGCTGCGGGTGCCGAGCGCCCGCTGGCTGATGGTCAGGGAACGGATCACGTCGTCGGTGACGACACCGCCCGCGTTGCGGATGGTGTGGCAGTCGCCGAGCTTCAGGCCGAGCGCCGCGTGCAGGTCCAGGCGCGCGTCCATGCAGGCGACGACCGCCACGCGCTGTACGGGGCGGGCGTCCATCCCGGGGTCGGTGAACGCGGCGGCATAGCGCTCGTTCGCCTCGACGAGCCGGTCGGTGACGGTGTGGTCGGCCACTATGGCGGATTCGGGGCCTGCGGGTACCGATGCAGAAGTCGTCATATCCATGACGTTACTGGCCGTCCCCGCGCGTGGCCCGCTGTGAAGCGGGACAAAGAACGTCATCGTGGCTTGTTGTGAGCCAACCCACAGGGTGGTGCGGATGCGGCCGTCCGAGTGAAAAGCCGCCCGATGCCGGTTTGCGGACGCCGGGGTCCGCGACGCGCAGGCCGGTTGATTGACCGGGCGACACGGTGGACTAAAGTGACGCGAAGCGGGAGGCGAGTTCCTCCCTGCTGGACTGAATTCCCCGGAGACCTGGGCGACGTCCCGCCAGATCTCCCCACGTGCGCGGCGCGTACGTACGGCTCGGCCTCCTCCCGCTCCCGGCCGGCCGACGCTCTTGGCGCCGGCAGGCCTCCCCTTCAGATGCGAGCGGGAGGGGACCCGGCAGTGCGTGACGCCGCGCCGGACCTGAGAGGCCGCCCCACTTGAGCCAGAGTCGACACGTCCCGGTGATGCTCCAGCGGTGTCTGGACCTGCTGGCGCCCGCCCTCCAGGAGCCGGGAGCCGTGGTCGTCGACTGCACGCTGGGGCTCGGCGGGCACAGCGAGGCGCTCCTCCAACGCTTCCCCGAGGCCCGGCTCGTCGCGCTCGACCGCGACAAGGAGGCCCTGCGCCTGTCCGGCGAGCGGCTCGCCCCGTACGGCGAGCGCGCCACCCTCGTGCACGCCGTCTACGACGAGCTGCCCGACGTGCTCGACCGGCTCGGCGTCCCCCGCGTCCAGGGCGTCCTGTTCGACCTCGGCGTCTCCTCCATGCAGCTCGACGAGGCCGGCCGCGGCTTCGCCTACGCCCAGGACGCCCCGCTCGACATGCGGATGGACCAGACGACCGGCATGAGCGCCGCCGAGGTCCTCAACACCTACCCGCCCGGCGAACTCGTCCGCATCCTGCGGGCGTACGGCGAGGAGAAGCAGGCCAAACGGATCGTGTCCGCGATCGTGCGCGAGCGCGAGAAGGAGCCGTTCACCAACAGCGCCCGCCTCGTGGAGCTGATCCGCGCGGCACTGCCGCAGGCCGCCAAGCGCACCGGCGGCAACCCGGCCAAGCGCACCTTCCAGGCCCTGCGGATCGAGGTCAACGGCGAGCTGTCGGTCCTGGAGCGGGCGATCCCGGCCGCCGTCGAGTCCATCGCGGTGGGCGGACGGATCGCGGTGCTGTCGTACCACTCGCTGGAGGACCGGCTGGTCAAGCAGGTGTTCGCGGCCGGCGCCGCCAACACCGCGCCGCCCGGTCTGCCGGTCGTCCCCGAGCAGTACGCGCCCCGGCTCAAGCTGCTCACCCGCGGAGCCGAACTCCCCACCGAGGAGGAGATCGCCGAGAACCGGCGGGCGGCACCGGCACGGCTGCGCGGCGCCGAGCGCATCAGGGAGTCCCTCGGGTGAAGGCAGCGCGGCGGGTGGCACGAGCGAGGCAGGCCGGGCAAGGGTGGGGACGGCCCACCCGGGGCCGAGGGGAGGGCGCGTGAGCAGGAAACCCGAACTGAAGGGCCGGGCGGCCCGGCTCGCCCGGCTCCTCCCGACCGGAGGCACCCGCGGCCAGGCGGCCCGGGCGCCCTTCGTCCTGCTGGTCGTCCTCCTCCTCGGCGGCGGCCTCATCGGGCTCCTCGTACTGAACTCCGCCCTGAGCGAGGGCTCCTTCCAGCTGGACGACCTCAAGCAGCGCACCAAGGAGCTCAGCGACGAGGAACAGGCGCTCCAGCGGGACATCGACGGCTACTCCGCCCCCCAGGCCCTCCAGCGCCGCGCCCGCGAACTGGGGATGGTGCCCGGCGGCGACCCCGCCTTCCTCGACCCCGACGGCACCGTCAAGGGCTCGCCCAGCCCCGCGCCCGCCGCGGCCACCCCGCTCGTGCTCGCCCCCGAGGCGCTGGCCTCCACGTCCGCCGGCGCGGCCACGGGCACGCCGTCCCCCTACACCGCTCCCTCGGCACCGGCCCCCACGCCCACCGCCGCCGCCACACCCAGCACAGCCGCCACCCCCACCGCAGCGGCGACGCCCACCCCGACCCCGACTCCCGGCAGGTGACGGAAGTGTCCGACAGGGAACCGCCGCGCCGCCGGGTGCCCGGACCCGCGAGGCCCGTCCGCCCCGGCGGTGCGCGCCGCCCGGGACCGGGCGCCCGGCCGGCCCGCAGGCCGGCACCGCCCCGGCGGACGCCCCGCGCCTTCCGGCTGGGCAGCCCGCGCCCCCGGCTGCGCATGATCGGCCTCGCGCTGACCCTGGTGCTGGCCGCCTTCGTCGTACGGCTCCTCCAGGTGCAGGCCGTCGACGCCGGCACGTACTCCGCCAAGGCCGAGCAGAACCGCTACGTCGTGCACACCCTGCCCGCCGAACGCGGCGGCATCACCGACCGCAACGGCGTCGCCCTCGCGACCACCGTGGACTCCTACGACATCACCGCCGACCCCACGATGTTCACCCGCGAGCAGCTGAAGGTCGACGACGGGCCCGAGCAGGCGGCGGCGCTCCTCGCGCCCATCCTCGGCGAGGACCAGGAGCAGCTGGCCAAGACGCTCCGCCCGAAGAACAAGGACCTGCGCTACGTCCGCCTCGCGCGCCGGCAGACCCCCCAGGTCTGGAACCAGATCAAGGACCTGAAGACCGCGCTCACCACGAAGGCGGAGACCGACAGGTCGACCGTCAACGTGCTCGCGGGCGTCTTCGCCGACCCCAGCAGCAAGCGCGTGTACCCGGGCGGCGACCTCGCCGCCGGCATCCTCGGCTGGGTCGGCGCCGACGGCAAGGGCGGCGGGGGCCTGGAGCGGAAGCTGGACAAGACGCTGGCCGGCGAGGACGGCAAGATCCGCTACGCGCAGTCCGGCGGGCGCCAGGTGCCCACCGCCGGCTCCACCGAGACCCCCGCCGTGCCCGGCAGCGACGTCGAGCTGACCATCGACCGCGACATCCAGTGGGCCGCGCAGCACGCCATCAGCGAGCAGGTGGAGAAGTCCAAGGCGGACGGCGGCTACGTCATCGTCCAGGACACGCAGACCGGCGAGATCCTCGCCATGGCCAACTCGCCCGGCTTCGACCCGGGCGACCTCGCCCACGCCGACCCCGCGGCGCTGGGCAACGCCGCGCTCCAGGACGCCTTCGAACCGGGCTCCACCGCCAAGGTGCTGTCGATGGCGGCCGTGCTGGAGGAGAACGTCGCCACTCCGGACACCCACATCACCGTCCCCAACCGGCTCAAGCGCGGCGACCGGCTCTTCAAGGACGACATTGACCACCCGACCTGGTACCTCACGCTCAACGGCGTGCTCGCCAAGTCCAGCAACATCGGCACGATCATGGCCACCGGCGAACTGGGCAAGACCCAGGCCGAGGCCAACAAGGTGCTCTACTCCTACCTGCGCAAGTTCGGCCTCGGCGACTACAGCGGCCTCGGCTTCCCGGGGGAGACCAAGGGCATCCTCGCGCCGCCCGGCCAGTGGTCGACCTCGCAGCAGTACACGATTCCTTTCGGCCAGGGCGTCTCCCTGAACGCGCTCCAGGCGGCCTCGATCTACTCGACCATCGCCAACGGCGGCATCCGGATCGAACCCACGCTCGTCCGCGGCACGAAGGGCGACGACGGACGCTTCACCCCGGCCCCCGAACCCGAGAAGACCCGCGTGACCAGCGAGAAGACCGCCAAGACCCTCTCGCAGATGCTGGAGTCCGTCGTCGACGACGAGGAGGGCACCGGCACCAAGGCCCGCATCCCCGGCTACCGGGTGGCGGGCAAGACGGGCACGGCCAACCGGGTGGATCCGGCCACCGGCAAGTACCACGGCTACACCTCGTCGTTCGCCGGATTCGCCCCCGCCGACAAGCCCCGCGTCACCGTCTACTGCGCCATCCAGAACGCCACCGAGGGCAGCTACTTCGGCGGCCAGATCTGCGGCCCCATCTACAAGCAGGTCATGGAGTTCGCCCTGAAGACCCTCCAGGTCCCGCCGACCGGGGCCGCCCCCGCGAGGCTCCCGGTCACCTTCAAGCCCTGAGCCGTACCGCCCCGCCCGGCCCCAGCATCGAGCCCGTACCGAGCCAGCGCCGTTTCCGTACCGAGCCACCAGGAACCACCCGTGACAACGATCACCCCGGACCCCGGGAACCAGAGCGCCTCCCAGGGCGCCTCCCAGCCCTCGCTTCGCCGGGAAGCGGGTACTGCCGGTACGCTCACCGCCGTGCCACACCCTGATCAGTCCCAAACCACCCAGAAGGGCCACCCCGTGACATACCCGGGACCGCCCCGGCCGGTGCGGATCTCCGCCACACCCCTCGCGGAACTCGCCGATCAGCTGGGTGTCGCCGCGCCGGACGGCTCCGCCGAGGTCACGGGCATCACCCACGACTCGCGTGCCGTCCGCCCCGGTGACCTCTACGCCGCCCTCCCCGGAGCCCGCCTGCACGGCGCCGACTTCGTCACCCAGGCCGCCGGCCTCGGCGCGGTCGCCGTGCTGACCGACCCGGCCGGCGCGGAGCGTGCCGCGGCCGCCGGTCTGCCGGCGCTCGTCGTCGACGACCCGCGCGCGCGGATGGGCGAGCTGGCGGCCACGATCTACGGCCACCCCGGCCGCGACCTGCTCCAGATCGGCATCACCGGCACCTCCGGCAAGACCACCACCGCCTACCTCGTCGAGGGCGGCCTGCGCACGGCGAAGTCCACCGGCCTGATCGGCACGGTCGAGATGCGCATCGGCGACGAGCGCATCAAGTCCGAGCGCACCACGCCCGAGGCCACCGACCTCCAGGCGCTGTTCGCGGTGATGCGCGAGCGCGGCACCGAGGCGGTCGCCATGGAGGTCTCCAGCCACGCCCTGGTGCTCGGCCGCGTCGACGCCTGCGTCTTCGACATCGCGGTCTTCACCAACCTCAGCCCGGAGCACATGGAGTTCCACTCCGGCATGGAGGACTACTTCCAGGCCAAGGCGCAGCTCTTCACGCCCAGGCGCAGCAGACTCGGCGTGGTCAACGTCGACGACGAGTACGGACGGCGCCTCGCCAACGAGGCCACCGTCCCGGTCGTCACCTACTCCGCCGAGGGCCACCCCGACGCCGACTGGCGCGCCGACGAGGTCGAGGTCGGCCCGCTTGACTCCACGTTCACCGTGCTCGGGCCGAAGGGCGAGCGGATCGCCGCCAGATCGCCGCTGGCCGGTCCGTTCAACGTGGCGAACACCCTCGCCGCGATCGTCGCCCTGGCCGCCGCCGGACTCGATCCGCAGAGCGCCGCCGACGGTGTCGCCGCCGTACCGGGCGTGCCGGGCCGGCTGGAGCGCGTGGACGAGGGCCAGCCCTTCTTCGCGGTGGTCGACTACGCCCACAAGACCGACGCCGTCGAGTCGGTGCTGCGGGCCCTGCGCAAGGTCACCGAGGGCAGGCTGCACGTGGTGCTCGGCTGCGGCGGCGATCGGGACACCACCAAGCGGGAGCCGATGGGCGCCGCCGTGGCCCGGTTCGCCGACACCGCCGTACTGACCTCCGACAACCCCCGCTCCGAGGACCCCCTCGCGATCCTCGCCACCATGCTCCAGGGCGCGGCGTCCGTCCCCGCGCACGAACGCGGCGAGGTGCAGGTCTTCGAGGACCGGGCCGCCGCGATCGCCGCCGCCGTCGCCCGGGCCCGGCCCGGCGACACGGTGCTGGTGGCCGGCAAGGGCCACGAGCAGGGCCAGGACATCGCCGGGGTCGTCCGTCCCTTCGACGACCGCCAGGTGCTGCGCGAAGCCATCCAGAAGACCCAGGGATGAGATCCCGAATGATCCAGCCGATCCTGATCCCGATGCAGGGGACGAACTTGTGATCACCCTCTCACTCGCCGAGATCGCAGAAGTCGTCGGCGGGCGGATGCACGACATACCGGACGCGTCCGCCGCCGTCACCGGGCCGGTCGTCCGGGACTCCCGGGAAGCGGGGCCCGGCAGCCTCTTCGTCGCCTTCGTGGGCGAACGGGTGGACGGTCACGACTTCGCGGCGCAGGTCGTCGAAGCGGGAGCGGTGGCCGTCCTCGGCTCCCGCCCCGTCGGCGTGCCCGCGATCGTCGTGGACGACGTCCAGACCGCCCTGGGCGCCCTCGCCCGGCACGTCGTGCGACGCCTCGGCACCACCCTCGTGGCCCTCACCGGGTCGGCCGGCAAGACCAGCACCAAGGACCTGATCGCCCAGGTCCTGCGCCGCAAGGCGCCCACGGTCTTCACGCCCGGTTCCATGAACAACGAGGTCGGGCTGCCGCTCACCGCGCTCACCGCCACCGACGAGACGAAGTTCCTCGTCCTGGAGATGGGCGCCCGCGGCATCGGCCACATCCGGTACCTGTGCGAGCTGACCCCGCCGCGGATCGGCCTCGTCCTCAACGTCGGCTCCGCGCACATCGGCGAGTTCGGCGGCCGGGAGCAGATCGCCCAGGCCAAGGGCGAGCTCGTCGAGGCGCTGCCGCCGGCCGAGGAGGGCGGCACCGCGGTCCTCAACGCGGACGACCCCCTCGTACGGGCCATGGCCTCCCGAACGAAGGCGAAGGTGATCCTTTTCGGAGAGTCCGGCGAAGCGGACGTTCGCGCCGAGAACGTGCGACTCACGGACACCGGACAGCCTTCCTTCAGCCTTCACACACCCTCCGGTGCAAGCGATGTGACCATGCGCCTGTACGGTGAGCATCACGTGTCGAACGCGCTCGCCGCGGCCGCCGTCGCCCACGAGTTGGGCATGTCCGCAGACGAGATCGCCACCGCGCTCTCCGAGGCGGGCTCCCTCTCCCGCTGGCGGATGGAGGTCACCGAGCGCCCGGACGGCGTGACGGTCGTCAACGACGCCTACAACGCGAACCCCGAGTCCACGAAGGCCGCGCTGCGTGCCCTCGTGGCCATCGGCAAGGGGCGTCGCACGTGGGCGGTGCTCGGCAAGATGGCCGAGCTCGGGGACGAGGCGCTCGCCGAGCACGACGCGGTCGGACGGCTCGCCGTCCGGCTCAACGTCAGCAAGCTCGTCGCGGTCGGGGGCAGGGAAGCCCAATGGCTGCAACTGGGCGCATATAACGAGGGTTCGTGGGGTGAGGAGTCGGTGCACGTGTCCGACGCACAGGCGGCGGTCGACCTGTTGCGCAGCGAGTTGCGCCCGGGGGACGTCGTGCTCGTGAAGGCGTCCCGTTCGGTGGGTCTGGAGAGCGTCGCCACGGCGCTGCTGGAGACCGGCACCGAGGGTGAGGTTGCCGCCCGATGATGAAGCAGATCCTGTTCGCAGGAGTCATTGGCCTCTTCCTGACGCTGGTCGGCACCCCGCTGCTGATCAAGCTCCTGGCCCGCAAGGGCTACGGCCAGTACATCCGCGACGACGGCCCGCGCGAGCACGCCAGCAAGCGCGGTACGCCGACCATGGGTGGCATCGCCTTCATCCTGGCGACGGTCGCCGCGTACTTCCTCGCCAAGGGCATCACCAGCTATCTGGACCCCGACATCGACGCGGGGCCGACCTTCTCCGGTCTGCTGGTGCTCGGCCTGATGGTGGGCATGGGCCTGGTCGGCTTCCTCGACGACTACATCAAGATCGTCAAGCGGCGTTCGCTGGGCCTGCGGGCCAAGGCGAAGATGGCCGGCCAGCTGATCGTCGGCATCGGCTTCGCCGTGCTCTCGCTGCAGTTCGCGGACAACCGGGGCAACACCCCGGCGTCCACGAAGCTGTCGTTCATCACCGACTTCGGCTGGACCATCGGCCCGGTGCTGTTCGTCATCTGGGCGCTGTTCATGATCCTCGCGATGTCGAACGGCGTGAACCTCACCGACGGCCTGGACGGCCTGGCCACCGGCGCCTCCGTCCTGGTCTTCGGCGCCTACACCTTCATCGGCGTCTGGCAGTTCCAGGAGTCCTGCGCCAACGCGCTGACCCTGACCAACCCGGGCGCCTGCTACGAGGTGAGAGACCCGCTCGACCTGGCGGTGGTCGCCTCCGCGCTGATGGGCTCCTGCCTCGGCTTCCTGTGGTGGAACACCTCGCCGGCCAAGATCTTCATGGGCGACACCGGTTCGCTCGCGCTCGGCGGTGTGCTGGCGGGTCTGGCGATCTGCTCGCGCACCGAACTGCTGATGGCCATCCTCGGCGGCCTGTTCGTCCTGATCACCATGTCGGTGGTCATCCAGGTCGGCTCCTTCCGCCTCACCGGCAAGCGGGTCTTCCGGATGGCGCCACTCCAGCACCACTTCGAACTCAAAGGCTGGTCCGAGGTCCTTGTCGTGGTCCGTTTCTGGATCATCCAGGGCATCTGTGTGATCGTCGGACTCGGCCTCTTCTACGCGGGATGGGCAGCGGACAAGTGACCTCCTCGGTGCCTTCGGAATTCACCGGCAAGCACGTCACCGTCGCCGGACTCGGCGTCTCCGGCGTCCCGGCGGCCAAGGTGCTGCACGGGCTCGGCGCGCACGTCACCGTCGTCAACGACGGCGCCGACGAGCGCGCCCGGGCGCAGGCGGCGGAGCTGGAGGCGCTCGGTGTCGCCGTGCGCCTCGGCGACGGGGACACGCTGCCCGAGGGCACCGAGCTGATCGTCACCGCACCGGGCTGGAAGCCCACCAAGCCGCTGTTCACGGCGGCCGGAGAGGTCGGCGTCCCGGTCTGGGGCGACGTGGAGCTGGCCTGGCGGCTGCGCGGCCTGGACGGCAGGAAGCCCGCCCCCTGGCTGGCGGTCACCGGCACCAACGGCAAGACCACCACCGTCCAGATGCTCGCGTCGATCCTGAAGGCGGCCGGTCTGCGCACCGCCGCCGTCGGCAACATCGGCGTCTCCCTGCTGGACGCGGTTACCGGCGAGGAGGAGTACGACGTCCTCGCCGTGGAGCTGTCCAGCTACCAGCTCCACTGGGCGCCCTCCCTGCGCGCCCACTCCGCCGCCGTGCTCAACCTCGCCCCGGACCACCTCGACTGGCACGGCTCGATGGAGGCCTACGCGGCCGACAAGGGCCGCATCTACGAGGGCAATCGCGTGGCCTGCGTCTACAACGTGGCCGACAAGGCCACCGAGGACCTGGTCCGCGCCGCCGACGTCGAGGAGGGCTGCCGGGCGGTCGGCTTCACGCTCGGCACGCCCGGCCCTTCCCAACTCGGCGTCGTGGAGGGCCTCCTGGTCGACCGCGCCTTCGTCGAGGACCGGCAGAAGAACGCCCAGGAACTCGCCGAGATCTCCGACGTCAACCCGCCGGCCCCGCACAACATCGCCAACGCCCTTGCCGCCGCGGGCCTCGCCCGTGCCTTCGGCGTCTGTGCCGCCGCCGTACGGGACGGGCTGCGCGCCTTCACCCCGGACGCCCACCGCATCGCGCACGTCGCCGACGTGGACGGGGTGGCGTACGTGGACGACTCCAAGGCCACCAACACCCATGCGACCGAAGCCTCCTTGGCGGCCTACGAGTCGATCGTGTGGATCGCCGGCGGACTGGCCAAGGGCGCGACCTTCGACGAACTGGTCGCGGGCGCGGCCAAGCGGCTGCGCGGCGCCGTCCTCATCGGCGCCGACCGCGCCCTGATCCGCGAAGCCCTGGCGCGACACGCGCCCGAAGTACCCGTGGTCGACCTCGACCGGACCGACACTGGTGCGATGCTCCAGGCCGTCCAGGAGGCGCGGCGGCTCGCCCGGCCCGGCGACACGGTGCTGCTGGCACCGGCCTGTGCCTCCATGGACATGTTCACCAACTACAACCAGCGCGGTGACGCGTTCGCGCAGGCCGTTCGCGAACTCGGCGCCTGACCCGGCCGCCTCCTGCCGCCGGGTGAACTCGGGAGGACGCGTGGGACGGTCCATGCCGAAGGACAGCGGAGGCCGCGATGCCCGGTAGTCCCCAGAGCCGCACCGGACGCCCGCCCGTACAGCGGTCCGTCAGGCGACCCGCCACACCGGGGCCGCCGCACGAGAACCCCGTGCTCCGCCTCTACCACCGGCTGCGCCGCGCCTGGGACCGGCCGCTGACCGCGTACTACCTGATCTTCGGCGGCAGTCTGCTGATCACCGTGCTCGGCCTGGTGATGGTCTACTCGGCGTCCCAGATCACCGCGCTCCAGCTCTCGCTGCCCGGCTCGTACTTCTTCCGCAAGCAGGCGCTCGCGGCGCTCATCGGCGCCGGCCTCATGGTCGCCGCCATGCGGATGCCGGTCAAACTGCACCGCGCGCTGGCCTATCCGATCCTCGCCGGGGCCGTCTTCCTGATGATCCTGGTCCAGGTGCCGGGGATAGGAGTCGCGGTCAACGGCAACCAGAACTGGATCTCGCTGGGCGGCTCCTTCCAGATCCAGCCCAGCGAGTTCGGCAAGCTGGCCCTGGTGCTGTGGGGCGCGGACCTGCTCGCGCGCAAGCACGACAAGAAGCTGCTGACCCAGTGGAAGCACATGCTGGTGCCGCTGGTGCCGGCCGCGTTCATGCTGCTCGGGCTGATCATGATCGGCGGCGACATGGGTACCGCGATCATCCTCACGGCGATCCTGTTCGGTCTGCTGTGGCTGGCCGGCGCGCCCACCCGGCTGTTCGCGGGCGTGCTCTCGATCGCCCTGCTGCTCGGCTTCATCCTCATCAAGACCAGCGCGAACCGCATGGCCCGGCTCAACTGCCTCGGTGCCACCGACCCGGGTCCCGGCGACTCCTGCTGGCAGGCCGTGCACGGCATCTACGCCCTCGCCTCGGGCGGACTGTTCGGATCCGGGCTCGGTGCCAGTGTGGAGAAATGGGGCCAACTCCCCGAAGCGCACACCGACTTCATCTTCGCCGTCACCGGTGAGGAACTGGGCCTGGCGGGGACGCTGTCGGTGCTCGCCCTCTTCGCGGCCCTAGGCTATGCGGGTATCCGCGTGGCCGGACGCACGGAGGACCCCTTCGTGAGGTATGCCGCGGGAGGCGTGACCACCTGGATCACGGCCCAGGCCGTGATCAACATCGGTGCGGTCCTCGGGCTGCTGCCGATCGCCGGTGTCCCGCTCCCGCTGTTCTCCTACGGGGGTTCCGCCCTGCTGCCGACCATGTTCGCCATCGGTCTGCTGATCGCGTTCGCGCGTGATGAACCCGGTGCGCGGGCGGCGCTTGCGTTGCGGCAACCTCGCTTTGGTAGAAAGCGGGGAGCCAGGGCACCCGCGGGCAAGCGGAGCCCTGGGAGTTGGAACACGATGCGACGGCGCGCCTCGGCGGCGCGCTCGTCCGGAGAGCGGTGAATTTCGGTGCATGTCGTACTCGCCGGCGGAGGAACCGCGGGCCACATCGAGCCCGCGCTCGCCCTCGCGGACGCCCTGCGCAGGCAGGATCCGACCGTGGGGATCACGGCCCTGGGCACGGAACGCGGCCTGGAGACCCGCCTGGTGCCCGAGCGGGGTTACGAGCTGGCGCTGATCCCGGCCGTACCGCTGCCGCGCAAGCCCACCCCCGAGCTGATCACCGTCCCGGGCCGGCTGCGCGGCACCATCAAGGCGACCGAGCAGATCCTGGAGCGCACCAAGGCGGACGCGGTGGCCGGCTTCGGCGGCTATGTGGCGCTGCCCGCCTACCTCGCGGCCAAGCGGCTCGGCGTGCCGATCGTCGTCCACGAGGCCAACGCCCGCCCCGGTCTGGCCAACAAGATCGGCTCGCGCTACGCCGCCCAGGTCGCCGTCTCCACTCCTGACAGCAAGCTGCGCAACTCCCGCTACATCGGCATCCCGCTGCGCCGCTCCATCGCCACCCTGGACCGCGCCGCCGCGCGTCCCGAGGCCCGCGCGATGTTCGGGCTCGATCCCAACCTGCCGACGCTGCTGGTCACCGGCGGCTCGCAGGGCGCCCGCCGTCTCAACGAGGTGATCCAGCAGGTCGCGCCCTGGCTCCAGCAGGCCGGGATCCAGATCCTGCACGCGGTCGGCCCCAAGAACGAACTGCCGCAGGTCCACCAGATGCCGGGGATGCCCCCGTACATCCCGGTAAGTTATCTGGACCGGATGGACCTCGCGTACGCCGCCGCCGACATGATGCTCTGCCGCGCGGGCGCGATGACCGTCGCCGAACTCTCCGCCGTCGGCCTCCCGGCCGCCTACGTCCCGCTGCCCATCGGCAACGGCGAACAGCGACTGAACGCCCAGCCGGTGGTCAAGGCCGGCGGCGGGCTGCTGGTCGACGACGCGGAACTCACGCCCGAGTGGCTCCAGCAGAACGTCCTGCCGGTGCTCGCCGACCCGCACCGGCTGTACGAGATGTCCCGCGCAGCCGCCGAGTTCGGCCGCCGGGACGCCGACGACCTCCTCGTCGGCATGGTGTACGAGGCGATCGCCGCCCGCGCGCACCGCTAGACACGTCTGACGGAAGGCAGGGGTAGTGGCCGGACCGACCACCGCCGAGCGCGGTGCACGCCAGGAGGAGTCGTCCGGCCCGCCCCGGGCCCGCCGCTTCCGGCCGCCCCGCCTTCGTACGATCATCATCCTCGCCGTCACGCTCGTGCTCGTCGCCGGCGGAACGGTCTGGGTGCTCTACGGCTCGAACTGGACGCGTCTCGAAGACGTGTCCGTCTCGGGTACGCGTGTTCTGACGCCCGCTCAGGTGCGCGAGGCCGCCGACGTGCCGGTGGGGGACCCGCTGATCTCGGTCGACATGGAGGCCGTAGAGGCCCGGCTGCGCCGGAAATTGCCCCGCATTGACGAGGTCGAGGTGGAGCGTTCCTGGCCGCACGGAATCGGACTGAAAGTGACCGAGCGTACTCCGGTCCTGATTGCCCAAAAGGGCCGAAACTTCGTGGAAGTGGACGATGAAGGCGTCCGTTTCGCCACGATTTCCAAGGCCCCGAAAGGCGTGCCCGCGCTGGAATTGGAACCCTCCCGTTCCGGCTCCGCCGCGGCGAGCCTGCGCCGCTTCGACGACGACCGCCTGGTGCGCGAGGCGGTGCGGGTGGCCGGGCGGCTCCCGGACAAGGTCGCCCGGGCCGCACGGGTCGTCAAGGTTCGTTCCTACGACGACATCTCGCTGGAGTTGAGCGGCGGGAGGACCGTGGCGTGGGGGAGCGGTGAGCAGGGCGAGCGCAAAGCCCGCGCGCTCACCGCGCTGATGAAAGCGACGCCCGATGCGCGGCACTTCGACGTGAGTGTCCCCACCGCCCCGGCGTCATCGGGGAGTTGACGGGTATACGCGCAGGCCAGCACCCTGGTTGGGCAGCGCTACGGCTGATCACATAGGGTGAAAAGAAAAACGGGAGGTTCGGCGTGTTCGTTGAACGTGCGCCACTTGTCGACTTAGTGTCCTGTTCGGAAGAGTCCAAGGAACAGACACACTGGTAACCCTAAACTTCAGCGTTAGGGTTCGGGTCGGCGCTACGGACCGTCCCAATCGGCATCAGTCGTCGGGTCGCGGGGGCATCAGAGCTTCGGTGACCGGGCGACACGTAACTCGAGGCGAGAGGCCTTCGACGTGGCAGCACCGCAGAACTACCTCGCAGTCATCAAAGTCATCGGTGTCGGCGGCGGTGGTGTCAATGCCATCAACCGGATGATCGAGGTCGGTCTCAAGGGCGTCGAGTTCATCGCCATCAACACCGACGCACAGGCGCTGTTGATGAGCGACGCCGACGTCAAGCTCGACGTCGGCCGCGAACTCACCCGCGGACTCGGCGCCGGAGCCAACCCGGCCGTCGGCCGCAAGGCCGCCGAGGACCACCGCGAGGAGATCGAGGAGGTCCTCAAGGGGGCCGACATGGTCTTCGTGACAGCCGGTGAAGGCGGCGGCACCGGCACCGGCGGCGCGCCCGTCGTGGCCAACATCGCCCGCTCGCTGGGCGCCCTCACCATCGGCGTGGTCACCCGCCCGTTCACCTTCGAGGGACGGCGCCGGGCCAACCAGGCAGAGGACGGCATCGCCGAGCTCCGCGAAGAGGTCGACACCCTCATCGTCATCCCCAACGACCGCCTGCTGTCCATCTCGGACCGCCAGGTCAGCGTGCTCGACGCGTTCAAGTCCGCCGACCAGGTGCTGCTCTCCGGTGTGCAGGGCATCACCGACCTCATCACCACCCCCGGCCTGATCAACCTCGACTTCGCCGACGTGAAGTCGGTCATGTCCGAGGCCGGGTCCGCGCTCATGGGCATCGGCTCGGCCCGCGGCGACGACCGCGCGGTGGCCGCGGCCGAGATGGCGATCTCCTCGCCGCTGCTCGAGGCGTCCATCGACGGCGCCCGGGGCGTGCTGCTCTCCATCTCCGGCGGCTCCGACCTCGGCCTGTTCGAGATCAACGAGGCCGCCCAGCTGGTCAGCGAGGCCGCCCACCCCGAGGCCAACATCATCTTCGGCGCGGTCATCGACGACGCCCTCGGCGACGAGGTACGGGTCACCGTGATCGCGGCCGGCTTCGACGGGGGCCAGCCGCCGTCCAAGCGGGACAACGTCCTCGGGTCGTCCTCGGCCAAGCGCGAGGAGCCCACCCCGGCCCGGCAGTCCGAGAGCCGCCCGTCCTTCGGCTCGCTCGGCAGCGTCAAGCCGAAGGAGGAGCCCGAGCAGGCGCCCGCGCCGGAGCCGGTCGCCGACCTGCCGCCGGTCTCGCCGCCGCCGGTCCCGCCGTCGCGCACCTACTCGGACAGCGCGGCCGAGGAACTGGACGTGCCGGACTTCCTGAAGTGATAGGACAGCGCGACACCGTGAACGGCGCGTACTTCGGCTTCACCGACCGGTGGGGCGGAGTGAGCGCCGTTCCGTACGAGGAGCTCAACCTCGGCGGCGCGGTCGGTGACGACCCCGCCGCCGTCACGGCCAACCGGGAACTGGCGGCCAAGTCGCTGGACGTCGACCCGGCCCGGGTGGTCTGGATGAACCAGGTGCACGGCGCCGACGTCGCCGTGGTCGACGCGCCCTGGGGAGACCGCCCGGTCCCGCGGGTCGACGCGGTCGTCACCGCCGAACGCGGTCTCGCCCTCGCCGTCCTCACCGCCGACTGCGTGCCCGTCCTGCTCGCCGACCCGGTCGCCGGCGTCGCCGCCGCGGCCCACGCGGGCCGGCCCGGCCTGGTCGCCGGGGTGGTTCCCGCCGCCGTACGGGCCATGACCGGACTCGGCGCGGACCCCGCCCGGATCGTCGCCCGCACCGGACCCGCCGTGTGCGGCCGGTGCTACGAGGTGCCCGAGGAGATGCGCGCCGAGGTGGCCGCCGTCGAGCCCGCGGCGTACGCCGACACCAGTTGGGGCACACCGGCGCTCGACGTGGGCGCCGGAGTGCACGCGCAGCTCTCGCGCCTCGGGGTGCGCGACCGGGCGCAGTCGCCGGTGTGCACCCGGGAGTCGGCGGACCACTTCTCGTACCGACGCGACCGCACCACCGGGCGGCTCGCGGGCTATGTGTGGCTGGACTGATGGGGCATGACGGACCGTAAGCACGAACTCGCCGCGAACCTGGCGAAAGTGGAAGAGCGCATCACCGCCGCCTGCGCGGCCGCGGGCCGCCCGCGCGAGGACGTGACCCTCATCGTGGTCACCAAGACCTACCCCGCGGACGATGTGCGCATTCTCTCGGAACTCGGGGTGCGCCACGTCGCGGAGAACCGCGACCAGGACGCGGCACCCAAGGCCGCCGCCTGCTCCGACCTGCCGCTTTCATGGCACTTCGTCGGTCAGTTGCAGACCAACAAGGTGCGTTCCGTGGTCGGTTACGCCGACGTGGTGCAGTCGGTCGACCGGGCCCGGCTGGTCACGGCCCTGTCGAAGGAGGCCGTACGGGCCGGCCGCGAGGTGGGCTGTCTCCTCCAGGTCGCACTCGACGCGGGGGAGAGCGGGCGCGGGGAGCGCGGTGGCGTCGCACCCGCCGGAATCGAAGAGTTGGCCGACCTGGTCGCCGGATCGGACGGGCTGCGGTTCGACGGGCTGATGACCGTGGCCCCGCTCACCGGCGAGTACGCGGGACGCCAACAGGCGGCGTTCGAGCACCTCATGGATTTGTCGACCTACGTGCGCCGAACCCATCCGGCTGCGAACATGGTCTCCGCGGGGATGAGTGCGGACCTCGAACAGGCCGTGGCCGCCGGAGCGACACATGTACGCGTCGGCACTGCGGTACTCGGAGTCCGACCCAGGCTCGGGTAACGTCGCCAAGAAGTCGGACCACAGCAGAAAATATGGTCATTACCGCCGAAAGGCGGACGCAACGACCTCGTGGATCGCAGGCACTTGGAGTCGTCGGCAGATCCACCACAGAGCGGAGGACTCAGAGCATGGCCGGCGCGATGCGCAAGATGGCGGTCTACCTCGGCCTCGTGGAGGACGATGGGTACGACGGCCGGGGGTTCGACCCCGACGACGACTTCGAACCCGAACTGGACCCGGAACCCGAGCGGGATCACCGGCGTCACGAACCGGCGCACCAGTCACACGGTGCGCATCAGCCCCAAAGGGACGAAGAGGTACGAGTCGTACAACCGCCCGCGCAGCGCGAGCCGATGCCCCGTTCCTCTTCGCTCGCGGCGGAATCCGGCCGTCCGGCGCGGATCGCGCCCGTGGCGTCCATCACACAAGAACGCGCAAGCCTGGAAAAGAGCGCACCGGTCATCATGCCCAAGGTCGTGTCCGAACGAGAGCCCTACCGGATCACCACACTTCACCCCCGGACCTACAACGAGGCCCGTACCATCGGGGAACACTTCCGTGAGGGCACGCCGGTGATCATGAATCTCACTGAGATGGATGACACAGATGCGAAGCGACTTGTCGACTTTGCGGCCGGTTTGGTGTTTGGTCTTCACGGCAGTATCGAGCGGGTGACGCAGAAGGTGTTCCTGCTGTCTCCTGCTAACGTCGATGTCACGGCGGAGGACAAGGCCCGCATCGCAGAGGGCGGGTTCTTCAACCAGAGCTGAGACGCACCACCGGTACAGAGCAAGAACACGGGCCCGAGGAAGGGTCCGAGAGATGGTTCAGGGGAGAGGGAAGCACAGGTCATGAGCGTGGTCCTGGATGTCGTCTACATCGCGCTGATGTGCTTCCTCATCGTGCTCATCTTCCGGTTGGTCATGGACTACGTCTTCCAGTTCGCCCGCTCGTGGCAACCCGGCAAGGCGATGGTGGTCGTTCTGGAGGCCACCTACACTGTCACCGATCCACCGTTGAAGCTTCTGCGGCGGTTCATCCCGCCGCTGCGTCTCGGGGGCGTGGCGCTCGACCTGTCCTTCTTCGTACTGATGATCATCGTCTACATCCTGATCTCGATCGTGAGCCGGCTGTGATCGATGAGAGAGATACGGGCTTGCCGAATGCCGACGACAACGTTGAGGTGAAGAGATGCCGTTGACCCCCGAGGACGTGCGGAACAAGCAGTTCACGACCGTCCGCCTCCGAGAAGGCTATGACGAGGACGAGGTCGATGCCTTCCTCGACGAGGTCGAAGCCGAACTGACCCGGCTGCTCCGCGAGAACGAGGACCTGCGCGCCAAGCTGGCTGCGGCGACGCGCGCGGCCGCGCAGAACCAGCAGAACATGCGCAAGCCTCCGGAACCTCCGCAGGATCAGCAGCCGCAGCACCAGCAGGGGCACCCCCCGCAGCAGGGCGGTATGCCGCAGCAGGGCATGCGAGGTCCCGGCGCTCCGGTGCCCGCCGGCATATCGGGCCCGCCGCAGCAGCAGATGGGTGGCCCCATGGGTGGCCCGCCCCAGCTGCCGAGCGGTGCCCCGCAGCTGCCCGCCGGCCCCGGCGGACAGGGTGGCCCGCAGGGTCCCGGCCCGATGGGCCAGGGTCCCGGGCCGATGGGCCAGGGACCGGGTCCGATGCAGGGCCAGATGGGTCCCGGTCCGATGGGCGGCCCCATGGGCGGCCCGCAGGGCCCCGGTGGTCCCGGCATGCCCGGTCAGGGTGGCCCCGGCGGCGACAGTGCCGCCCGCGTGCTCTCGCTGGCCCAGCAGACCGCCGACCAGGCGATCGCCGAGGCCCGTTCCGAGGCCAACAAGATCGTCGGTGAGGCGCGTTCGCGTGCCGAGGGCCTGGAGCGGGACGCCCGTGCCAAGGCGGACGCCCTGGAGCGGGACGCGCAGGAGAAGCACCGCGTCGCGATGGGCTCCCTGGAGTCCGCCCGCGCCACGCTGGAGCGCAAGGTCGAGGACCTGCGCGGCTTCGAGCGCGAGTACCGCACGCGGCTGAAGTCCTACCTGGAGTCGCAGCTGCGCCAGCTGGAGACCCAGGCGGACGACTCGCTCGCCCCCCCGCGCACGCCCGCGACGGCCTCCCTGCCGCCGTCCCCGGCGCCCTCGATGGCACCGGCCGGCGCCAGTGCGCCGTCCTACGGCGGCAACCAGTCGATGGGCAGCGGTCCGGGCCAGTCCGGTCCGTCCTACGGCGGTCAGCAGCAGATGTCGCCGGCGATGACCCAGCCGATGGCACCGGTGCGGCCCCAGGGGCCGTCGCCGATGGGGCAGGCGCCTTCGCCGATGCGCGGGTTCCTGATCGACGAGGACGACAACTGATCTGTAGTACGGCGTAGCCTTCGGCAACGTTCAGGGAGGGCCCCGGGTTTCTGACCCGGGGCCCTCCCTTTGCTGTGGGCGCAGCCGAGGCAAGCAGCGGGGCCCGCATCCCGGTCCAGGGATGCGGGCCCCTCTGTTCGGGCTGCGGCTACTCCTTGCGCAGGCGGAACACCAGGGACAGGCCCTCGTCCGTGAACGGCTCCCCGTACGTGTCGTCCGCCTCGCCCTGGGCGAAGTCCGTCGCCAGGACCTCGTCGGCGATCAGGCCGGAGTGGTCGGTCAGGGCGGCGATCGTCGCCGGGTCCGTGGCCGTCCAGCGCAGGGCGATCCGGTCGGCGACATCGAGGCCGCTGTTCTTGCGGGCCTCCTGGATCAGGCGGATCGCGTCCCGGGCGAGGCCCGCACGGCGCAGCTCCTCCGTGATCTCCAGGTCGAGCGCCACCGTCGCGCCCGAGTCGGAGGCGACCGACCAGCCCTCGCGCGGCGTCTCCGTGATGATCACCTCGTTGGGAGCGAGCGTCACGGTCTCGCCGTCGACCTCCACCGAGGCCGTGCCCTCGCGCAGGGCGAGGGACAGCGCGGCGGCGTCCGCGGCGGCGACGGCCTTCGCCACGTCCTGGACGCGCTTGCCGAACCGCTTGCCCAGCGCCCGGAAGTTGGCCTTCGCCGTCGTGTCGACCAGGGAGCCGCCGACCTCGCTCAGCGACGCGAGGGACGCGACGTTCAGCTCCTCGGTGATCTGCGTGTGCAGCTCGGGGGAGAGCGTGTCGAAGCCCGCCACCGCGATCAGCGCGCGGCTGAGCGGCTGACGGGTCTTGACGCCCGACTCCGCGCGCGTGGCACGGCCCAGCTCGACCAGGCGGCGGACCAGGAGCATCTGCTTCGACAGCTCCGGGTCGATCGCCGTGAGGTCGGCTTCCGGCCATGAGGAAAGGTGCACCGACTCCGGCGCGCCCGGGGTGACCGGTACGACCAGGTCCTGCCAGACCCGCTCGGTGATGAACGGGGTCAGCGGCGCCATCAGCTTGGTGACCGTCTCGACGACCTCGTGCAGGGTGCGCAGCGCCGCCTTGTCGCCCTGCCAGAAGCGGCGGCGGGAGCGGCGCACGTACCAGTTGGACAGGTCGTCGACGAACGCGGACAGCAGCTTGCCGGCGCGCTGGGTGTCGTAGGCGTCCAGCGCCTGCGTCACCTGGTCGGTCAGCGCGTGCAGCTCGGACAGCAGCCAGCGGTCCAGGACCGGGCGGTCGGCCGGGGCCGGGTCCGTCTCGCTCGGTGCCCAGCCCGAGGTGCGGGCGTACAGGGCCTGGAAGGCGACCGTGTTCCAGTACGTGAGGAGCGTCTTGCGGACGACCTCCTGGATGGTGCCGTGGCCCACCCGGCGGGCGGCCCAGGGCGAACCGCCGGCCGCCATGAACCAGCGGACCGCGTCGGCGCCGTGCTGGTCCATCAGCGGGATCGGCTGGAGGATGTTGCCCAGGTGCTTGGACATCTTGCGGCCGTCCTCGGCGAGGATGTGGCCGAGGCAGACCACGTTCTCGTAGGAGGACTTGTCGAAGACCAGGGTGCCGACCGCCATCAGCGTGTAGAACCAGCCGCGGGTCTGGTCGATGGCCTCGGAGATGAACTGCGCCGGGTAGCGGCTCTCGAACAGCTCCTTGTTCTTGTAGGGGTAGCCCCACTGCGCGAACGGCATCGAACCCGAGTCGTACCAGGCGTCGATCACCTCCGGCACGCGCGTGGCCGTCTTCCCGCACCCGTCCTGGGGGCAGGAGAAGGTCACGTCGTCGATGTACGGGCGGTGCGGGTCCAGGGCCGACTGGTCGGTGCCGGACAGCCCGGTCAGCTCCGCGCGGGAGCCGACGACCGTGAGGTGGTCGTCCTCGCAGCGCCAGATCGGCAGCGGGGTGCCCCAGTAGCGGTTGCGGGAGAGCGCCCAGTCGATGTTGTTGTTCAGCCAGTCGCCGTACCGGCCGTGCTTGACCGCCTCCGGGAACCAGTTGGTCTTCTCGTTCTCCTGGAGGAGGCGGTCCTTGATGGCGGTGGTGCGGATGTACCAGGACGGCTGCGCGTAGTAGAGCAGCGCGGTGTGGCAGCGCCAGCAGTGCGGGTAGCTGTGCTCGTAGGGGATGTGCTTGAAGAGCAGGCCCCGGGTGTCCAGGTCCTCGGTCAGCTTCTCGTCGGCCTTCTTGAAGAAGACGCCGCCGACCAGCGGGACCTCCTCCTCGAAGGTGCCGTCCGGGCGGACCGGGTTGACCACGGGCAGGCCGTACGCGCGGCAGACCTTGAGGTCGTCCTCACCGAAGGCGGGGGACTGGTGGACGAGGCCGGTGCCGTCCTCGGTGGTGACGTAGTCCGCGTTCACCACGTAGTGCGCGGGCTCCGGGAACTCCACCAGCTCGAAGGGGCGCTGGTACGTCCAGCGCTCCATCTCGGCGCCGGTGAAGGACTGGCCGGTGGTCTCCCAGCCCTCGCCGAGGGCCTTCTCCACCAGCGGCTCGGCGACGACCAGCTTCTCCGCTCCTTCTGGGCCCTTCGTCGCGACGACGTAGGTGACGTCGGGGTGCGCGGCGACCGCCGTGTTGGAGACCAGGGTCCACGGGGTCGTCGTCCAGACGACCAGCGCGGCCTCGCCGGCCAGCGGGCCCGAGGTCAGCGGGAAGCGGACGTAGACGGACGGGTCGACCACCGTCTCGTAGCCCTGGGCCAGCTCGTGGTCGGACAGGCCGGTGCCGCAGCGGGGGCACCAGGGGGCGACGCGGTGGTCCTGGACCAGCAGGCCCTTGTTGAAGATCTCCTTCAGCGACCACCAGACGGACTCGATGTACTCGGGGTCCATCGTGCGGTACGGGTCCTGGAGGTCGGCCCAGTAGCCCATGCGCGTCGTGAGCTCTTCGAAGGCGTCGGTGTGCCGGGTCACCGACTCGCGGCACTTCGCGTTGAACTCGGCGATGCCGTACGCCTCGATGTCCTGCTTGCCGGAGAAGCCCAGCTCCTTCTCCACCGCCAGCTCCACCGGCAGGCCGTGGCAGTCCCAGCCGGCCTTGCGGCCCACGTGGTAGCCGCGCATCGTGCGGAAGCGGGGGAAGACGTCCTTGAAGACCCGCGCCTCGATGTGGTGGGCGCCGGGCATGCCGTTGGCGGTGGGCGGGCCCTCGTAGAACACCCACTCGGGGCGGCCCTCGGACTGCTCCAGGCTCTTGGCGAAGATCTTCTGCTCACGCCAGAAGTCGAGCACCGCGTGTTCGAGCGCGGGCAGGTCGACCTGGGCGGGCACCTGGCGGTACTGCGGCTGCGTATTCAACGAGCTTCCTCCGGCGGACGTGCTGCCTTCCGTCGGAGGGACGAGAGCCGTGCTCCCGCGGTACCACCCTCCTTGGCCCGCCGGTGCGTCGTGTGCTCCGGTGAGCCCCCTCATTGGGGTCGCGAGCCGGTTCTACTCGCCGCGGCTGGCCTGCCACGGCTTTCTTCCGGCGGCTCCGGGGTGATCTTCACGTCGCGCTGGCCCCCGGGCTCACACCGTCCCCGGGTCGCTCTGGGCTGCTGACGCCGCTACTCGTCCCCATCCACGCTTTTCGCTCCGCCCAGTGTACGGCGCCGGGCGGACAGCGGCCGACCGGTTTCGGTGTGACCCGAATGCCGCCGTCCCGGGTCCGGGTCCCGAGCCGTCGGGCCGGGGGGCTTCCGGCGGATTACCGGGCGGGGAGCTGGGCACAACGCATGCATGCTCGCCGCGCGGCGCACGGTGGGCGGGCGAATCGGGCGGCGTGCCCCGTTGCCGCGAGGGCGGAGTCGATTTATCGTCCCAGCACGATTCGCGCGCAAGATCACAATATGTGAAGGGGCCGCGGCCATGGTGGCGAAGAAGAAGACGACGGCCGCGAAGCAGGGCGCCGCCGAGGAGGGCGCCGCGGAGCAGGACCCCGCGAAGAAGGCGGGGGCGGGGAAGAGCCCGGCAAAGAGGACCGGGGCCAAGAAGACCGCGGCGAAGACCGCCGCGAAGAAGAGCACGGCGAAGAAGAGCACGGCCAAGAAAGTGGGCGCGGCCGAGGCCGCGGAGCAGACGGGAGCCACGACGGTGGTTGCGAAGAAGACTCCTGGCACGGCCACGGCGGCCAAGACCGCTGTTCCCAAGGCCCGCGGCACCGCCGCGGACCCCGGTGACCTCGCGGTACGCCCCGGCGAGGAACCCTGGACCCCGCAGGAGGTCGAGGAGGCACGCGGCGGGCTGGAGTCCGAGGCCGACCGGCTGCGCACCGAGATCGACACCTCCGAGCGGTCGCTGCAGGGCATGATGCGGGACTCCGGCGACGGCGCGGGCGACGACGAGGCGGACACCGGCAGCAAGAACATCACGCGCGAGCACGAACTGGCGCTGGCCGCCACCGCGCGCGAGGTGCTCACCCAGACCGAGCGCGCCCTGGAACGCCTGGACGCGGGCACCTACGGCCTGTGCGAGAACTGCGGCAACCCGATCGGCAAGGCGCGGATGCAGGCCTTCCCGCGCGCCACCCTCTGCGTCGAGTGCAAGCAGAAGCAGGAGCGCCGGTACTGAGCCGCAGCCGGGACGGGAAGTGTGCCGTACCCTCGTGCTCAGTCAAGGACCTAGGCTGAGGGACTCACGTGGCAGAGGCGGAGCGCATCATCGGTACTCCGGACACCCCGGACGCGGCGGGGGACGGGCGGGAGCGGCCCGACGCCGAGCAGGAGCGGAAGCAGGAGCAGGCTCCTGAGCGCCCTCGGGGCAAGCGGCGGGTCGCCGTGCTGTTCGCGGTCGCCGTCTTCGCCTACCTGCTCGACCTGGTCAGCAAGATGATCGTGGTCGCCAAGCTGGAGCACCACGAGCCGATCGAGATCATCGGCGACTGGCTGAGGTTCGCCGCGATCCGCAACGCGGGTGCGGCCTTCGGCTTCGGCGAGGCCTTCACGATCATCTTCACGGTGATCGCGGCGGCCGTGATCGTCGTGATCGCCCGCCTCGCGCGCAAGCTCCGCAGCCTGCCCTGGGCGATCGCGCTCGGCCTGCTGCTCGGCGGCGCCCTCGGCAACCTCACCGACCGGATCTTCCGCGCCCCCGGCGTCTTCGAGGGCGCGGTCGTGGACTTCATCGCGCCCAAGCACTTCGCCGTCTTCAACCTGGCCGACTCGGCGATCGTCTGCGGCGGCATCCTGATCGTGATCCTCTCCTTCCGGGGGCTGGACCCGGACGGGACCGTCCACAAGGACTGAGCGGGCACCGGGACTGAGCGCGCGTTCGGGAGTGTCCGGGCCGTCCGGCATACTCGACGGGGTGAGCACGATTCCCGAGATCCGTACCCTGCCCGTGCCCGACGGCCTGGAGGGCGAGCGCGTCGACGCCGCCATCTCCCGCATGTTCGGCTTCTCCCGTACCAAGGCCGCGGAGCTTGCCGCGGCGGGCAAGGTGCAGGTCGACGGATCGGTGGTCGGCAAGTCCGAGCGGGTCCACGGCGGCGCCTGGCTCGAGGTCGAGATGCCGCAGGCGCCCGCGCCCGTGCAGGTGGTCGCCGAGCCCGTCGAGGGCATGGAGATCGTGCACGACGACGAGGACGTGGTCGTGATCGTCAAGCCCGTCGGCGTCGCCGCCCACCCGTCCCCGGGCTGGAACGGGACGACGGTCATCGGCGGACTGGCCGCCGCCGGGTACCGCATCTCCACGTCCGGCGCCGCCGAGCGCCAGGGCATCGTGCACCGCCTCGACGTCGGCACCTCCGGACTGATGGCGGTGGCCAAGTCGGAGCGCGCCTACACCTCGCTCAAGCGCCAGTTCAAGGAGCGCACGGTCGACAAGCGCTACCACACGCTCGTGCAGGGCCACCCCGACCCGACCAGCGGCACCATCGACGCCCCCATCGGCCGCCACCCGCAGCACGACTACAAGTGGGCCGTCACCGCCGAGGGCAAGCCCTCCGTCACGCACTACGACCTCATCGAGGCCTTCCGCGCCGCCTCCCTGCTCGACGTGAAGCTGGAGACCGGCCGCACCCACCAGATCCGCGTCCACATGGCCGCCCACCGCCACCCCTGCGTCGGCGACCTGACCTACGGCGCGGACCCCACCCTCGCCAAGCGGCTGCGCCTGACCCGCCAGTGGCTGCACGCCGTGCGGCTCGGCTTCGAGCACCCCGGCACCGGCGACTGGGTCGAGTACGCCAGCGACTACCCCGAGGACCTCCAGCAGGCCCTGGACCTGGTCCGCGAGGAGACCTACGGATGAGCGCCCCGAGCCCGGCCCCGGCCGCCTACGAGGTGCGTGTCGCCGAGGACCCCGCCGACCGCGAGGCCTGCTTCGCCGTCCGCAAGGACGTCTTCGTCGCCGAGCAGAAGGTCCCCGAGGACATCGAGTACGACGCCTACGACGCCGGTGCCGTGCACGTCCTGGCCATCCGCGGGGACGGCGTGCCGCTCGGCACCGGCCGGCTGCTGCACGGTGCGGCCGCCGCCGCGAAGAACGGCGACGGCGACCCGGCCGTCGGCTCCCTGGGCCGGCTCGCGGTGACCGCCGCCGCCCGCGGTCTGGGCGTCGGGGCCGCGCTGGTGCGGGCCGTCGAGGACGCCGCACGCGCGCGGGGACTCACCGCCGTGGACCTGCACGCGCAGACCCACGCCCTGGGTTTCTACGAGCGACTGGGGTACCAGGCGTACGGACCGGAGTTCCCCGACGCCGGGATCCCCCACCGCGCGATGCGGCGCTCCCTGTAGCGGGGGCGCCGAACCGGCCGGTGCGGCGGGTGGCGTGGCAGGCTTGGGGTTCGCCGGGTGAATGCCCAGACCACAGCCCCTAGACCCCACCGGAGCGGTGACCGTGGATCAGCTGGCCCTGTTGTTCATGCTGTTGCTCGGGGCCCTGCTGAGCGTCCCGATCGGTGCCCGGCTCGGGCTGCCGGCGCCGGTGCTGATGACGCTCCTCGGGATCGTCCTGGCCCTGCTCGACTTCGTGCCCAACGTCGACATCCCGCCCGAACTGATCCTGCCCGGGCTGCTGCCGCCGCTGCTGTACGCCGCCGTACGGCGCACCTCCTGGCGGCAGTTCGCGGCCAACAAACGCCCGATCTTCCTGCTGGCCGTCGCGCTGGTCCTCGTCACCATGGTCTGCGTGGCCTCCGTGGCCCACGCGATCGTGCCGGGGCTGCCGCTCGCCGCCGCCTTCGCACTGGGCGCGCTGGTGGCGCCGCCCGACCCGGTCGCCGCGACCGCCGTCGCCGGACAACTGGGGCTGCCGCGCCGCCTGGTGTCCATCCTGGAGGGCGAGGGCCTCTTCAACGACGTGACGGCCATCGTCCTGTACCACGTGGCCATCGCCGCCGCGGTCGGTGGTTCCTTCTCGCCGTGGCGGGCCGGATTCGACCTCGTGCTGTCCGCCGTCGTCGCCGTCGCGATCGGACTCGCCCTGGGCTGGGGCTCCAACAAGCTCATGAGTGTGCTCGGCGACCCGACGCTGCAGATCGGGCTGACCCTGCTGGTGCCGTTCGTGAGCTACGTCGCCGCCGACGAACTGCACGGATCGGGCGTGCTCGCCGTGCTCACCACCGCCATGTTCCTCGCCGAGTACGCCTCCGACGCCGACGACGTGATGACCCGGCTCGGCGGGCACACCGTCTGGGACGTGGTCGACACCCTGGTCACCGGGGTGGCCTTCGGACTGATCGGACTGGAGCTGCACAACGCCGTCCGCACCGCCTCCGGCCGGTGGACGGAACTGCTCGGCTGGGCGGGGGCCATCCTGGTCGTGGTCGTCCTGGTCCGGCTGCTGTGGCTGCTGCCGGCCACCTGGCTGACCCAGCGGCTGCACGCCCGGCGCGACCAGGACGAGGACATCCCGACCAGCTGGCGGGAGACGGTGGTCATGTGGTGGGCGGGGATGCGGGGCGTGGCCTCGGTCGCGCTGGCCCTGGCGATCCCGCTGGAGACGGACGACGGAGCGCCCTTCCCGCACCGGGAGGAGATCGTCTTCATCGCGTTCGGGGTGATCATGGGCACGCTGCTGCTGCAGGGACTGACCCTGCCCTGGCTGGTGGGCCGGCTCGGGGTGCGGGCGGACACCGAGCGGGAGCAGGAGTTCGAGCGGGACCTGGCGCTGCGGGCGGCCCGGGCGGCCAAGCAGCGGCTCAAGGAGATCGAGTCGGTGGAGGAACTGCCGGAGGAGCTGTCCGAGCAGATGCTGCGGCGCGCCTTCGACATCGGCATACGCATCAGCCCGGACCTCGGCGACGAGGAGCGGAGGGAGGCGCAGGAGCAGCGGGCGCGGCGGATCAAACGGGTCCGGCGGATCCAGGGCGAGATGCTCAGCGCCGCCCGGCACGAGGTGCTGGCCGCCCGCAGCGAGCCCGGCGCCGACCCGGAGATCGTCGACCGGGTCCTGCGCCACCTCGACGTACGCAGCCTGCGCTGACCCGCGGGCGCGCCCCCGCGCCGGTCACCGGCTCTTCGTCGGCCGTTCCGTGAAGTGGCGGGAGCCCGCCCCGGACGGACGCCGGGCGTCCGCGTCATGGGAGCGGCGGGCGTGCGGGAGGCCGTCGCGGGACGGGCGCGGGGCCGCGTCCGCCGTGTTGACCCGCGGCAGCGCGTGGGGGTGCTCGTCGGCCAGCCAGCGGATCATCCCCTCGCGGACCGCGACCCGCACCGTCCAGATGTCGTCCGCGTCCTTCGCCGTCACCAGGGCCCGCACCTCCATGGTGGTCGGGGTGGTGTCCGTGACGGTCAGGTTGTAGCTGCGCCCGTCCCAGGCCGGGCACTCGCGCAGCAGGTCGCGCAGCCGCTCCCGCATCGCGTCGAGCGGCGCCGAGTGGTCGAGGTGCCAGAACACGGTCCCGGTCATCTGCGGGGTGCCGCGCGACCAGTTCTCGAACGGCTTCGAGGTGAAGTACGACACCGGCATCGTGATCCGGCGCTCGTCCCAGGTGCGCACGGTCAGGTACGTCAGCGTGATCTCCTCGACGGTGCCCCACTCGCCGTCCACCACGACCGTGTCGCCCATGCGCACCATGTCGCCGAAGGCGATCTGGAACCCGGCGAACAGGTTGCCCAGCGTGGACTGGGCCGCCACACCGGCGACGATGCCGATGATGCCGGCCGAGGCCAGCAGCGAGGCGCCCGCGGCGCGCATCGCCGGGAACGTCAGCAGCATCGACGACACGGCGACCACGCCGACGATCGCCGTGACCACCCGCATGATCAACGACACCTGGGTCCGCACCCGGCGCACCCGGGCCGGGTCCCGCTCGGCATGGGCGTGCGCGTAGCGGGAGTAGGACGTCTCGACGACCGCCGCGGCGATCCGGACCACCAGCCAGGCCACCGAGCCGATCAGCGCCAGTGTCAGCGTCCGCCCGACCCCGGTCCGGTGCTCGGGGAACACCGCGGCCTCGACGTACGACCCTCTCAGCAGGCCCGCGCACAGCGCGATCTGGTAGGGCACGCGGGCACGCCGCAGCAGCCCCCACAGTGGTGTCTCGGGGTGGCGTCCGTCGGCCTTGCGCAGCAACAGGTCGGTGGCCCAGCCGATGACCAGGGTCAGCAGGACCGAGCCGCCGACCACGATCAGCGGGCGGAGTATCGTCTCCATCCCTCGAACGTAACCGGCCGCAGGGCGTCGTGAACCTGAGACCTCTGTCGTGTGCGGGGTATCACCGCGCGCGACCCCGTCACACCCGGCTGGCACCATGGCCTCATGAACATCGTGCTCTTTCACTCGACCCTCGGCCCGAGGCCCGCGGTGCGGCAGGCCGCCGACCGGCTGCGCGAAGCCGGGCACCAGGTGTGGACCCCGGACCTCTACGAGGGCCGGACGTTCGACTCGGTCGAGGAGGGCATGGCCCATCAGGACGGGATCGGCCGGGAGGAGCTCCTGAAGCGGGCCGTGCTGGCCGCCGCGCCCTACTCGGAGCGGGGGCTGGTGTACGCCGGGTTCTCGCTCGGCGCCTCCATCGCCCAGACCCTCGCCCTCGGCGACCACCGGGCGCGCGGGCTGCTGCTCCTGCACGGCACCTCGGACCTCGCGCCCAACGCCTCGGTCGACGAGCTGCCGGTCCAGCTGCACGTGGCCGAGCCGGACCCCTTCGAGACGGACGACTGGCTGAGCGCCTGGTACCTCCAGATGGGCCGGATCGGTGCCGACGTCGAGGTGCACAGGTATCCCGGGGCCGGTCACCTCTACACCGACCCGGAGCTGCCCGACTACGACGCCGAGGCGGCCGAGGCCACCTGGCGGGTGGCGCTCGGCTTCCTCGAGTCCCTCCGGGAGGCGCAGACCGGGGTGTAGACGCGCTCGACCCGCTGCGTGCCGCTGCGTGTGCGGTAGGAGCGGGTCCAGGCGGAGGTGGCCGCCGCGTCGCTGCGGTCGGAGACGACGTAGTAGTCCATCTGTGCCCGGTCCGCGGTGATGTCCAGGACGCCGTAGCCGTGCCGGTCGGTGTCGACCCAGTGGACGTGCCGGTTCGCGGCCCGGATCACCGGCGCCGCGACCGCCGAGACGGTGCCCTCGGGGACCTTCACCATGTCGTCGAGGTTGTCCGAGGTCACCGACGTGACCACGAACTCGGTGGCCGCCGAGGCGGACAGCGGATACGTCCCGGCGTGGTACGGCACGTCGTTGGCCCACGCCATGTGGATGTCGCCGGTCAGGAACACGGTGTTGCGGATCGCGTGCGCGCGCAGGTGGGCCAGCAGCTCGCGGCGGTCGTCGGTGTAGCCGTCCCACTGGTCGGTGTTGAGGGTGATGCCCTCCTTCGGCAGCCCGAGCAGTTCGGCGAGCGGCCCGAGCAGCGAGGCGGGGAGCGAGCCGATCGCGAACGGCGAGATCATCACCGGGTTGCCGACCAGCCGCCAGGTGGCGTCGGAAGACGCGAGCCGGGCCTTGAGCCAGTCGAGCTGGGCGCGGCCGGTGAGGGTGCGGTCCGGGTCGTCGACCTCGCCGTCGCCGAGCGCCACCTGCTGTGAACGGAAGGAGCGCAGGTCGAGCAGCGAGAGGTCGACGAGCCTGCCGAAGCGCAGCCGCCGGTAGGTGGTGCCGGTGATCGCCGGGCGCACCGGCATCCACTCGAAGTAGGCCCGTTTGGCGGCACTCTGCCGCTCCGACCAGCTCCCCTCGGCGCCCTCGGTGTGGTTCTCGGCGCCGCCCGACCAGGCGTCGTCGGCGAACTCGTGGTCGTCCCAGATCGCCACCACCGGCGCCGTGGCGTGCAGGGCCTGGAGGTCGGGGTCGGTCTTGTAGCGGCCGTGGCGGATCCGGTAGTCGGCGAGGGTGAGGATCTCGTGGGCCGGTGCGTGCGGGCGCACGACGGAGTCGCGGGTGCCGTACTCGCCGGTGCCGTACTCGTAGATGTAGTCGCCCAGGTGCAGCCAGGCGTCCAGGTCGCCGCGGGCGGCGAGATGGCGGTACGAGGAGAAGTACCCCGCCTCCCAGTTGGCGCAGGACACCACGCCGAAGCGCAGGCCGGTGACGGCCGCGTCGTGCGCGGGGGCGGTGCGGGTGCGGGCGACGGGGGAGTCGGTGGGACCCGCGGAGAAGCGGAACCAGTAGTCCGTGGCGGGCGCGAGGCCGCGGACGTCCGCCTTCACGGTGTGGTCGGAGGCGGCCGTCGCGGTGACGGAGCCCTTGGCGACCACGTTGGTGAGGGCCTTGTCCCGGGCGACGACCCAGCCCACCTCGGTGTCCGGACCGGCACCGGAGCCGGGTACGGCCTCGGGCGCCGGGGTCACCCGGGTCCACAGCAGGACGCCGTCGGGCAGGGGATCGCCGGAGGCGACGCCGTGCAGGAAGGCGGGGGCCGCGTCGGCCGCGCCGGCGGGCAGCGCCGCCGCGAGCGGGGCGGCCAGGACCGCACCGGCCGCCGCGGCCTTGACGACCGTACGGCGGCTCGGGGTACGGAGGTTCCCGGCGGTCTCGGCGGTCTCGGGGGCGTCGTCGTGCGGGGAGGCTCTGTGTCGGCTGGTCACGGCCGATCAGGTTACTGGCCGGTACACGCGCGAGTGGGCGAACTCCCGAAAGTTCGCCCACTCGTCAGACGACGATCACCGGGTCACTTGGTGACGCCCGCGTCCTTCAGCGCCTTCTGCCACGCGTCGGGCGTGCTCGGGGTCTCGATCACCTTGTCGTTGATCTTGATGGTCGGGGTCGACTGGACGCCCTCGGCCTTGTCGAAGGACTTGCTCATCCGCATCGCCCAGGCGTCGTAGGTGCCCTTCTCCACGGCGTCCTGGAACTTCTTGTTGTTCTTCAGGGCGTCGACCGTGTTCGCCACCTTGATCAGGTAGTCGTCCTTGGCGAACTCGTCGGAGGACTCCTCCGGGTGGTACTTGGTGGAGTACAGCGCGGTCTTGTAGTCGACGAACGCCTCGGGGCTGACGTTCAGCGCGGCGCCGAGCGCGCTCAGCGCGTTCTTCGAGCCCTCGCCGCCCAGGTTGCCGTCGAGGAAGGTGCCGATGGTGAAGGACAGCTTGTAGTCGCCGTCCTCCATGCCCTTGTTGACGGTCTCGCCGATGCTCTGCTCCATGGCCGCGCAGCCCGGGCAGCGCGGGTCCTCGTAGAGGTGGATGAGGTTGTCGGACTTGGACTCGCCCATGACGACGGTGGTGCCGTCCTTGCCGGAGGTGTTGGCCGGGGCCACCACCTTCGCCTCGGCGGCCTTGTCCCAGCCGCTCGGCTTGTTGCCCTGCACGACGGCGTAGCTGATGCCGCCGGCTATCGCCAGCACGCCGACGATGGAGGCGGCCACGATGACCTGCCGCCTGACCTTGTCGCGCTTGGCCTGACGCTCGCGCTCCTGGCGCAGGCGCTCACGGGCCGCCGTCTTCGCCGCCTGGCTGTTCCGCTTGCTCATGATGGTGATCTCTCCGGGGACGCGCACACGGGGTGTGCGGAAGTACGTATGGGGGACTGCCGTGCTCGGTGCTGCTCGTGCGGCCCGGGTGCCGGGTCACACGAGGGCGGTCACCGGGTCCGGCGGTCCGCGACGTCCCAGGGAGTGCGTGAGGATCCGCTCGCGGGCGCCTGCGGTGCGGCGGGCCGGGGGAGCCGGGCGGCGCACCGCAGGAGTCCGGCGTACGCCCACGGCCGCGACGGCGAGCAGCAGCGGCCGGAAGGTGGTCGCGGCCACCGCGCCGAGCAGCTGGGCCAGCGCCCGCTCGCCGCGCCGCAGCCAGGCCGCCGCGAGCAGCCCGACCCCGACGTGCGCGGCAAGCAGCAGCCAGGCGGTGCCGGGAGCGGCCTGCGCCAGCACCGACGCCATCCGGTCGCTCTCGGCCCCGGTCACCCGGGTCAGCGGCGCGGTCACCCCGGCGTGGACGCCGGTCCCGTCGCCGCACAGCACGTCGAAGCCGACCGAGCGCAGCGGGCCCGCGACCGGGCCGCCCGCCCGGCCGTAGCAGACGTGCTGGCCGGTGGTGAAGACCGTGTCGGCGGCCAGCTCCAGCGGGATCAGCAGGGCGGCGATCCGCCCGAAGCCGCGCTCGCGCCGCCCGGCCAGGGCGTACGCGATCAGGAACACCGCGGCGGCGACCGCTGCCACCGTGGGCAGCGGCAGCGGAACTCCGGACAGCAGCACGTGCGACGCGGTGCTGAGGGTCACGGCGAGTGCCGTGAACAGCGCCGCGCGTACGGCTCTGAGCGGGGTTCCGGATATGTCCATAGCAGTAGAAGAGTGTGTCACGGGGTCCGGTAAGGGACCCCTAAAGGGTTCCTGTGAGCGTACCGACGGAGGGCGGCCCGCTACAGGCCCGGGATCCGGCCGTTGCGGAACAGGTCGACGAAGGTCTGGTGGTCGGCACGCGCGCGTGCGCCGTAGCGGTGCGCGAAGTCGACCAGCAGGGGCGCGAAGCCCTCCTCGTCGGCCGCGATCGCCGCGTCGATGGCCCGCTCGGTGGAGAACGGCACCAGGGACTCCCCGGACTGGTCGTCGGCCGCCGCGTGCATGGTCGCGGTGGCCCGGCCCAGGTCGGCGACGACCTCGGCGATCTCCTCCGGGTCGTCGATGTCACCCCAGTCCAGGTCGACGGCGTACGGCGAGACCTCGGCGACCAGCTGGCCGGCGCCGTCCAGCTCGGTCCAGCCCAGCCACGGGTCGGCGTGCGCCTGGAGGGCGCGCTGGGAGATCACCGTGCGGTGGCCCTCGTGCTGGAAGTAGTCCCGGATGGCCTGGTCGGTGATGTGCCGGGAGACGGCCGGGGTCTGGGCCTGCTTGATGTAGATCACGACGTCGTTCTCCAGGGCGTCGCTGTTGCCCTCCAGCAGGATGTTGTACGAGGGCAGGCCGGCCGAGCCGATGCCGATGCCCCGGCGGCCGACGACGTCCTTCACGCGGTAGGAGTCCGGGCGCGCCAGGGAGGACTCGGGGAGCGTCTCCAGGTAGCCGTCGAAGGCCGCGAGCACCTTGTAGCGCGTGGCGGCGTCCAGCTCGATGGAACCGCCGCCGGGGGCGAAGCGGCGCTCGAAGTCACGGATCTCGGTCATCGAGTCCAGCAGCCCGAAGCGGGTCAGCGAGCGGGCCACCCGCAGCGCGCCCAGCAGCGGGCCCTCCGCGGTGTCCAGCGTGAAGGGCGGCACCTCGTCGCTCTTGGCCCCGGTGGCCAGGGCGTGGATCCGCTCGCGGTACGCGCCCGCGTACACCCGCACCAGCTCGGTGATCTGCTCGTCACTGAGCGCCTTCGCGTACCCGATCAGCGCGACGGAGGCGGCGAAGCGCTTGAGGTCCCAGGTGAAGGGGCCGACGTAGGCCTCGTCGAAGTCGTTGACGTTGAAGATCAGCCGGCCGGTGGAGTCCATGTACGTGCCGAAGTTCTCCGCGTGGAGGTCGCCGTGGATCCACACCCGGGAGGTCCGCTCGTCCAGGTAGGCGCCGCCGGGCTGATCACCGAACTCCGGATCCTCGGTCAAATCACGGTAAAAGAGACCGGCGGTGCCGCGGTAGAACGCGAAGGCGGAGGCGGCCATCTTGCGGAACTTCACGCGGAACGCCGCGGGATCCGCAGCCAGCAGCTGGCCGAAGGCGGCGTCGAAGACGGCGAGGATCTCCTCGCCGCGGTGCTCCTCGTTGAGCTGCGGGACCGACATGCCTGGTGCCTCCTGGTGCGGGTGGTGCCTGACGAGTGGAGCGGATCTCCACTCGGGCCAACGTTCGAAAGGGTGCGGGAGTGCCCGCCCCAGAAGGTACGCGTGGTAGCCCTCGGAGTGTCAGTGGCGAGGCATAGACTTCGACGCTGACCCCCCGGATCGACCGCCGTCAGTCGTCCCCAGTTTTCCCAGGAGGCCGCACGTGTCCAAGCCGCCGTTCACGCACCTGCACGTCCACACCCAGTACTCGCTGCTGGACGGTGCCGCGCGGCTCAAGGACATGTTCAACGCCTGCAACGAGATGGGCATGACGCACATCGCCATGTCCGACCACGGCAACCTGCACGGGGCCTACGACTTCTTCCACTCCGCGAAGAAGGCCGGAGTCACCCCGATCATCGGGATCGAGGCGTACGTCGCCCCCGAGTCCCGGCGCAACAAACGCAAGATCCAGTGGGGCCAGCCGCACCAGAAGCGGGACGACGTGTCCGGTTCGGGTGGTTACACCCACAAGACCATGTGGGCGACGAACAGCACCGGCCTGCACAACCTCTTCCGCCTCTCCTCCGACGCGTACGCCGAGGGCTGGCTGCAGAAGTGGCCCCGGATGGACAAGGAGACCATCAGCCAGTGGTCCGAGGGCATCGTCGCCTCCACCGGCTGCCCCTCCGGCGAGGTGCAGACCCGGCTGCGCCTCGGCCACTTCGACGAGGCCCTCAAGGCCGCCGCCGACTACCAGGACATCTTCGGCAAGGACCGCTACTTCCTGGAGCTGATGGACCACGGCATCGAGATCGAGCACCGGGTCCGCGACGGACTCCTCGAGATCGGCAAGAAGCTCGGCATCCCGCCGCTGGTCACCAACGACTCGCACTACACCTACGCGCACGAGGCGACCGCCCACGACGCCCTGCTGTGCATCCAGACCGGCAAGAACCTCTCCGACCCGGACCGCTTCCGCTTCGACGGCACCGGCTACTACCTGAAGTCCACGGACGAGATGTACGCCATCGACTCCTCGGACGCCTGGCAGGAGGGCTGCGCCAACACGCTCCTGGTCGCGGAGATGGTCGACACCACCGGCATGTTCGAGAAGCGCGACCTCATGCCGAAGTTCGACATCCCCGAGGGCTACACCGAGATCACCTGGTTCCAGGAGGAGGTCCGCCGCGGCATGGAGCGCCGCTTCCCCGGCGGCGTCCCCGAGGACCGCCAGAAGCAGGCCGAGTACGAGATGGACGTCATCATCCAGATGGGGTTCCCGGGCTACTTCCTCGTGGTCGCCGACTTCATCATGTGGGCCAAGAACCAGGGCATCGCGGTCGGCCCCGGCCGGGGTTCCGCGGCCGGTTCGATCGTGGCGTACGCGATGGGCATCACCGACCTCGACCCGATCCCGCACGGCCTGATCTTCGAGCGGTTCCTCAACCCCGAGCGCGTCTCCATGCCCGACGTCGACATCGACTTCGACGAGCGCAGGCGCGTCGAGGTGATCAGGTACGTGACCGAGAAGTACGGCGCCGACAAGGTCGCCATGATCGGCACGTACGGCAAGATCAAGGCGAAGAACGCCATCAAGGACTCCGCGCGCGTCCTCGGTTACCCGTACGCGATGGGCGACCGGCTCACCAAGGCCATGCCCGCCGACGTCCTCGGCAAGGGCATCGACCTCAACGGCATCACGGACCCGACGCACCCGCGCTACAGCGAGGCCGGCGAGATCCGCTCGATGTACGAGAACGAGCCGGACGTGAAGAAGGTCATCGACACCGCCAAGGGCGTCGAGGGCCTGGTCCGGCAGATGGGCGTGCACGCGGCCGGCGTGATCATGTCCAGCGAGCCGATCGTCGACCACGCCCCGATCTGGGTGCGGCACACCGACGGCGTGACCATCACGCAGTGGGACTACCCGCAGTGCGAGTCGCTCGGCCTGCTGAAGATGGACTTCCTCGGCCTGCGCAACCTCACGATCATGGACGACGCCGTCAAGATGGTGAAGTCCAACAAGGGCATCGACCTCGACCTGCTGTCGCTGCCGCTGGACGACCCCAAGACCTTCGAACTGCTCCAGCGCGGCGACACGCTCGGCGTCTTCCAGTTCGACGGCGGTCCGATGCGCTCCCTGCTGCGCCTGATGAAGCCCGACAACTTCGAGGACATCTCCGCCGTCTCCGCGCTCTACCGTCCCGGCCCCATGGGCATGGACTCGCACACCAACTACGCGCTGCGCAAGAACGGCCTCCAGGAGATCACGCCGATCCACAAGGAGCTGGAGGAGCCCCTGCAGGAGGTCCTCGCGGTCACCTACGGCCTGATCGTCTACCAGGAGCAGGTGCAGAAGGCCGCCCAGATCATCGCGGGCTACTCGCTCGGCGAGGCCGACATCCTGCGCCGCGTGATGGGCAAGAAGAAGCCCGACGAACTGGCGAAGAACTTCGTCCTCTTCCAGGCCGGAGCCAGGAAGAACGGCTACAGCGACGAGGCCATCCAGGCCCTGTGGGACGTGCTGGTCCCCTTCGCCGGCTACGCCTTCAACAAGGCGCACTCGGCCGCCTACGGCCTGGTCTCCTACTGGACCGGCTACCTCAAGGCGAACTACCCGGCCGAGTACATGGCCGCCCTGCTCACCTCGGTCAAGGACGACAAGGACAAGTCGGCCGTCTACCTGAACGAGTGCCGGCGCATGGGCATCAAGGTGCTGCCGCCCAACGTCAACGAGTCCATGTCGAACTTCGCCGCGCAGGGCGACGACGTGATCCTCTTCGGCCTCTCCGCCGTGCGCAACGTCGGCACCAACGTGGTCGAGTCGATCATCAAGTGCCGCAAGGCCAAGGGGAAGTACGCGTCCTTCCCCGACTACCTGGACAAGGTGGAGGCGGTGGTCTGCAACAAGCGGACGACGGAGTCGCTGATCAAGGCCGGCGCCTTCGACGAGATGGGGCACACCCGCAAGGGCCTCACCGCGCAGTACGAACCGATGATCGACAACGTGGTCGCGGTCAAGCGCAAGGAGGCCGAGGGGCAGTTCGACCTCTTCGGCGGCATGGGCGACGAGCAGAACGACGAGCCCGGCTTCGGACTCGACGTGGTCTTCGGCGAGGACGAGTGGGACAAGACCTACCTCCTCGCCCAGGAGCGGGAGATGCTCGGCCTCTACGTCTCCGACCACCCGCTCTTCGGCCTGGAGCACGTGCTGTCCGACAAGGCCGACGCCGGCATCTCCCAGCTCACCGGCGGGGACTTCGGCGACGGCGCGGTCGTCACCATCGGCGGCATCATCTCCGGCCTCCAGCGCAAGATGACCAAGCAGGGCAACGCCTGGGCCATCGCCACCGTCGAGGACCTCGCCGGTTCGCTGGAGTGCATGTTCTTCCCGGCGACGTACCAGCTGGTGTCCACGCAACTGGTCGAGGACGCCGTGGTGTTCGTCAAGGGACGCCTCGACAAGCGGGAGGACGTGCCCCGGCTGGTCGCGATGGAGCTGATGGTTCCCGACCTGTCCAACGCGGGCACCAACGCGCCCGTCGTCCTCACCATCCCGGCGACCCGGATCACCCCGCCGATGGTCAGCAGGCTCGGGGAGATCCTCACCCACCACCGGGGCGACAGCGAGGTGCGGATCAAGCTCCAGGGGCCCACGAAGACGACGGTGCTGCGCCTGGACCGGCACCGGGTGAAGCCCGATCCGGCGCTGTTCGGCGACCTGAAGGTGCTGCTCGGGCCGTCCTGCCTGGCGGGCTGAGCGGGGAACGAGCGAGGGGCGCCTCCCGGTAGCCGGGTGCGCCCCTCCTCGTGCGGGGGCCGCGACGGCCCGTACCGCGGATGTCAGTTGTGGCCGAAGCGCTTCTGCCGCTTGCGGGAGGCCGCGTCGCCGGGGGTCGTCAGCTGCGGGGAGTGCTGCTCCTCGCGGTCCAGCACGGCCGACTCGGCGGCCTGCGGGGAACGCTCGGCCTGGGGCTGCTTACGATCACGGTTGTTCTTGTTCTTGGCCATGGTGATCTACCTCCTGAGGGGGATCTGGGGGCCAGGTCCTGCACCAGATTCACATAGCCCAACAAAGAACGCATATCGGGCAATTACCGTCCGTGACGCGGCTCGCCGGGGCACGGGGCGCCGAAACGCCACGCCGAAGATCGAGTTCGGGCCGTTAACCTCCGCGCGGTCGGGCAGACTCGAAGGAAGCCCGAAGCAAACCTCCCGGAAAGAGGGTGGATCGCGTGGACCGCTGCATCGTCCTGGTGGACGCCGGGTATCTGCTGGGGGCCGCCGCGAGTCTCCTCGCGGGAGAGCCCTCGCGTTCGCGCATCACCGTCGACCACGCCGCCCTCATCCAGGGGTTGCGCGACCGCGCCGAGTCCGACACGCAGCAGCCCCTGCTGCGCATCTACTGGTTCGACGGCGCCCCCGACCGCGTCCCGCAGCCCGAACACCGGCGGCTGCGCGTGATGCCCCGGGTCACCGTCCGGCTGGGCGCCCTCACCCGCAGTGACGGCCGCTGGGCGCAGAAGGGCGTGGACGCCGCCATGCACGCCGAGCTGACCGAGCTGGCCCGCAACCGCGCCTGCTCCGACGTCGTCCTGGTGACCGGCGACGGCGACCTGCTGCCCGGCATGATGGCCGCCAAGGAACACGGCGTCGCCGTCCACCTGTGGGCCGTACAGGCCGCCGACGGCGACTACAACCAGTCCGAGGACCTGGTCGCCGAGGCCGACGAACGCCGCGTCCTCGACCGTACGTGGATCACGAAGGCCGTACGCGCCAAGGAACTCGGCGGCATCTGCGCGCCGCCGCCCGTGCCCCGCCCCGAGATCGCCGCGATCCTCTCCGCGCCGCTGCCCGAGTCCGCCCTCTCCGCAGCCCAGCGGCCCGCCGAGGCACCCGAGCACCCCACCACGTCCGCCGCGGGGGCCCCGGGGCAGGGCGGCACCGACGAGCGGGTACCGCCCGCCAAGGGCGTCCCCACCCCCAAGGACCTCGCCGCCCTGCGCGCCCCCGGCGCCCACCCCGCCCCGCAGCCGGCCAACGCCACCCTGCGCTGGTCCTCCGACAAGGGCTGGGTGGACCGGCCCGCCGCCGAGCCCTCCGAGGCCGCCTCGCTGCCGACGCTGGCCCAGCTCACCACGGCCGAGCAGCGCTGGGCCGACCGCGAGGAGGACATCACCACGGTCGGCGGCGACCCGTACGAGGTGGGGCAGGTCTTCGCCCGGCGCTGGCTCGAACGCCTCGGCGACCACGGCCACCTGCAGAAACTCTCCGGGATGTACCCGCGCATCCCGCACCGCGTCGACGGGGAGCTGCTGCGCTACGCGGCCCGTTTCGGACTGCTCGCGCACAAGGACGACCAGATCGACGAGCACGACCGGTACGCGATCCGGGCCGGGTTCTGGCGGGAGATCGACGTGCGCACGGCGACCGAACGCACGCCCGCCGCGGAGTGAGACGAGCCGGCGGTCCCCGGCGCGCCGCGGCCGGACCGACACCTGCTGAATCGACACTTATGGGCGGACCCGGGAGCGGGCCGGGGGGACCGACCCCGTAGTCTCCTCCCTTGTGAGTACGCGCGCGCCACAGGCACCTGGACCCGGTGGCGATGCCGTGTGCGTGGTGCGCGCGCTGACCAAGACCTATCCGGCCGTGCGCGGCCGGCGCGGCGTGCCCGGCACTCCCGAGGTGCGGGCCACCGACGACGTCACCCTGGACATCCGCCGCGGTGAGATCTTCGGACTGCTCGGACCCAACGGCGCCGGCAAGTCCACCCTCGTGCGCCAGCTCACCGGGCTGATGCGGCCAGACGGCGGCAGCGTGGAGATCCTCGGCCACGACATCGTGCGCCACCCGGAGCGGGCCGCGCGGCTCCTCGCCTACCTGGGACAGGAGTCCAGCGCCCTGGACGAGCTGACCGTGTCGCTCGCCGCCGAGACCACCGGGCGGCTGCGCGGCCTGGAGGCGCGCCGGGCGCGCGCCGAGCGGGACGCCGTGCTGGAGGAGCTGGGCCTGACCGGGCTCGCCGCCCGCCCGATCAAGAAGCTCTCCGGCGGCCAGCGCCGCCTGGCCTGCTTCGCCGCCGCACTGGTGGGGGAGCGGCCGCTGCTCGTTCTGGACGAGCCGACCACCGGCATGGACCCGGTGGCCCGGCGCGCGGTGTGGTCGGCCGTCGACCGGCGGCGCGCCGAACACGGCGCCACCGTGCTGCTCGTCACCCACAACGTCATCGAGGCCGAGACCGTGCTCGACCGGGTCGCCGTCCTCGACCGGGGCCGCGTGATCGCCTGCGACACGCCCTCCGGGCTCAAGGAGAAGGTCGCCGGAGAGGTCCGCGTCGACCTGGTGTGGCGCGAGAGCGCGCCGCTGCACGTGCCGGAGGTCGCCGCCCTGCGCGACCGCGTCGTCGAGTCGGGGCGCCGCTGGACCCTGCGGCTCGTCCCCGAGGAGGCCCGCGCGGTCGTCGCCACCGTCACCGGCGGCGCCGCCTTCGCCGCCCTGGACGACTTCACCCTGGCCACGCCCAGCCTGGAGGACGTGTACCTGGCGCTGGGCGGCGCCGCGCGACAGGGGCTGGTGAGGGCGTGAGCACGCGAGCGGTGAGAACACCGGCCGCCGCATCCGTACCCGTCGGGGCGACAGTCCCCGCCGGGGCGACCGCTTCGAACGACCCGAGCGAAGGGGAGCTGCGCGACGTGAGTGTCGTACCCGCCGATGCCCTGCGAGGTGCCGCCCGGGCAGCCGAGGGGCAGCGCGTGGCCGGCCCGGCCGAGCTGGGCCCCAGGGCGCGGCTGTGGCCCTCCCTGGTGGCCGTGTACCGGGCGCAGCTGTCCCGGGCGCGGGTCGCGCGCATCCCGCTGCTGTTCGTGGCGACCTTCCAGTCCGTCGGCATCATGATCCTGATGCGCGGCGTCGTGGACGGCGGCGGCGAGGCACGGGCCGTGGTCGCCGGGTCCGCGGTGCTCGTCGTGGCCTTCGTCGCGCTGAACCTCCTCGCCCAGTACTTCGGCCAGCTGCGCGCCAGCGGGGGCCTCGACCACTACGCGACGCTGCCGGTGCCGCCCGCCGCGGTGGTGCTGGGCGCGGCGGGCGCCTACGCGTCCTTCACCGTGCCCGGGACCGTGGTGACGGCGGTGTTCGGGTGCCTGCTGTTCGGGCTGCCGATGACCCATCTGTGGGTGCTGGTGGCCGTGATCCCGCTGGCGGGCGCCGCCCTCGCCGGACTGGGTGCGGCGCTGGGCCTGCTCGCCCCCCGGCCCGAGTTCGCCACCCTCCTCGGCCAGCTCGGCATGTCGGCGGCCCTGCTGCTCGGCGTGCTGCCGCCCGAACGGCTGCCGCAGGTGGTCCGCCTGGCCCGGGATCTGCTGCCCTCCACGTACGGCGTGGAGGCCTTCGCGCGCACGTTCGGCGAGCGGCCCGACTGGGGCTTCGTCCTCGGCGACCTCGCGGTGTGCGCCGCGGTCGGGGTGATCTCGCTGGCCGTGGCGACCTGGGCGTACCGCCGGGCCGCCGTCCGGTGACGCGCCGCACAGGCGGGTTTGGCACGATGGCACGGTGACCGCACCCTTGACTCCGCCACCGCCGCCGAACGAACGCCCGTCGTACCAGGGCGGGCCGGTGCCGCAGCCCGTCGGCGCACACGCGGTGGGAGCCGCGCCCGGCGGTTCCCACGACCTTTACGGCAGGTACGGCGAACAGGACGGCCCCGGGATGCTGACCGAAGTGCGACAGGCCGCCGTGACCGTGGTGGCGCTCGCGGTCTCCGGTGCGCTGCTGGGCGTGCTGTGGTGGAAGCTGGCACCGAGCGTGCCGCTGGTGGGCGAAGTGCTCAACGACCGGTGGATCGTCTACCTCAAGGACTCCGAGGGCGAACAGGCGATCGGCGTCGACGGAACGTTCACGCTGCTAGCGCTGGCGTTCGGGGCGCTCAGCGCGGTCGTGGTCTTCCTGCTGCGGCGGCGCGGGGGCGTGCCGCTGGTGGTGGCCCTCAGCGTCGGCGGGCTGCTCGGGTCGCTGCTGGCCTGGCGGCTCGGCGTGTGGCTCGGGCCGACGCAGGACGTGATCGCGCACGCCAAGGACGTGGGCAAAGGGGTGACCTTCCCCGCCCCGCTCAAGCTGGGTGCGAAGGGTGCGCTGCTGGCCTGGTCGCTCGCGGCGCTGGTGGTCCACCTGGGGCTGACCGGCCTGTTCGGGCCCCGGGACCCGGAGCCCGACCCCTGGCCGGCACCCGGGCAGTACCCGTCGGCGCCGTACGGGGACAAGCCGGCCTAGGCCGGGCGGCGGCCGTGGTTCGCCCTGCCCTTCATGCTGCGCCGGCGGCGTGCGCGCCTTCGCTTCGCCAGGTCCTGTCCGAGCAGCCGACGACAGGGGGTCAGACGCGCCCGACCGGCGCCAGGACCGCGTCCGTGAGCTGGGCCAGGTCGTCGGGTGACAGCTCGACCTCCAGGCCGCGGCGGCCCGCCGAGACGCAGATCGTGGCGTGCTCCGAGGCCGACGCGTCCAGGACCGTCGCCAGCCGCTTGCGCTGGCCCAGCGGGGAGATGCCGCCGCGCACATAGCCCGTGGTGCGCTCGGCCAGGGCCGGGTCGGCCATCGCCGCGCGCTTGCCGCCCACCGCGGCCGCCAGCGCCTTGAGGTCCAGCTGGCCCGCCACCGGGACCACCGCGACCGTCAGGGTGCCGTCGACGTCCGCCACCAGCGTCTTGAACACCCGCTCCGGCGGGACGCCCATCGCCTCGGCCGCCTCCTCGCCGTAGGACGGGTGGGCCGGGTCGTGCTCGTAGGCGTGGACCGTGTAATCCACCCCGGCCGCCGTGAGCGCCACCGTCGCGGGCGTGCCGCCCGGCTGCTGCTTCTTCGCCCTGCTGGGCTTGTTCGGCTTCTTCGCCATGCGGGCCAGTACCTCAGTTGAGACTCGTCGGGCCGCGCGTCAGCTCCGACGCCGGCAGGGACGGCAGCGTACGGATGATGGAGGTCTCCGAGCGAAGGAGTTTCAGCTCGTCCCGCAGCCGCGAGGCGGTGTCCGGGGCCTGGAGCAGGCGCTGCTTCGTCGGCGTGTCCAGCATCATCGCGGCGGCGACCAGGTAGGAGACCACCCCCGGTTCGTCCGGCAGGTCGGCGCCGGTCGCCAGCGACCGCTCGCGTGCCCCCGCCAGCCGCTTCTGGTACTGCCGGAAGGACCGCAGCACGCCCTCCGCCAGGGCGCCCGCCTCGTCGCCGGGCTCCTCGGGCAGCGGGTCCAGCTCGGCCGTCAGGAACGGCCCCGAGGCCTCCACCGACAGCAGCCGCATCCGGGTGGTGCCGGTCGCCAGCACCTCGAAGGTGCCGTCGGCCCGCTCGCGGATCGTCGCCGCGTCCGCGACGCAGCCCACCTTGTGGAACGCCTTGAGCGGGTCGGTCCCGAACCCGGCACCCGGTCCGCGTTCGAGGGTGGCCGTCGGGTCGGGCAGGCCGGGGGCGGTCTGGGCCACCTCGTAGCCGTCGCGGATCGCCACGACGGCGAACCGGCGTGGTTCGTCCTCGGGAGTCTTCAGCAACTCGCGCATCATGGCGCGATAGCGCTCCTCGAAGATGTTGAGCGGGAGCACCAGCCCCGGGAACAGGACCGAGTTCAGGGGGAAGAGGGGGAGCCGGACGGTGGTCACGACGCAGAAGCCTAATGGTCGCCGGGGCGGACGCGTCCGCCGTGCCCACTTCGTGGCCGTCCGGAACCCGCCGTACCGGTCGTGGAGTCCGCTTGCGCCACGCGCGCACGGACGTCCGCGCGCACCCGGAGGAAGCCGCCCAGCGGATCGTCCGTGTCCCGGTCCCAGGGGAAGGAGCAGGGCGAGGAGCCACAGCCCGGGGTCGGTCGCGAACAGCACGGCGGCGACCGCCAGCACGGTGACGCACCGTACGGCGTCGCTGCCGATGACCACCCGGCGCGGACCGAGCCGGTCGGCGACCACTCCCCCGCCGAGCATGAGCAGCGCCCGGGGCACCGCGCTGACGGCGGTGACGATGCCGGCCTGCGCGGGGGTGCCGTTCTGCACGGCGGCCCAGGACAGCGCGAGGAAGAACACCATGTCGCCGACCATGGACGCGGTGTAGGCGCCGACCCAGCGCAGGACGTTGGGGTCGCGGTGGGCGGGGACGGAGGCGCCGGCGGGTATCCGTTCGTCCGTCACGGACGTGATCGCCTCAGACACGGAACGGGAATCCGTAGACGTGCAGCGCGACGTTCTCACGCCCCTCGGTGTCGCCGGCGGCCTCCGCGGCCCGGCCCCGCTCGTCGTACTTCTTCGCCAGGGCGAGCAGTTCGTCGCCGAGTTCCTTCAGGTCGGCGGGGGTCAGTCGCAGCAGCGACTCGTTGTCGGGGGCGGCGGAGTTCCACTCGGGGCCCCAGGTGGGGCGTTCGTCGAGGTAGCGGCGGTACATGTCGGCGCGCTGCTCGTGGAAGAGCCGGGTGGCCGCGAGGTGCGCGGCGGCCCGCTCGGGGGCGTCGCGGAAGTTCTCGTCGCGGATGCTCACCCCGTCCGAGGAGGGCTGCCACCAGCGCTCCCGGCCGTCCGCGCTCTGCGGGTCGGCCTCTTCGACCAGCCCGTGCTCGGCCAGCTTGCGCAGGTGGTAGCTGACCAGCGAGACGGCCTCGTCCACCTGCTCGGCCAGCTGCGAGGCGGTCGCCGTGCGCGCGACGCAGAGGCCGCGGTAGAGCTGCATGCGCAGCGGATGGGCGAGGGCTTTGAGAGTGCCCAGGTCGGTGATGGCGTGGTTCTCCTGGCTCGGCATGCGGCCAGGCTAGGTTACGAAAGAAAAATTGCGCAATAGGCGTTGCGCAATTTTTCTTTCTCATCGCGTTCTCTCTACCGGACGGGGTGGCCGGCCTCGCGCAGGGCGGTCTTCACCTCGCCGATCCGCAGGTCGCCGAAGTGGAAGACCGACGCCGCCAGGACCGCGTCCGCGCCCGCCTCGACCGCCGGGGCGAAGTGGGCGAGGCTGCCCGCGCCGCCCGAGGCGATGACCGGGACGGTCACGTGCTTGCGGACCGCCGCCAGCATCTCCAGGTCGTAGCCATCCTTCGTGCCGTCCGCGTCCATCGAGTTGAGCAGGATCTCCCCCGCGCCCAGCTCGGCGGCCCGGTGTGCCCACTCGACCGCGTCGATGCCGGTGCCGCGCCGGCCGCCGTGGGTGGTCACCTCGAAGGTGCCGGCCTCGGTGCGGCGGGCGTCGACCGACAGCACGAGGACCTGCCGTCCGAACCGCTCGGCGATCTCACGGATCAGGTCGGGACGGGCGATGGCGGCCGTGTTCACGCCCACCTTGTCCGCGCCGGCCCGCAGCAGCTTGTCGACGTCCTCGGCGGTGCGCACCCCACCGCCGACGGTCAGCGGGATGAACACCTGCTCGGCGGTGCGGCGCACCACGTCGTAGGTCGTCTCGCGGTCGCCCGACGAGGCGGTGATGTCCAGGAACGTCAGCTCGTCGGCGCCCTCGGCGTCGTACACCTTGGCCATCTCGACGGGGTCGCCCGCGTCGCGCAGGTTCTGGAAGTTGACGCCCTTGACGACCCGACCGTTGTCCACGTCCAGGCAGGGGATGACTCGGACCGCCAGGGTCATGAATCCACGGCTCCTCTATACGCTTCCACTTCGACCGACACCAGGACCCGCGAGTCGATGAAGCCCTGCACGACCAGCAGGGTCGTGACCGGGCGCACGGAGTCGAACAGCTCCTTGTGGGCGCGGCCCACCGCATCGACGTCGCGGGAATGTGCCAGGCACACACGGGTCCGGATCACGGACTCGATGCCGAGCCCGAACTCGGCGAGGGCCTCGACGGCGGTGCCGAAGGCCACGTTCGTCTGCTCGTACGGGTCGCCCTCGCCGTAGAGCATGTCGCCCTTGAAGGCGGTGGTGCCCGCCACGATGACACGGTCACCCGCCGCCACGGCCCGTGCGAAACCGAAGGACTCTTCCCAGGGACTTCCGCTCTGCACGCGCCGTACGGCTTCGGATGTCATGTGGACACAGCCTCCAGGGCCTCTTCCAGGGTGAACGCCTTCGCGTAGAGGGCTTTCCCGACGATGGCCCCCTCGACACCGTCCGGGACGAGCCCGGCGATCGCGCGCAGGTCGTCCAGGGAGGACACGCCGCCCGAGGCCACGACCGGGCGGTCGGTCGCGGCGCAGACGTTCTTCAGGAGTTCCAGGTTGGGGCCCTGGAGGGTGCCGTCCTTGGCGATGTCGGTGACGACGTACCGGGCGCAGCCCTCCTTGTTCAGGCGGTCCAGCGTCTCGTAGAGGTCGCCGCCGTCGCGGGTCCAGCCCCGGCCCCGGAGCGTGGTGCCCCGTACGTCCAGGCCGACCGCGATCTTGTCCCCGTGCTCCGCGATGACCTTGGCGACCCACTCGGGGGTCTCCAAGGCGGCGGTGCCCAGGTTCACCCGGGTGCAGCCGGTGGCGAGGGCGGCGGCGAGGGTGTCGTCGTCGCGGATGCCGCCGGACAGCTCCACCTTGATGTCCATCGCCTTGGCGACCTCCGCGATCAGCGCGCGGTTGTCCCCGGTGCCGAACGCCGCGTCCAGGTCCACCAGGTGCAGCCACTCGGCGCCGGAGCGCTGCCAGGCGAGGGCGGCCTCCAGCGGGGAGCCGTAGGAGGTCTCGGTGCCGGACTCGCCGTGCACGAGGCGGACGGCCTGGCCGTCCCGGACGTCGACGGCGGGGAGGAGTTCGAGCTTGCTCATCTCTACCGGGCTCATCTCTAGAGGGTCTCGATCCAGTTGGTGAGGAGCTGGGCTCCGGCGTCACCGGACTTCTCGGGGTGGAACTGGGTGGCCCACAGCGCGCCGTTCTCCACGGCGGCCACGAACGGCTCGCCGTGCGTGGACCAGGTGACCCTGGGCGCGGCGATCAGCGGGTTGTGCGCCTCCTGGGTCCACTCGTGGACGGCGTAGGAGTGCACGAAGTAGAAGCGGGCGTCCTTGTCCAGGCCGGCGAAGAGCTGGGAGTCGGCCGGTGCCTCCACCGTGTTCCAGCCCATGTGGGGCACGACGTCGGCCTGGAGCGGTCCGACCGTGCCGGGCCACTCGTCCAGGCCCTCGGCCTCCACGTCGTGCTCGATGCCGCGGGTGAAGAGGATCTGCATGCCGACGCAGATGCCCATGACGGGGCGTCCGCCCGACAGCCGTCGGTCGACGATCCAGTCACCGCGGGCGGCCTTGAGACCGTCCATGCAGGCGGCGAAGGCGCCGACGCCGGGGACCAGCAGCCCGTCGGCGTTCATGGCCCTGTCGTAGTCACGGGTGATCTCGACGTCGGCTCCCGCGCGCGCGAGGGCGCGCTCGGCGGAACGGACGTTTCCGAAGCCGTAGTCGAAGACGACGACCTTCTTGGCAGCGGCGGCGGTCAACTCCACACCTCCAGCCTCAGGACGCCCGCGAGCAGACACATGCCGGCCCCGATGGAGAGCAGCACGATCAGGCCCTTGGGCATCTGCTGCTTGGCGAAGGAGTAGATGCCGCCGAGGAGGAAGAGCCCGACGACGATCAGTGCGGTGGACGTACCGTTCATCGGTTACAGCGCGCCCTTCGTGGAAGGCAGGATGCCGGCCGCGCGGGGGTCGCGCTCCGAGGCGTAGCGCAGGGCCCGGGCCAGCGCCTTGAACTGGCACTCCACGATGTGGTGCGCGTTGCGCCCGTAGGGCACGTGCACGTGCAGGGCGACCTGGGCCTGCGCGACGAAGGACTCCAGGATGTGCCGGGTCATCGTCACGTCGTACTCGCCGATCATCGGCGCCATGTTCTCGGGCTCGGTGTGCACGAGGTAGGGGCGGCCGGAGAGGTCGACGGTGACCTGGGCGAGGGACTCGTCCAGCGGGACCGTGCAGTTGCCGAAGCGGTAGATGCCCACCTTGTCGCCGAGCGCCTGCTTGAAGGCGGCGCCCAGCGCGAGGGCGGTGTCCTCGATGGTGTGGTGGGAGTCGATGTGCAGGTCGCCGTCGGTCTTCACGGTCAGGTCGAACAGACCGTGCCGGCCGAGCTGGTCGAGCATGTGGTCGTAGAAGCCGACGCCGGTGGCGATGTCGGTCTTGCCGGTGCCGTCGAGGTCGATCTCGACGAGGACCGAGGTCTCCTTGGTGGTGCGCTCCACGCGCCCTACGCGGCTCATGTGTGCTGCTCCTTCTTGACTTCACGTACCGCGTCGAGGAACGCGTCGTTCTCCTCCGGGGTGCCGGCGGTGACCCGCAGCCACCCCGGCACGCCGTTGTCCCGGACCAGGACGCCCCGGTCGAGGATCTTCCGCCAGGTCGCGTGGGAGTCCGCGAACCGCCCGAACTGGACGAAGTTCGCGTCGGACTCGGTCACCTCGTAGCCGATGGCCCGCAGTTCGGCGACCAGCCGGTCCCGCTCGGTCTTCAGCTGCTCGACGTACTTCAGCAGCGTGTCCGTGTGCTCCAGCGCGGCCAGCGCGGTCGCCTGGGTGACGGCCGACAGGTGGTACGGCAGCCGTACGAGCTGGACGGCGTCGACGACGGCCGGGTGCGCGGCGAGGTAGCCCAGACGCAGGCCCGCCGCGCCGAACGCCTTCGACATGGTGCGGGAGACGACCAGGTTCGGCCGGCCGTCGAGCAGCGGCAGCAGGGAGGCGCCGTGGCTGAACTCGATGTAGGCCTCGTCGACCACGACCATGGACGGCTTCGCCGCCTGGGCCGCCTCGTACAGGGCGAGGACCGTCTCGGCCGGGACCGCGTTGCCGGTGGGGTTGTTGGGGGTGGTGACGAAGACGACGTCCGGGCGGTGCTCGGCGATCGCCTTCTCGGCGGCGGGCACGTCGATGGTGAAGTCCTCGTGGCGCGGCCCGGAGATCCAGCCGGTGCCGGTGCCGCGTGCGATGAGGCCGTGCATCGAGTACGACGGCTCGAAGCCGATCGCGGTGCGGCCCGGTCCGCCGAAGGTCTGCAGCAGCTGCTGGATGACCTCGTTGGAGCCGTTGGCCGCCCAGACGCTGCTCACGTCGAGGGGATGCCCGGAGGTCTTCGTCAGGTACTCGGCGAGCTTCGTGCGCAGCTCGACCGCGTCCCGGTCGGGGTAGCGGTTGAGGTCGCGGGCGGCCTCGCGGACCCGCTCGGCGATCCGCTCGACCAGCGCGTCGGGCAGCGGGTAGGGGTTCTCGTTGGTGTTCAGCCGTACCGGCACGTCCAGCTGGGGCGCGCCGTAGGGGGACTTGCCGCGCAGCTCGTCCCGTACGGGGAGATCGTCGATGCCGAACGTCACTTGCTCTCCGGGACCTTCCACTCGAACCTCGCCTTGACCGCCGCGCCGTGCGCGGGCAGGTCCTCCGCCTCCGCCAGCGTCACCACGTGCCGCGCGACCTCGGCGAGCGCGTCGCGCGTGTAGTCGACGATGTGGATGCCGCGCAGGAAGGACTGCACGGACAGGCCGGAGGAGTGGCAGGCGCAGCCGCCGGTGGGCAGGACGTGGTTGGACCCGGCCGCGTAGTCGCCGAGGGAGACGGGCGCCCAGGGGCCGACGAAGATCGCGCCGGCGTTCTTGACCCGGTCGGCGACGGCGGCGGCGTCGGCGGTCTGGATCTCCAGGTGTTCGGCGCCGTAGGCGTCGACCACGCGCAGCCCCTCGTCCAGGCCGTCGACGAGGACGATCGCGGACTGGCGGCCGGCCAGGGCCGGGCGGATCCGGTCCTCGATGTGCCTGGTGGCCTCGACCTGCGGCCGCAGCTCCTTCTCCACCGCGTCCGCCAGCTCCACGGAGTCGGTGACCAGGACGGCGGCGGCCAGCGGGTCGTGCTCGGCCTGGCTGATCAGGTCGGCGGCGACGTGCACCGGGTCGGCGGTCGAGTCCGCCAGGACGGCGATCTCGGTCGGGCCGGCCTCGGCGTCGATGCCGATCTTCCCGGTGAAGAAGCGCTTGGCGGCGGCGACCCAGATGTTGCCGGGGCCGGTGACCATGTTGGCGGGCGGGCAGGACTCGGTGCCGTAGGCGAACATCGCGACGGCGGTGGCGCCGCCGGCCGCGTACACCTCGTCGATGCCGAGCAGGGCGCAGGCGGCGAGGATGGTGGGGTGCGGGAGGCCGCCGAACTCGGCCTGGGCGGGCGAGGCGAGCGCGATCGAGCCGACGCCGGCCTCCTGCGCGGGCACCGCGTTCATGACCACGGACGACGGGTAGACCGACCGGCCGCCGGGCACGTAGAGCCCGACCCGCTCGACCGGCACCCACTTCTCGGTGACCGACCCGCCGGGCACCACCTGCGTGGTGTGCGTGCTGCGGCGCTGCTCGCGGTGGACGAGGCGGGCGCGGCGGATGGACTCCTCCAGGGCCGCGCGGACGGCCGGGTCCAGCTCCTCCAGCGCGCGCGTGAGCGCGGCCGCCGGGACACGCACCTGTTCCAGCCGGACACCGTCGAACTGCTCGGTGAAGTCGATCAGCGCCGCGTCTCCGCGATGATGCACGGCCTCGCAGATCGGCCGCACCTTCTCCAGGGCGACCGAGACGTCGAAGTCGGCTCGGGGCAGCAGGTCGCGCAGGGCGGGGCCCTCGGGGAGGGCGTCGCCGCGCAGATCGATTCGGGAGATCACGGAACCAATTCTCTCAGACCCGCGTCCGGCACGGTCCGCGCGTATCAATGGCTGATACAGAACGCGACGGACCTCACGGCCCACGGTGAACTCACGCGATCCATGCTCACTTTGAGTGTTCGTAAGGTCACGCATTGGGCATGAACGGTTGTACGAAGGGTGAGCGACCGACGAGTAGCTGGGGAGGGAGTGAAGCACCGTGACCGAGGGGGCCGGCCATCGTGACGGAGAGCTGCCGGACGACCTGACCGTCGCCGAGGCCGGCATGTGGCAGGCGTTCCGCAACGGCAGCGTGTACGACCTGAGCAGCGGCGACCCGCTCGTCGACGATCCGCACGGCGGGCGTCCCTGGGGACCGGAGCGGACCGTGCGGGCCCGCGTCGTGTGCTGGCTGCTCCTCGACGGTCCGCCGGCGCTCGCGGGCCGGGTGTCCTCGCTGCAACTGGTGGGCGTGCGGATCAGCGACACGATGGATCTGGCGGGCGGCACGGTGGTGCCCTACGTCGAGCTGCGGCGCTGCCGCTTCGAGCGCGAGGTGCTGCTCCCGGAGACCCGGTTCACGACGGTGCGGCTGGTGGACTGCGCGGTGCCGCGCCTGGAGGCGGCCCGGCTGCACACCGAGGGCGACCTGCACCTGCCGCGCTCCCGCTTCCCGGGCGGCATCCGGCTCACGGACGCGCGGATAGGCACCGACCTGCTGCTCAACCAGGCGATCGTGCACCGGGACCGCAGCGGGCGTTCCATCGCCGCGGACGGCATGACGGTCGGGCAGGACCTCCAGGCCGAGATGCTGGAGTCGCACGGCGAGGTGAGCCTGCGCAGCGCCCAGGTCGGCGTGTCGCTGAGCCTGCGCGGCGCCCGGCTGCTGAACCCGTACACGCGGCACGCGCTGAACGCCCCGCAGCTGACGGTGGAGCGCACCCTGTACCTGACCCCGGCGGGCCTGGGCAGCCCGCTGCTGCGCGGCACCACCCCCGCGCAGGGCACCCGCATCCAGCGCTTCGAGTGCGTGGGCGGGGTGCGCCTCGACGACGGGCGGTTCGGCGACGCCCTGGACCTGGAGCACGCCCGGTTCACCTTCACCGACGACCAGGAGCTGTCGCTGCGCCGGGTGCAGACGCCCGAGCTGCGTTTCCTGGGCGAGCGTCCGGCGCGCGGGCGGGTGGTGCTGTCGGGGGCGCGGGTGGTCAACCTGATGGACCGGGCGGACAGCTGGCCGGGCCCCGGCCGGCTGCACATGGGCGGCTTCACCTACGAGAACCTGGTGCCACGCGGGCCGTTCCCGCTGGAGAAGCGGCTGCGCTGGGTGGGCGCCGCGACCGCCGAGTACCACCCGGAGCCGTACGAGCGCCTCGCCGCCGTGCTGCGGGCGGGCGGCGAGGACGAGGACGCCCGCGAGGTGCTGCTCGCCAAGCACCGCAGGCGCCGCGAGAGCCTGCCCATCGCCGCGAAGCTGGTGGGCTACGCGCAGGACTGGACGGTCGCCTACGGCTACCGGCCGGGCCGGGCCGCGGTCTGGATGGCGGTGCTGTGGGCGACCGGTTCCCTCGCCTTCGCCCGCGCGGAGCCGCCTCCGCTGAAGAGCGGCGAGCACCCGGACTGGAATCCCGCCCTCTTCGCCCTCGACCTCCTCCTCCCGGTGATCGACCTGGGCCAGGCGGGCTCCTGGCAGCTCCACGACGGCTGGCAGTGGCTGTCGACGGCCCTGGTCCTGCTGGGCTGGGTCCTGGCGACCACGGTGGCAGCGGGCGCCACCCGCCTGCTCCGCCGCAACTGACCCCGCCGAGGACGGCCCCGGCCCACCCCGGCGGCAGGACGGGCCCCGGACACCCGTCTCCCGGTGAGGACTCCCCCCCCCCCGGCTCCGCCCCCCGGTACCGGGCCCGGTGAGGGCTCCCCCTGCCGCCGTGGGACCGCCCCGGGCCACCCAGGGCGCAGGCTCCGCAGCCGGCGAGCCCCGGCGCCCGCCCGGAACGGTTCAGCCCCCGGCACCGACGGGCTCGGGACCATCCGGAAGCCGCCGACGGCGGGAGGCCCCGCGGGGGCCACCCGCCCCCGGCGACGCATGCCGCACAGGTGGTGCGGGTGGGTACACACGATCGGCCGAAGGCGGAGCCGAGGCCGCACAACCATCCCGAACCCTCGGCCGTCGTACTGGCCATGCTGCGCGCGTTCCTGCGGACCGCGGCTGCCCGGGCCCGCTCCCGGTCACCACGACCCGCCCAAGACGACGACGTGCTCCTCGACGCCCCCGACGACCGCCTCGCCCCCGCCCTCGTCGCCGCGGCCCGGGGCGAGCACGGCCCCGCGGCCGGCCTCCTCGCCGGTACCCGCGAGAACGCCGAATGGGACCACCGCGACCGTTACGCGACCCGGCTCGCCGCCTTCGCCCGCTCCCGTTCCGAGTGGCTCGACACCTGGCGCGCCGCCGCCCCGGACGACCCCGACGCCCTGCTGGTCGCGGCCCGGCTGACGGTCCACCGTCACTGGGACTCGCCGGCCCGCGCCGAACTGCTGCGCCAGGTGATCCCCGCCGTCGTCGCCGCCGCCGAGTCCGCCGGCCCCGACGACCCGGTGCCGTGGCGGACCGCGCTGGACGCCGCCCGGGGCGCCCGCGCCGGACACGCCGAGTTCGAGCACCTGTGGGAGCAGGCGGTCCGGCGCTGCCCGCACCACTACGGCAGCCATGTCGCCGCCCTGGAGTACCTGGCCGCCGCCTCGCCCGACGCCCACGGCGAGTGCCTGGACTTCGCGGAGACGGCCGCTCAGGACGCGCCCGAGGACGCGCTCGTCCGGGCACTGCCGCTGCACGCGGCGCTCACCTGCCCGACGCCCACCGCCGTACGCGGCCACCGCCGCCGCCTGGACGCCGCCGCGGACCGCGCGATCGCCCTCTCCGCGGCCCACCCGGCGGCCGACCCCTGGGCGGCGGAGCTGCGGAACCTGCTCGTCCAGGTCCTCGTACGCCTGGAACGCCACCGGGACGCGGCGGAGCAGCTGCGGCTGACCGGCCCGTACGTCACGTCGCCGTCGTCTTCGGCACCGTCGACGCGGTGTTCATGCCCGCCGTGGGGGCGCTCCCGGCGCGGATCACCGCCCAGGACCAACTCGCCCGCGTCCAGGGCATGCGCGGCCTCGCCATACGCTTCGCCGCCGTCGTGGGCGCACCGCTCGGCGGGCTGGGCGTGGCGGTCGGCGGCGCGGCGGCGGCCTTCGCGTGCGCCGGGCTGCTGATCGCCGTGTCCGTGCCGCTGCTGGTCTCCGTACGGATGCGTGAACTGCCGGCCGACGACGCGAGTCCCGCCCGGCGGACCACCGCCTGGCGGGACCTGGTGGGCGGGCTCCGCTACGTCCGCCGGCACCGCGTCCTCGGCCCGCTCATGGTGACCATCGCGCTGGGCGACCTCGGTTTCGTCGGCCCCCTCAACGTGGGCCTCACCCTGCTCGCGGACGAGCGCGGCTGGGGCGCCTCCGGGATGGGCTGGGTGCTCGCCGGATTCGGCACGGGCGCCGGAGTCGCCGCCCTGCTGCTGACCGTGCGGGGACGCCTGCCGCGCGCCGGGTGCGTCGCCGCCGGCGCCATCATCCCCGGCGCGGCCGCGATCGCCGCCCTGGCCCACGCGCCCGGCCTCCCCGCGGCCGTCGGCACGGCGCTGCTCATCGGCCTGCTCACCGGCCTCAGCGGCGCCATGTGCGGAGCCCTGCTCCAGACCCAGTCCGACCCCGCCTACCTGGGCCGCGTCACCGCCGTCGGCGGCATCGTCAGCCTGGGGATCGCGCCGCTGAGCATGCCCCTGTCGGCCGCCGCCATCGGCGTCTGGGGCACCGGCCCCGTCTTCGCCGTCAGCGCCGTGGTCTGCGGCCTCGGCGGGGTCGTCGCCCTCTGCGCGCCGGGCGTACGGCGGGCCGAGCTGCCGAAGTGAGACGCGGGGGATCAGATCCCGAGCTGCTTGGTCTCCCGCAGCTTGGCGATGGCGTCCTCCTCGCCCTCCAGCTCCACCTTCGCGGCGCTCTGCCGGCCGTACGCGAACAGCAGCAGCTCGGACGGCTCGCCCGTCGCCGTCACCACCGGCGTGCCCCGGTGGGCGACCGTCGTCTGGCCGTTGGGACGGCGCAGCACCAGACCCGTCGGGATGCCCCGGCCCATCAGGCGGGCGGCGCGCTCCAGGCGCGACCACAGGGCGTCCTGGAAGACCGGGTCCAGTTCGCGCGGCGACCAGTCGGGCTGGGCGCGGCGGACGTCCTCGGCGTGCACGTAGAACTCCACCGTGTTCGCCGCCTCGTCGACCTGCTTGAGCTGGAAGGGGGAGAAGCGCGGCGGGCCCGTGCGGATCAGCTGGAGCAGCTCCTCGTACGGCTTCGCGCCGTACTCCTCCCTCACCCGGTGGAGGCGGGACGCCAGCGGCTTGATCAGGGCGCCCCCGGCCGCGTCCGGACGCCGCTCGCGCACCACCACGTGCGCGGCCAGGTCACGGGTCCGCCAGCCCTCGCACAGCGTCGGGGCGTCCGGACCCGCCGTCTCCAACAGGTCCGCGAGCAGAAGTCGTTCACGCTTGGCGAAAGTCGACATGGAGTCAGCCTACGGCGGCCGGCCGGGTCCGCCCAATGGACATCCCCGGGGCGTGTCGGTCCCGCGCGGCACAATGGGCGCATGACCAGCAGCTCCCCCACCGGCAGCCCCCGGCGCCCCAGCCCGCTCGCCCCGGAGATCGCCGACCGGCTCAAGCGCAGCGCCGACGGCCTCCTGCCCGCCATCGCCCAGCAGTACGACACCGGAGAGGTGCTGATGCTCGGCTGGATGGACGACGAGGCACTGCACCGCACGCTGACGACCGGCCGCTGCACCTACTGGTCGCGCAGCCGCCGGGAGTACTGGGTCAAGGGCGACACCTCCGGCCACGTCCAGTGGGTCAAGTCCGTCGCCCTGGACTGCGACGCCGACACCGTGCTCGTCAAGGTCGACCAGGTGGGTGCCGCCTGCCACACCGGCACGCGCACCTGCTTCGACGCCGACGTGCTCCTCGCCGAAGGCACCGAGGACGCTGCGGGCACTGACGTACGCGGCGCGGGTCAGTAGGGTCTGCCGCCATGGACGACATGGACCTCGAGACCTTCCGCAAGCTCGCCGCCGACCGCCGGGTGATCCCGGTCGGCCGCAAGCTCCTCGCCGACGGCGACACCCCCGTGGCCCTGTACCGCAAGCTCGCCGCCGAGCGCCCCGGCACCTTCCTGCTGGAGTCGGCGGAGAACGGCAGGGCGGCGTTCCGATGGTCCAGGTACTCCTTCGTCGGCGTCCGCAGCGCCGCCACCCTCACCGAGAAGGACGGGCAGGCGCACTGGCAGGGCACCCCGCCCGTCGGCGTCCCCACCGACGGCGACCCGCTCGCCGCCCTGCGGGCCACCGTCGAGGCCCTGCACACCCCGCGCGACCTCGCCCACGACCTGGGCCTGCCGCCCTTCACCGGCGGCCTGGTCGGCTACCTCGGCTACGACATCGTGCGCCGCCTGGAGAAGGTCGGCCCGGGGGAGCGCGACGACCTGAGGCTGCCCGAGCTGACCATGCTGCTCACCAGCGACCTCGCCGTCATGGACCACTGGGAGGGCTCGGTCCTGCTGATCGCCAACGCGATCAACCACAACGACCTGGAGACCGGCGTCGACGAGGCCTACGCCGACGCGATCGCCCGCCTGGACGCCATGGAGGCCGACCTCACGCGCGCGGTGGCCCAGCCCCCGGCCGCGCTGCCGCCCTCCAAGCTGCCCGAGTACACCGCGCTGTGGGGCGGCCCCGACTTCCAGGACGCCGTCGAGGACATCAAGGAGCGCATCCGCGCGGGCGAGGCCTTCCAGGTCGTCCCCTCCCAGCGCTTCGAGACGCCCTGCACGGCGAGCGCGCTCGACGTGTACCGGGTCCTGCGGGCCACCAACCCCTCCCCGTACATGTACCTGCTCCGCCTCGACGGCTTCGACGTCGTCGGCTCGTCCCCCGAGGCCCTGGTCAAGGTCGAGGACGGGCGCGCCATGGTGCACCCCATCGCCGGCACCCGCCCGCGCGGCGCCACCCCGCAGGAGGACCAGGCCCTCGCCGACGAACTGCTCGCCGACCCCAAGGAGCGCGCCGAGCACCTGATGCTCGTCGACCTCGGCCGCAACGACCTCGGGCGGGTCTGCGAGCCCGGCTCGGTCGAGGTCGTCGACTTCATGTCCGTCGAGCGGTACTCGCACGTCATGCACATCGTCTCGACGGTCACCGGACGGGTCGCCCCCGGCCGCACCGCCTTCGACGTCCTCACCGCCTGCTTCCCGGCCGGCACCCTCTCCGGCGCGCCCAAGCCGCGCGCCCTGCAGATCATCGACGAACTCGAACCCTCCCGGCGCGGCCTGTACGGCGGCTGCGTCGGCTATCTCGACTTCGCGGGCGACTCCGACACCGCCATCGCCATCCGCACGGCGCTGCTGCGCGACGGCACCGCCTACGTCCAGGCGGGCGCCGGCGTCGTCGCGGACTCCGACCCGGTCGCCGAGGACACCGAGTGCCGCAACAAGGCGGCGGCCGTGCTGCGGGCCGTACACACGGCCAACCGGCTGGCGCAATAGGGCCAACCGGCCGGACCGGTGGGGCGATTCTCACGCCCCCAATCCGAACCCCGGGTGACGGTTCGCCCGGGGTTCGGGTGATAGTGGGGTACGTGACAGCCGTTCCTCACCCCCGCACCCCAGCCGCAGGACCCGCCCGGGCCGGCCGCCGGAGCCTCGCCGTCGCCCTGATGTGCGGCGCGCTCGGCGCCGCCGTCGCCCTGCTCGCCACCCGGCAGGAGTGGGCGGAGGGCACCGCGACGGTGGCCGGCGGCGCGTTCTCGCTGACCGCCAAGGGCAGCGACGTCACGGGCGTACCCGCGGCGCTCGCCATAGTCGGCCTCGCCGCGCTGGTCGCCGTCTTCGCCGTCCGCCGCGCCGGCCGCTTCGCCGTCGCCGCCGTGCTCGCGCTCAGCGGCGCGGGCACCGTCGCCGCCGCCCTGACGGGCGCCTCCGACAGCTCGGCCCTGGACGACCAGGCCGCGAAGGCGGCCGGTGACACCTCGGCCACCGTCGACGCGCTCTCCCACACCGCGTGGCCGTACGTCGCGGCCGTGGGCGGCGCGCTGCTCCTGCTGGCCGGACTGCTCGCGCTGCGCTACGGCCGCCAGTGGCCCGCGATGTCCGGCCGCTACGAGCGCGACGGCACCCCGCGCCCGAGCCGCAGGCCGCAGACCGTCGACCCGGACCGCCCCGAGGACCTGTGGAAGGCCATCGACCGCGGCGAGGACCCCACCAGCGCCTGACCGCCTCCGGACCCGGGTTCACCCGCCGGAGCACCCCCGCTCACGGCGCGTGCCCCCGTGCGGGACAATGGGTGCGAGCGTCCTGCTCAGACATGGCACACAGCAACGAGGAGCAAGCAATGGCGGGCAGCAGCCACGGTCACACCCCGGCCGCCTGGACCGGTGTCATCATCTCCTTCATCGGTTTCTGCATCGCGGGCATGTTCATGGTGGCCGCCCAGCCGTGGGGCTTCTGGGCCGGCCTGGCGGTCGTGCTCCTCGGTGGTGTCGTCGGCTACATCATGAAGATGATGGGCCTCGGCCAGCCGAAGCAGAACCACCCCGTGCACCAGGTCAGCGGCGAGCGCGCGCAGGCCGGCGCCAAGGGCTGACCACCGGGCACGACGGTCACGGACCTCCTGAGGGGCGGACCGGCACAAGGGTGCCGGGGACCGCCCCTCACGTGCGCGCGGGGGCCGCCGGGGGCAGAATGCGGGCGTGGACGTCGAGAGCGGGAAACCCATGCGCACCGGCACCCTCCAGCCCCGCGCCGCGGCCCTGCGCCTGGCCGTCCCGGCCGGAGTGCTCGCGGCCGTCGCCGGGGCCTTCGCCTACGTGGGCCGCGTGGACCCCTATGAGCCCGGCCACTACCCCGTCTGCCCCCTGCTGCGTCTCACGGGCCTCTACTGCCCCGGCTGCGGAGGTCTGCGCAGCGCCCACGCCTTCGTCCACGGCGACCTGACCGCCGCGCTGCACGCCAACGCCCCCGCCGTCCTCGCCTACCTGGGGTTCGCCGTCCTGTGGACCGTCTGGGTGATCCGCGCGGCCCGGGGCCGTCCGGTGCGCATCGACCTCGGACCGGTCCACCTGTGGACGCTGGGGACGTTGCTGCTGGTCTTCACCGTTGTCCGGAACCTGCCGTTCGGTGGCTGGCTCCTCCCTTGATCATCCACGGAACGTCCACGTAGTGGGACCCGGAACGGCCGGATGCGGGGGCGGTGCCCGGCTCCGGATACCATCACAGTGACCACACGTTTCGCCGTCTGAAAGGGGGCCGCTCGCGTGAGTGTGCTCGACGAGATCATCGACGGAGTCCGTGCCGACCTCGCGGAGCGGCAGGCGCGCGTCGGCCTCGACGAGCTCAAGGAGCGCGCGGCCAAGGCTCGCCCCGCCAAGGACGGCGTGTCCGCGCTGCGCGGCGACGGCGTCAAGGTCATCTGCGAGGTCAAGCGCTCCAGCCCCTCCAAGGGCGCGCTCGCGGCCATCGCCGACCCGGCCGGGCTCGCCGCCGACTACGAGGCGGGCGGCGCCGCCGTCATCTCCGTCCTCACCGAGGAGCGCCGCTTCGGCGGCTCGCTGGCCGACCTGGACTCGGTCCGCGCGCGCGTGGACATCCCCGTGCTGCGCAAGGACTTCGTCGTCACCTCGTACCAGCTGTGGGAGGCCCGCGCCCACGGTGCCGACCTCGTGCTGCTGATCGTCGCGGCCCTCGAACAGCCGGCCCTGGAGTCGCTGATCGAGCGCGCCGAGTCCATCGGACTCACCCCGCTGGTCGAGGTGCACGACGAGGACGAGGTCGAGCGCGCGGTGGACGCGGGCGCCAAGGTCATCGGCGTCAACGCGCGCAACCTGAAGACGCTCGAGGTCGACCGCGGCACCTTCGAACGGGTCGCCCCGGAGATCCCCGCGCACATCGTCAAGGTCGCCGAGTCCGGCGTCCGCGGCCCGCACGACCTCATCGCCTACGCCAACGAGGGCGCCGACGCCGTCCTGGTCGGCGAGTCCCTGGTCACCGGCCGCGACCCCAAGACGGCGGTCTCCGACCTGGTGGCGGCGGGCGAACATCCCGCACTTCGCCACGGCCGGGGCTGACCCCCGGTAGGCTGACCCCCATGACGCTCCCGCTCGTCCCGGTGCCCCGGGACCCCTACGCGCGCCTGGCGCGCGGCTGCCGCCCCCGCGGCTGCCGAGCGCCCGCCCGCCGGGTCCACGGCCGCCGGGTGCGGTACGTCATCGGCGACGAACCGGGCCAGGTCAACGGCATGCGATGGCACCAGCCCGCGTAGGGGCGCGGGGCTGTACCGAATGTGCGACTCCGTCGCGCGGGCGCGACCGGCCACCGCCGGTCCGCGGCCGACAACACAGTCCGCGCCCCCACGGCGATTAGTCCCTACCAGACACTCACCGTGAGGTACCCGCATGCCCAGCACCTTCTTCATCCCCGACCCGGAGGGTCAAGTCCCCTCCGCCGAGGGCTACTTCGGCGCCTTCGGGGGCAAGTTCATCCCCGAGGCCCTCGTCGCGGCGGTCGACGAGGTCGCCGTCGAGTACGACAAGGCCAAGTCCGACCCGGAGTTCGCCCGCGAACTGGACGACCTGCTCGCCCACTACACGGGCCGCCCGTCCTCCCTCACCGAGGTCCCGCGCTTCGCCGAGCACGCCGGCGGCGCCCGGGTCTTCCTCAAGCGCGAGGATCTGAACCACACCGGTTCGCACAAGATCAACAACGTGCTCGGCCAGGCCCTGCTCACCAAGCGCATGGGCAAGACCCGCGTCATCGCCGAGACCGGCGCCGGCCAGCACGGCGTGGCCACGGCCACCGCCTGCGCCCTCTTCGGCCTCGACTGCACCATCTACATGGGCGAGATCGACACCCGGCGCCAGGCCCTCAACGTGGCCCGCATGCGCATGCTCGGCGCCGAGGTCGTCGCCGTGAAGTCCGGCAGCCGCACGCTGAAGGACGCGATCAACGAGGCGTTCCGCGACTGGGTCGCCAACGTCGACCGCACCCACTACCTGTTCGGCACCGTCGCCGGGCCCCACCCCTTCCCGGCGATGGTCCGCGACTTCCACCGGGTCATCGGCGTCGAGGCCCGCCGCCAGCTCCTGGAGCAGGCCGGACGCCTCCCCGACGCCGCGATCGCCTGCGTCGGCGGCGGCTCCAACGCCATCGGCCTCTTCCACGCCTTCATCCCCGACGCGGACGTCCGCCTCATCGGCTGCGAGCCCGCCGGGCACGGCGTCGAGACCGGCGAGCACGCGGCCACCCTGACCGCGGGCGAGCCCGGCATCCTGCACGGCTCCCGGTCCTACGTCCTCCAGGACGACGAGGGCCAGATCACCGAGCCGTACTCGATCTCGGCCGGCCTGGACTACCCGGGCATCGGCCCGGAGCACTCCTACCTCAAGGACTCCGGCCGCGGCGAGTACCGCGCGGTCACCGACGACGCCGCCATGCAGGCCCTGCGCCTGCTGTCGCGCACCGAGGGCATCATCCCGGCCATCGAGAGCGCCCACGCGCTGGCCGGTGCCCTGGAGGTCGGCAAGGAACTGGGCAAGGACGGGCTGATCGTGGTCAACCTGTCCGGCCGCGGCGACAAGGACATGGACACCGCCGCCCGCTACTTCGGGCTGTACGACACCGACGCCGAGGTCGCCGCCGACGAGACCGGCGCCGCGGAGATCGAGGGAGACGCCAAGTGAGCGGGAACGTACAGCTGCTGGACGACACCCTCGCGGCCGCCAGGTCCGAGGGCCGCGCCGCCCTGATCGCCTACCTCCCGGCCGGGTTCCCGACCGTCACGGGCGGCATCGAGGCGGTCAAGGCCGCGCTCGACGGCGGCGCCGACATCGTCGAGGTGGGCCTGCCGCACAGCGACCCGGTGCTCGACGGCCCGGTGATCCAGACCGCCGACGACATCGCCCTGCGCGGCGGCGTCAAGATCGCCGACGTGATGCGCACGGTCCGCGAGGCGCACGAGGCCACCGGCAAGCCGATCCTCGTCATGACGTACTGGAACCCGATCGACCGCTACGGCGTGGAGCGCTTCACCGCCGAGCTGGCCGAGGCGGGCGGCGCCGGGTGCATCCTGCCCGACCTGCCCGTCCAGGAGTCCGCGCTGTGGCGGGAGCACGCCGACAAGCACGGTCTGGCCACGGTCTTCGTGGTCGCGCCCAGCAGCAGGGACGCGCGCCTCGCCGAGATCACCGCGGCCGGCAGCGGCTTCGTCTACGCGGCCTCCCTCATGGGTGTCACCGGCACCCGCGAGTCGGTCGGGGCGCAGGCCGAGGACCTGGTGCGGCGCACCCGCACCACCACCGACACCCCGGTCTGCGTCGGCCTCGGCGTCTCCAACGCCGTGCAGGCCGCCGAGGTCGCGCGGTTCGCCGACGGCGTGATCGTCGGCTCGGCGTTCGTCAAGCGGATGCTGGACGCGCCCGACGACGCGGCCGGTCTCGAGGGCGTCCGCGCGCTCGCCGCCGACCTGGCGAAGGGCGTGCGCGGACAAGCGTGACCACGGGCCCGTGACGGACGGGCACAGGACAGAGGTCCCTCGTACGAGTGGACCTGGGACCGGGGAGGCGCGCTGCGCCTCCCCGGTTCGTTCTGCGGGGTGTGAGCGAGAAGAACCGACAGGGAAAGCGCGGCGCCCGCGAGAAGCTGGCGGCCGAGCGCGAGAAGCAGAAGTCCAGGGACAAGCGCCGCCGTGCGCTGATCGTCGGCGCGAGCGTGGTCTGCGTGCTGGGACTCGCGGCGGTGATCGGCGTGGTCGCCGCGAACGCGGGCAAGGACGACGGCAGCGAGTCGGCCGGCCCGGTCGTGGCACCCTCGGGAGCACAGGGCAAGGACGGCCTGGCGATCCCCGTCGGCAAGGAGAGCGCCAAGTCGACGCTCACCGTCTGGGAGGACTTCCGCTGCCCGGCCTGCAAGGCCTTCGAGCTGGCGTACCGCAACACCATCCACGAGCTGACCGACGCCGGACAGCTCAAGGTCGAGTACCACCTCGCGACCATCATCGACGGCAACATGGGCGGCACCGGCTCGCGCAAGGCGGCCAACGCAGCGGCCTGCGCCCAGGACGCCGGAAAGTTCCCCCTGTACCACGACGTGCTGTACGACAACCAGCCGCCGGAGACCGACGACGCCTTCGCCGACGAGGACAAGCTGCTCGACCTGGCCGGCAAGGTCGACGGCCTCGACACCACCCTGTTCCAGGAGTGCGTGAAGAACGGCAAGCACAACAGCTGGGTGGAGAAGTCCAACAAGGCCTTCCAGAACGGCGGCTTCAGCGGCACCCCGACGGTCCTCCTGGACGGCAAGAACATCTACCAGGACCGCTCCATGACCCCCGCCAAGCTCAAGCAGATGGTGGAGGACGCCAACAAGTAGCGCGCCCGCTCGTTACGGACCCGTAGCCGGGCTGCCCACCGCGCCCCCCGTCCGACACGGTAGCGTCGACCCTGCCATGGAACTTGCCTTCATTCCCAGCCCGTCGCGCGGGGTGCTGCACCTCGGTCCCATCCCGCTGCGCGGCTACGCGTTCTGCATCATCATCGGCGTCTTCGTTGCCGTCTGGCTCGGCAACAAGCGCTGGATCGCCCGGGGCGGGCGGCCCGGCACGGTGGCCGACATCGCGGTCTGGGCCGTTCCCTTCGGCCTGATCGGCGGACGCCTCTACCACGTGATCACGGACTACCAGCTGTACTTCAGCGAGGGCCGTGACTGGGTCGACGCCTTCAAGATCTGGGAGGGCGGACTCGGCATCTGGGGCGCGATCGCGTTCGGCGCGGTGGGCGCCTGGATCGGTGCCCGGCGCCGGGGCGTCCCGATGCCCGCGTATGCCGACGCCGTCGCCCCCGGCATCGCCCTCGCGCAGGCCATCGGCCGCTGGGGCAACTGGTTCAACCAGGAGCTGTACGGCAAGGCGACCGACCTGCCGTGGGCCGTGGAGATCACCTCGACGGCCGACGGACGGCTGCCGGGCACCTACCACCCGACCTTCCTGTACGAGTCGCTGTGGTGCATCGGTGTCGCGCTGCTCGTCATCTGGGCCGACCGCCGCTTCACGCTCGGTCACGGGCGCGCCTTCGCCCTGTACGTCGCCGCGTACTGCGCGGGCCGGTTCTGGATCGAGTACATGCGCGTCGACGACGCCCACCACATCCTCGGCCTGCGCCTGAACAACTGGACCGCGCTCTTCGTGTTCCTGCTCGCCGTGCTGTACATGGTGCTCTCGGCGCGGAAGCGGCCGGGCCGCGAGGCCGTGGTGGAGCCGGGCGCGGAGACCGCCGCCGGTGACGCCGGGCCCGACGGGGAGAAGGACGCGAAGCAGGACACGGGGGCCGCCTCCGCGGACGCCGGAACCGACGACGCGGACGACGCGGACACCGCCGGGAAGGCCGGTGCCCCCGACCTCACCAAGGCCACCGGGACCGCCGAGGACACGGACGACGCGAAGGACGCCGAGGCCGTGAAGGACGGCGCCGACTCCGCGAAGAAGGGCTGACCCCGCCCACCACGTACGCCGCCGAGGGCGCCCGGGACTCTCCGGGCGCCCTCGGCGTATGCCGGGCCGGGCTCAGGACAGGGTCGGCCGCCGGGCCAGCGACAGGGTGCGCCGGGCCGTCGCCACCACCGCGGCGTCGATGAACCGGCCGTCCGGCAGCGCCTGCGCGCCCGGCTGGACCGTGGCCGCCTTGACGATCGTCTCCGCCTCCTCCAGCTCCCGCTCGGTCGGCAGGTACGCCCGCTCGATGATCGGCAGCTGGCGGGGGTGGATCGCGGCCCGCCCCAGGAAGCCCAGGGCGCGGCCGTGGGCGCAGGACGCCGCCAGACCCTCCAGGTCCCGGGTGTCCGGATGCACCGTCTGGGACGGCGGCGCCAGACCCGCCGCCCGCGCGGCCACCACCACGCGCGAGCGCGACCAGTCCAGGCCGGCGTCCCCGCGCACCCCCAGGTCGGCCCTCAGGTCCGCCTCCCCGAGCGCGATGCCGCGCAGCGCCGGGTGGGCGGTGGCGATCCGGTACGCCCGCTCCACCCCCAGGGCCGTCTCCAGCAGGGCGTACAGCGGCGGGCCGCCGGTGGCCTCGGCGACCTCGCTGACCTGCCCGGGCGTCGTCACCTTGGGCAGCCGCAGCCCGGACAGGCCCGGCAGCGCGGCCAGCGCCGCCAGGTCGCCGGCGGCCAGCGGACCGTCCAGGGCGTTGACGCGGACGTGCACCGGCACCGGCTGCGGCTCGCCGAGCAGCTCGGCGGTGGCGTCACGGGCGTACTCCTTGCGGTCGGCGGCGACCGCGTCCTCCAGGTCGACCACCACCACGTCGGCACCGGCGGCCAGCGCCTTGGCCACCACCCGGGGCCGGTCCCCGGGGGCGTACAGCCAGGTCAGCGGGGGTGCGGTCATACGACGCCCTCCTCACGCAGCTCCTTCACGTCCGCCGGGGTGAGCCCCAGCCCGGTCAGCACCTCCTCGGTGTCGGCGCCGTGCGGGCGGCCCGCCCAGCGGATCGCGCCCGGGGTGGCGGAGAGCCGGAAGAGGACGTTCTGCATGCGCAGCGGGCCCAGTTCGGGATCGTCGACCGTGGTGAGGGTGTCGAGGGCCTGGTACTGCGGGTCGGTCATCACGTCCCGCACGTCCTGGACCGGCGCGACGGCCGCCTCGGCCTTCTCGAACGCGGCGAGCACGTCCGCGCGGGAGTGCCGGGCGATCCAGTCGCCGACCGCGGCGTCCAGCACGTCGGCGTGCCGGGCCCGCTCGGCGCCCGTCGCGAACCAGGGCTCGTCGATCAGCTCCGGGCGGCCCACCAGCCGCATCACCCGCTCGGCGACCGACTGCGCCGAGGTGGAGACGGCGACCCAGGTGCCGTCGGCGGTGCGGTAGGTGTTGCGCGGGGCGTTGTTCTGCGAGCGGTTGCCGGTGCGCGGCTGGACGTGGCCGAGCTGGTCGTACCAGAGGGGCTGCGGGCCCAGCACGGTCAGGATCGGCTCGATGATCGCCATGTCGACGACCTGGCCCTCCCCGGTGCGCTCCCGGGCGGCCAGCGCCGTCATCACGGCGTACGCCGTCGCCAGCGCCGCGATGGAGTCCGCGAGCCCGAACGGCGGCAGCGTCGGCGGCGCGTCGGGCTCGCCGGTCATCGCGGCGAAGCCGCTCATGGCCTCGGCCAGGGTGCCGAAGCCGGGGCGGCGCGCGTAGGGGCCGAACTGGCCGAAGCCGGTGACCCGGGTCAGGACCAGGCGCGGGTTGACGGCGGACAGCTCGTCCCAGCCCAGGTCCCACTTCTCCAGGGTGCCCGGCCGGAAGTTCTCGACGACGACGTCCGCGGTGGCGGCGAGCCGGAGCAGGGTGGTGCGCCCGGCGGGCTTCGACAGGTCCAGGGTGATCGTGTGCTTGTTGCGGCCCAGCAGCTTCCACCACAGACCCACGCCGTCCTTCGACGGGCCGTGCCCCCGGGAGGGGTCGGGCCGGGTGGGGTGCTCGACCTTGATCACCTCGGCGCCGAAGTCACCGAGCATGGTGGCGGCGAGCGGTCCCGCGAAGAGGGTGGCGAGGTCGAGGACGCGCAGGCCGGTGAGCGGGGCGGCGGGGGCGGAGAGCGCAGAGGTCACGGCGGGCTCGGGCATGGGCGGGTGGCCTCCCGGTGGGTGAGGTGGGCGAGGGTGTCGAAGCCGGTGCCGTCGAAGTCGCCGACGGAGGTGGCCAGGCGGTTCTTCAGCGGGGCCGTCCAGTGCCCGGGCAGCGCGGCGGGGGAACCGGCGAGCAGTCCGGCGACGCTCCCGACGGTGGCGCCGTTGGAGTCGGTGTCCCAGCCGCCCGACACGACGCGCGAGACCGAGCCGGTGAAGTCGCCGTCCGCGTGGGTGAGCGCGGCGGCGATCAGGGCGGTGTTGGGCACGGCGTGCACCCAGTGGTGGGCGGGGGAGTGGACGGCGTGCAGCTCGTCCACGACCGTGTCGAAGTCGGTGTGCGCGCCCGCGAGCCGTACGGCGTGGCGGACGGCCCCGGCGAGGCGGGAGCCGGGCGGCACGACCGCGAGGCCGGAGCGCAGACAGGCGTGGACGTCCTGCGTGCCGCCGGCGGCGGTGGCGATGACGGCCGCCGCGAACATCGCCGCGTGGACGCCGGCCGCGGTGTGGGTGAGGGTCGCGTCCCGGTGCGCCTGCTCGGCGGCGGCGGCCGGGTCGCCGGGGTTGGTCCAGCCGTGCACGTCGGCGCGGATCAGGGCGCCGATCCACTCGCGGAACGGGTTGCGGTGACGGGCGGTGTCCGAGGGTTCGAGGCCGGTGAGGAGGTTGCGCAGGGCGAGGCGCTCGGCGGTGAAGGTACGGCCGGCCGGGAGTTCGTCGAGCCAGACCCGGGCCACGTCGGCCGTCTCGAAGCCCCGGCCGTGGCGCCGGAGGAGCTGCAGGCCCAGGAGCGGGTAGTTGAGGTCGTCGTCCTCCGGCATGCCGTCGATGTTCTCGGCGAGGGAGGTGGGCGCGGAGCGGCGGTTCCAGGGATACGCGGCGAGCAGGTCGCGGGGGACGCCCCGGGCGGTGAAGTACGCGGTCGGGGGCCAGTTGCCGGCGGCCCGGCCGAGGAGGCGGATGCCGGTCAGGGGCAGCTTCTCGACGGGCTTGCCCAGGAGGCACCCGACGGCGCGGCCGAGCCAGGCGGCCTCCAGACGCGAGGGCGACACCGATGCGGCGGGACGCGGGGACGGCCAGTCGGGGCACAGCGCCCTGATCCGGTCGAGGTCCGTCGGCTCGGCGTCCGCCCGGGGAGCGGGCAGGCGGGCCAGCTCGTCCAGGAGCTCTTCGGCCAGGACACGGAGGCCGGGGGAGGCCGGCCGTTCCGAGGCGCCCGCCCGGGGCGGGGCCGCGCCGCCGCCCGCCGCGCGCCAGCGGGCCGCCACCGCCGACGCGTCGCGGCCGTCCAGCCGTGCCTGGCGCAGCTCGTGGCCGACCAGGTCCTCGGGCTGGACCCAGGTCAGCCGGAGCATCCCGCGCCCCCGATCGCGGCGAACGCCTCCTCGTGGGCGCGGCGGCGCCGTACGTCACGCTCGAAGACCTCCCGCGCGACCGCGGTGAGCGTCGCCGCCGGCTCCCACAGGTCCAGGCGGCTCGCCTCCGCGACGGTCTTCGCCCAGTCCTCCGGCACCGGTGATCCCAGCGCCCCGGCCAGGGCGCCCGCCATCGTGGCGATGGAGTCGCAGTCGCGGCCGTAGTTGACCGCGCCGAGCACCGCGTGCCGGAAGTCGCCGCCGGAGACGAGCAGCATGCCGAGGGCGACCGGCAGTTCCTCGATGGCGTGCAGGCGGGAGGGGCGGCGGGCGCCGAGCGAGGGCGCGCGGTAGTCGGGGCCCACCGTGTCGTACGGGGCCACCGCCGCGCGCAGCGGCGCGAGCGCCGACTCGAACTCCGAGTGGCGTGACGCCACGTCGCACACGGCTTCGATGGCCGCCCGGGTGCCGTCCTTGGCCAGGGACAGCGCGGCCGCCACCACCGACCGAGGGGTCGCGCCCGGCACGCAGGCCGCGGCCACCGCCGCCGCGAAGACACCGGCCGCCTCCCGGCCGTACGACGACTGGTGCGCGCCCGCGACGTCCAGGGCCTCGGCGTAGGCGGCCGCCGGGTTCGCCGCGTTGACCAGGCCGACCGGGGCCATGTACATCGCGGCACCGCAGTTGACGATGTTGCCGGTACCGGCCTCGCGCGGGTCCACGTGGCCGTAGTGGATCCGGGCGACCAGCCACTTCTCGGCGAGGAAGACCCGCTGGAGCGGGAGCGCCTCGGCCTCCAGTTCCGGGATCCAGCGCGGCTGCGTGATCAGGTCCGGGACCAGGTGCTCGGCGATCGCGTACGCGTCCAGGTGGTCGCGGACCGTGCCGTAGACCCGGACCAGCGCATGGGTCATCAGGGTGTCGTCGGTGACGTGGCCGTCGCCCTTGTGGTACGGGGCGAGGGGGCGGGCGGTGCGCCAGGCGTCGCCGTTCCAGGGGCCGACGACGCCGTGGACGCGGCCGCCGTGGCGTTCGAGGATCTGCTCGGGGGAGTAGCCCTCGACCGGGCCGCCGAGCGCGTCGCCGACGGCCGCGCCCACGAGGGCGCCGGTGATCCGCTCGTCGAGGGGTGCGGTGGTGCTGTGGTCCGGGGTCAGGGAGGTCATGGGGTGGTGCCTCGTCCTTCCGGTGGGGAGGGTCGCGTGGCGTGCAGGAGACCGGCGAGTTCGACCAGGTCGGTGCCGGTGAGCCGGGGCAGTACGCAGCCGGGCAGGGTGCGGCAGGCGTCCCGCCAGGACGCGGGGAGCGACGAGCCGCCGCCGAGCGCGCCGGTGAGGGCGCCGGCCAGCGCGGGGGCGGAGTCCGCGACCCTGGACAGACAGGCCGCCGCCGGTACCGCCTCCGCGATGCGGCCCCGGGCGGCGGTGGCCAGGGCGAGGGCGACCGGGACGGTCTCGGCGGCGGCGATGCCGTAGCTGTAGACGTGGTCGACGATGCGGTGCTCCAGGAGCGGGACGAGGGCGAAGGTGCTTCCGGCGTCCGCCGCGAGGGCCAGGGCGTGGCGGGCGTTGCGGCCGATCTCCGTCGCCTCGGGGAGTTCGGCGAGCGCGGCCGTCACGCAGGCGTCCACGTCGGTGCCGTCGAGGGCGCACGCCAGCGCCGCCGCCATGGCCCGCGCGCCGTGCACGCCGTCGCCGTCCTGGGTGTAACGGGCGTCGAACTCGGCGAGGTCGGCGGCGGGGCGCGGGGCGCCGGGGTGGGCGACGGCGAGGACGCAGGCCCGTACGCAGGCGGCGTCGTCGAAGTAGTGCGGGTTGTCGTGGCCGGTGGCGGGGGGACGCAGGCCGGTGGCGAGGTTGCCGAGCCCGGCCCGCACCGAGATGCGGGCGCGCAGCGGGAGCACCGCGGACTCCACCTCGGGGGCGCGGTCGGCCGCCGCGGCGACCTCGCTGGCGACGGCGTTCCAGGTCAGGTCGATCGCGGCCCGCATCCGGCGGTCCCGGCTCAGGTCACCGAGCACGCTGTCGTCCCCCGCCCGCAGCACGGCCTCCGCCGCGAACGCCGCCCACTCGGCGTCGTCCGAGGGGCCGAGGCGCAGCGGTTCCGGGGGCTGGTTCAGGGCGATGGGGACGGGGAGGGTGGTGGTCGCGTTCTGCTCGGCGAAGGTGTCCAGCTCGCGGGTGAGCCGGCGCGTCCACTCCGGCATCCGGGCGGCCCGGTGCCGGGCGGCCGGCCAGCCGGCGGCGTCTCCCGCGGCGAGCCCGAGCAGCAGCCCCTCGATGCGGTCGCAGAGCGGCACCCCGTGGGACGCCACGGCCGCCGCCGCCTCGGCTCCCGACCGGTGCCCGCTCCCACTGGTCACGGCCCCCTCGGGCACGCCGGGCCCTTCGACGTAGGCCGTGACGCCCGTCGCGCCCACACCGGCCCGCGCCCTGCTCACGACCCCGCCTCCGCCGCGGCGGCGGCGTCCGGCACCGGGGTATGCGTCCCGGGGCCGGGCACGGGCCGGGTGTCGGCGTCGCCGGACGGGAACGTGCCGTCGGGCGGTTCGCCCCACGGGGGAGCGGAAGCCGCCCCGAGTCCGCGCGTCACCCCCTCCGACTCCTCGGGCAGCGCCCCTTCCCGCATCACTCGCCCGGCATCCAGGGACACCCGCCCCGTGCCGCGAGGTACGCGTGCGATGCTCGGCGGTACCTGCTCCGAGCACCCGGGTGCTCGGTCCGCGACTTCCGGCACGCGTTCCGTGGCCCCCGGCACGTGCTCCGCGTCCGGTGGTGCCCCCCGGCCCGGTGGGGCACCCCGCGCCGCCCGGATCAGCAGGTCCGCCACCTCCAGTACGTGGTGGCCGGCCATCGTCGGGAGGCAGGTGCCGCGGGCCGGGGCGATGGCGGTGGCCCAGTCGACCGGGATGGCGTGGACGCCGCGGGTCGCGCCGGCCAGGGCGCCGGCCACCGCGGCCGTGGTGTCGGCGTCCCGGCCCATGTTGACCGCCGTCAGCACGGAGTCCGTGAAGTCGCCGTCGGCCGCCGCGTACGCGCCGAAGGCGAGGGCGACGGCCTCGGGGGCCAAGTCGGTCCACGGGTAGCCGCCGATGACCACCGCGGAGCGCACCGCGCGCTCGCCCCGGTGGGCCGCAGTCAGCGCGCGGCGCAGACACCGCGCCGTCCAGGAGTCGTCCGGGACGACGGCCAGCGCGGAGGCCACCACCGCGACGGTCGACGCCCCGGCCATCGCCGCCGCGACGCCCGCCGCCACCGCCTGGCCGCCGTAGATGCCCTCGCCCTCGTGGCTGACCGAGCCGTCGATCGCCGCCAGCCGGGCCGCCTCGGCGGGTCTCCCGGCCGCGAACACGCCGTGCGGCGCGGCCCGCATGGCCAGTCCGTCGCTCCAGGCGTGCCGGTGCTGGGCGGAGATCGGGGCGGCGAGTCCCCGGCGCAGGTTCTCCAGAGTGCCGCGTTCGCTGAAGCCCGCGCCCCGGAACGGACCCTCCTCCCGGTCCGCGATCCACTCGTGCCAGGCCGCCTCCACATGGGCCTGGGTGAGCCCGGCGCCGTGGCGGGCCAGCAGCAGGCCCGAGAAGATCGCGTACTCCGTGTCGTCCGTGCCGGCGGGCCGGTCGGCCACGTACCCCGTGATGCGGCCCCAGCGGGCGCGGATCTCCGAGGGCTTCATGTTCTCGGCCGGCGCCCCGAGGGCGTCCCCGACGGCCAGTCCGAGCAGCGCGCCCCGGGCCCGGTCGTGGAGCCCCACGGCGTCCTGCGGCGCGGGGACCGGGGGAATGCAGGCGGTGGATGCCATGCGGCCTCTCCTCTCCCTCCGCGTATCTGTCCCCGGTGCGGTGCGCACCGCAGCCGAACCGGGCGCAGCGTCACCCGGTCGACATATGAGCGGGCAAGATCACGAATGAGTGCGAAGCAGCAAAGCCGCAGGTAAGCGCAGCCTTTCCTTGCTGGCGGGACGGAAATGATCGGCGTAGATTGTGTGTTGTTAAAAAGTGGAATGAGTCCAAACTAGCTTTCCCGGGGGAACCCTGATGGCCATCATCGAAACCGAGGCGCCACTGCACGAGGCGCACCGCGACAACCACACCCACCGTGACGTGAACGGCGGCTGGCTGCGCCCCGCCGTCTTCGGCGCGATGGACGGACTGGTCTCCAACCTCGCCCTGATGACCGGTGTCGCCGGCGGTACGGCGAGTCAGCAGACCGTGGTGATCAGCGGCCTCGCCGGTCTGGCCGCCGGCGCCTTCTCCATGGCCGCCGGCGAGTACACCTCCGTCGCCTCCCAGCGCGAGCTGGTCGAGGCCGAGCTGGACGTGGAGCGCCGCGAGCTGCGCAAGCACCCGGCGGACGAGGAGGCCGAGCTGGCCGCGCTCTACGAGGCGCGCGGCGTCGAGGCGGAGCTGGCGCGCGAGGTGGCCCGCCAGCTGTCCAGCGACCCCGAGCAGGCGCTGGAGATCCACGCCCGCGAGGAGCTGGGCATCGACCCCTCCGACCTGCCCTCGCCGACGGTCGCGGCCGTGTCCTCGTTCGGGTCCTTCGCGCTGGGCGCCCTGCTCCCCGTCCTGCCGTTCCTGCTCGGCGCCAGTGCGCTGTGGCCCGCCGTGCTGCTCGCGCTGGCCGGACTGTTCCTGTGCGGCGCGGTGGTCGCCAAGGTCACGGCCCGCAGCTGGTGGTACAGCGGCCTGCGGCAGCTCGCCCTCGGTGGCGCGGCGGCCGGTGTGACGTATCTCCTGGGCAGCCTGTTCGGAACGGCCGTAGGATAGCCCGGCTCGAACTTATGCGGCGGGCCGTATAAATGGCCGTTACTCGCTGGTTTCGAGTACGTAATCTCCGGGCATGAGCCGTAAGCGCTGTGGGCAATGAAGCCTGCCGTGCACCTCGTGGAGTGGGCGACGACGCCCCCTCGGCCCCCTCGGACCGACGGACATCGATCTGTTCGCCTCGGTCTCCATACTTCCACCGCGGGTGCGGCACCCCCACCGCCACCCTTCGGTGTCCGCATGATGGAACGGATTGTCCCGTTTACCGAGAACCAATCCATCATGTAACCTGCACCAAATTTTGCACCCACCGCAGAGGGCCAACGTCGTCCCTCGGCACCTGCACATGCCAGATGACGACGACGGGAGAGCCGATGCGTACGCCGCGCCAGCCGTCCCAGCACTCCGAGAGTGGCCAGAACTGGTCCTTCATGGATGCTCGCCCTGCTGCCCAGGGTATGTACGACCCCCGCAACGAACACGACGCGTGCGGCGTCGGTTTCGTCGCCACCCTGACCGGCGAGGCATCCCACACCCTGGTCGACCAGGCACTCACCGTGCTGCGCAACCTGGAACACCGCGGCGCCACCGGCTCCGAGCCCGACTCGGGCGACGGCGCGGGCATCCTCTCCCAGGTGCCCGACGCGTTCTTCCGCGAGGTGGCCGGATTCGAGCTGCCCGAGGCCGGGGCGTACGCCGTCGGCATCGCCTTCCTGCCGGTCGACGGCACCCAGGACGCCGTCTCGCGCATCGAGACGATCGCCGAGGAGGAGGGCCTCACCGTCCTCGGCTGGCGCGAGGTCCCGGTCGCCCCGCAGATGCTGGGTGCCACCGCCCGCTCCACCATGCCGGTCTTCCGCCAGATCTTCGTGAGCGATGGCGCCTCGCAGGGCATCGCCCTGGACCGCAACGCCTTCGCGCTGCGCAAGCGCGCCGAGCGCGAGGCCGGCGTCTACTTCCCGTCGCTGTCCGCGCGGACCATCGTCTACAAGGGCATGCTGACCACCGGCCAGCTGGAGCCGTTCTTCCCGGACCTGTCCGACCGCCGCTTCGCCTCCGCGATCGCGCTCGTGCACTCCCGGTTCTCCACCAACACCTTCCCGAGCTGGCCGCTCGCCCACCCGTACCGCTTCGTCGCGCACAACGGCGAGATCAACACGGTCAAGGGCAACCGCAACTGGATGCGCGCCCGCGAGTCCCAGCTGGCCTCGGACCTCTTCGGTTCCTCCGCGGACCTGGAGCGGATCTTCCCGATCTGTACGCCGGACGCCTCGGACTCCGCCTCCTTCGACGAGGTCCTGGAGCTGCTCCACCTGGGCGGGCGCTCGCTGCCGCACTCCGTGCTGATGATGATCCCGGAGGCGTGGGAGAACCACGACTCCATGCAGCCGGACCGGCGCGCCTTCTACCAGTTCCACTCCACGATGATGGAGCCCTGGGACGGCCCGGCCTGCGTCACCTTCACCGACGGCACCCAGGTCGGCGCCGTGCTCGACCGCAACGGTCTGCGCCCCGGCCGCTACTGGGTCACCGACGACGGCCTCGTCGTCCTCGGCTCCGAGGTCGGTGTCCTCGACATCGACCCCGCCAAGGTCGTCCGCAAGGGCCGCCTCCAGCCCGGCCGGATGTTCCTCGTGGACACCGCCGAGCACCGCATCATCGAGGACGACGAGATCAAGGCCCAGCTCGCCGCCGAGCAGCCGTACGGCGAGTGGATGGAAGCCGGCGAGATCGAGCTGTCCGACCTGCCCGAGCGCGAGCACATCGTGCACACCCACGCCTCGGTCACCCGTCGCCAGCAGACCTTCGGGTACACCGAGGAGGAGCTGCGCGTCATCCTCGCGCCGATGGCCAAGGCCGGTGCCGAGCCGATCGGCTCCATGGGCACCGACTCGCCGATCGCCGCGCTCTCCGAGCGTCCCCGGCTGCTCTTCGACTACTTCACCCAGCTCTTCGCCCAGGTCACCAACCCGCCGCTGGACGCCATCCGCGAGGAACTGGTCACCTCCCTGCGCTCCTCGCTCGGCCCCCAGGGCAACCTGCTGGACCCGACGGCCGCCTCGTGCCGCAGCGTCCTGCTGCCCTTCCCGGTGATCGACAACGACGAGCTGGCCAAGCTCATCCACGTCAACGCCGACGGCGACATGCCCGGCTTCAAGGCCGCGACCCTCTCCGGTCTCTACCGGGTGCACGGCGGCGGCGACGCGCTGGCCGCGCGCATAGAGGAGATCTGTGCCGAGGCCGACGCCGCCATCGAGAACGGCGCCCGGCTGATCGTCCTGTCCGACCGCCACTCGGACGCCGAGCACGCGCCGATCCCCTCGCTGCTGCTCACCGCGGCCGTCCACCACCACCTCATCGGCACCAAGCAGCGCACCCAGGTGGGCCTGCTGGTCGAGGCCGGCGACGTCCGCGAGGTCCACCACGTCGCCCTGCTCATCGGCTTCGGCGCCGCCGCGGTCAACCCGTACCTCGCGATGGAGTCCGTCGAGGACCTGGTCCGCGCGGGCACCTTCCTGCCCGGCATCGAGGCCGAGCAGGCCATCCGCAACCTGATCTACGCCCTCGGCAAGGGCGTCCTCAAGGTCATGTCCAAGATGGGCATCTCCACCGTCGCCTCCTACCGCGGCGCCCAGGTCTTCGAGGCCGTCGGCCTGGACGAGGCCTTCGTCGCCAAGTACTTCAACGGCACCACCACCAAGATCGGCGGCGTCGGCATCGACGTCGTCGCCAAGGAGGTCGCCGCCCGCCACGCCAAGGCGTACCCGGCCAGCGGCATCGCGCCGGCCCACCGCGCCCTGGACATCGGCGGCGAGTACCAGTGGCGCCGCGAGGGCGAGCCGCACCTGTTCGACCCGGAGACGGTCTTCCGCCTCCAGCACTCCACGCGTTCCGGCACGTACGAGATCTTCAAGAAGTACACCGAGCGCGTGAACGAGCAGTCCGAGCGGCTGATGACGCTGCGCGGCCTGTTCGGCTTCAAGTCGGACCGGCAGCCGATCCCCGTCGACGAGGTCGAGCCCGTCTCCGAGATCGTCAAGCGCTTCTCCACCGGCGCCATGTCGTACGGCTCCATCTCCCAGGAGGCGCACGAGACCCTCGCCATCGCCATGAACCAGCTGGGCGGCAAGTCCAACACCGGTGAGGGCGGCGAGGACCCGGAGCGCCTGTACGACCCGGCGCGCCGGTCCAGCATCAAGCAGGTCGCCTCCGGCCGGTTCGGCGTCACCTCCGAGTACCTGGTCAACGCCGACGACATCCAGATCAAGATGGCCCAGGGCGCCAAGCCCGGCGAGGGCGGCCAGCTGCCCGGCCACAAGGTCTACCCCTGGGTCGCCAAGACCCGGCACTCCACCCCGGGCGTCGGCCTGATCTCCCCGCCGCCGCACCACGACATCTACTCCATCGAGGACCTGGCCCAGCTGATCCACGACCTGAAGAACGCGAACCCGCAGGCGCGGATTCACGTCAAGCTGGTCTCCGAGGTCGGCGTCGGCACGGTCGCGGCGGGTGTGTCCAAGGCGCACGCGGACGTCGTGCTCATCTCCGGTCACGACGGCGGCACGGGTGCTTCGCCCCTGACGAGCCTCAAGCACGCGGGCGGCCCCTGGGAACTCGGCCTCGCCGAGACCCAGCAGACCCTGCTGCTCAACGGGCTGCGCGACCGGATCGTCGTACAGACCGACGGCCAGCTCAAGACCGGCCGCGACGTCGTCATCGCCGCGCTGCTGGGCGCCGAGGAGTTCGGTTTCGCGACCGCGCCGCTCGTCGTCTCCGGCTGCGTCATGATGCGCGTCTGCCACCTGGACACCTGCCCGGTCGGCATCGCCACCCAGAACCCGGTGCTGCGCGAGCGGTTCTCCGGCAAGGCCGAGTACATCGTGAACTTCTTCAAGTTCATCGCCGAGGAGGTCCGCGAGATCCTCGCCGAGCTGGGCTTCCGCTCCATCGAGGAGGCCGTCGGCCACGCCGAGACCCTCGACGTGACCCGCGCGGTCGACCACTGGAAGGCGCAGGGCCTGAACCTGGAGCCGCTGTTCCACGTGCCCGCGCTGGCCGAGGGCGCGGTGCGCCACCAGGCCGTCGGCCAGGACCACGGCCTGGAGAAGGCGCTCGACAACCAGCTGATCAAGCTCGCCTCGGACGCGCTGGCCGCCCCGGACGCCACCCAGGCCGCCCCGGTGCGCGCCCAGGTCGCGATCCGCAACATCAACCGCACCGTCGGCACCATGCTCGGCCACGAGGTGACCAAGAAGTTCGGCGGCGGCGGTCTGCCCGACGACACCGTCGACATCACCTTCACCGGCTCCGCCGGCCAGTCCTTCGGCGCCTTCGTCCCGCGCGGCATCACGCTGCGCCTGGAGGGCGACGCCAACGACTACGTCGGCAAGGGCCTGTCCGGCGGCCGGATCGTCGTCCGCCCCGACCGGGGCGCCGACCACCTCGCCGAGTACTCCACCATCGCCGGCAACACCATCGGATACGGCGCCACCGGCGGCGAGATGTTCCTGCGCGGCAAGGTCGGCGAGCGCTTCTGCGTCCGCAACTCCGGCGCGCTGGTCGTCTCCGAGGGCGTCGGCGACCACGGCTGCGAGTACATGACCGGCGGCCACGCGGTCGTCCTCGGCGAGACCGGGCGCAACTTCGCGGCCGGCATGTCCGGCGGCATCGCCTACGTCGTCGACCTCGACCGCGACAACGTCAACGTCGGCAACGTCGACGCGATCCAGGCCCTGGACGACGCCGACAAGGACTGGCTGCACGACGTGGTGCGCCGCCACGCCGAGGAGACCGGGTCCACGGTCGCCCAGAAGCTGCTCGCCGACTGGACCGTCGCCGTGGAGCGCTTCAGCAAGATCATCCCCAGCACGTACCAGGCAGTGCTCGCCGCCAAGGACGCCGCCGAGCGAGCCGGTCTCTCCGAGACCGAGACCACCGAGAAGATGATGGAGGCGGCGACCAATGGCTGATCCCAAGGGCTTCCTGAACCACGGACGCGAGGTCGCCAGGACCCGCCCCGTCGAGGAGCGCGTCAAGGACTGGAACGAGGTCTACGTCCCCGGCTCCCTGCTGCCGATCATCAGCAAGCAGGCCAGCCGCTGCATGGACTGCGGCATCCCGTTCTGCCACAACGGCTGCCCCCTCGGGAACCTGATCCCCGAGTGGAACGACTACGCCTACCGCGAGGACTGGTCGGCGGCGTCCGAGCGCCTGCACGCCACCAACAACTTCCCGGAGTTCACCGGCCGTCTGTGCCCGGCCCCGTGCGAGTCGGCGTGCGTGCTCGGCATCAACCAGCCGCCGGTCACCATCAAGAACGTCGAGGTCTCGATCATCGACAAGGCGTGGGAGACCGGGGACGTCGCCCCGCAGGTCCCGGAGCGCCTGTCCGGCAAGACCGTCGCCGTCATCGGCTCGGGCCCGGCGGGCCTGGCCGCCGCCCAGCAGCTCACCCGGGCCGGCCACACCGTCGCCGTCTACGAGCGCGCGGACCGCATCGGAGGTCTCCTCCGCTACGGCATCCCCGAGTTCAAGATGGAGAAGCGGCACATCAACCGCCGCATAGAGCAGATGCGCGCCGAAGGCACCCGCTTCCGCACCGGCGTCGAGATCGGCCGCGACCTCAAGGCGACCGACCTGAAGAAGCGCTACGACGCCGTCGTCATCGCCGCCGGTTCCACCACCGCCCGCGACCTGCCGGTCCCCGGCCGCGAGCTGAACGGCATCCACCAGGCGATGGAGTACCTGCCGCTGGCCAACAAGGTCCAGGAGGGCGACTACGTGGCGCCCCCGATCACGGCCGAGGGCAAGCACGTCGTCGTCATCGGCGGCGGCGACACCGGCGCCGACTGCGTGGGCACCGCCCACCGCCAGGGCGCGGCCTCCGTCACCCAGCTGGAGATCATGCCCCGGCCGGGCGAGGAGCGGGACGCGGTGCGCCAGCCGTGGCCCACCTTCCCCATGCTCTACAAGGTCACCAGCGCCCACGAGGAGGGCGGCGAGCGGGTCTACGCCGTCTCCACCACCCACTTCGAGGGCGACGAGGACGGCAACGTCCAGTGGCTGCACATGAGCGAGGTCGAGTTCATCGAGGGCAGGCTGACCCCGAAGCCGGGCACCGAGCGCAAGATCCCGGCCCAGCTGGTCACCCTCGCCATGGGCTTCACCGGCACCGACAAGGACAACGGTCTCGTCGACCAGTTCGGCCTGGCGCTCGACGAACGGGGTAACATCGCCCGGGACGCCGACTTCCAGACCAATGTGCCGGGTGTGTTCGTCGCCGGTGACGCCGGCCGCGGCCAGTCACTCATCGTCTGGGCGATCGCCGAGGGCCGCTCGGCCGCGCGCGGCGCCGACCGCTTCCTGACCGGGGCCAGCGACCTGCCGGCCCCGATCCGCCCGACCGACCGCGCCCTCGCGGTCTGACGGACGGAACAACCGAAGAACGTCCCGCACAAAGGCGTGCGGAACACTGATGGCGCCTGCCCCGTCCCCGACCGGACCAAGGGCAGGCGCTGTCGCATGCTCAGGGCACCCGGTAGGCGTCCCCGTACATCTCCCACTCCAGCGGCGTCGCCAGCTTCATGTTCCCGGCGGCGAGGAACCGGCGCTGGGCCGTGCCGACGCGGGAGGTGTCGATGCCCGGGCGCTTGGCCCGCATGGCCTGCTCGCGGACGTCCAGGAAGGTGCCCAGGTAGGTCTTCTCGTCGCCGCCCTGCCCCGGCGTCCTCGCCTCGGCCATGGCCCGCTCGCGCAGCCCGTAGAAGCCCTCGGCGTCCGTGTCGGGGCCGTGGAAGACCATCGCGTCGTAGTAGACGAACTGGCCGAGCGTGCCCAGGCCGTCCAGCTTGGCCAGGCGCACCGCCGGTTCGAAGTAGACCCGGTCGCGCTCCTCCTCCTGGGCCGCGCGGAACGCCGGGACCTCCGCCTCCGCCTTCCAGGCCGCGGTGAAGCCCGGGTCCAGGCCCTCGTGGGAGTCGCTGCCGTCGACCTCGCGCAGGGCGGGAAGGTACGCGGCCAGGCCGTTGCCGGGGTGGGCCTCGGTGTAGCGCTCGACCAGGGTGAGCAGGTCGTGGGTGCCGGTGCAGAAGCCGATGATGCCCGCGGTGTACCCGTCGCCGTCCCCGAGGTCCTCGATGCCGCCGTAGGCCGTGCGCCACTTCGTGGTCGAGTTCTCGGCGCTGGACACGAGCTGCTGGGCCAGCTCCTTCTTCGCCGGTGCGGCGAGGCCCGGCGGCAGGTCGGCGATGAGCGCGTCGTCCGCCTCCCGCTCCTCCTCCGCCCGGTCCTTGGCGTCGTCGCGGGCCGACCCGGCGGTGGCCGGGGACGACGAGGACGCGGCGGCCGCGGTGTCCGCCGGCTCCGCCGAGCCGTCCGGCACGGCGAGGTACACGCCCGCGGCGATCACGGGCAGGGCCCCGAGGAGCAGCACTCCGGCACGTTTCACAGGGGGACACCTCTCATGGGGGGACAGCTCGCACAGCGGGGGACTCTCACAGGGAAAGCCCCCCGCCCGTCAGCTCGGACACCTTGACCGCCGCCGTCACCGCCAGCAGCACCACCAGCGCGGCACCCGTACCGGCCTGCACCGCCACCCGGCGCCCGTCCCGGGGCGCGTACGCGAACGCCAGGGCCAGCGCGCCGCCCACCAGCAGGCCGCCGAGGTGCCCCTGCCACGAGGTGAACCAGGCGGAGACCACCAGCCACAGCAGCAGCCCGGCCATGAAGCGGTTGACCCGGGCCATGTCGGCGCCCAGCCGGCGGTGCAGCACGTAGTACGCGGCCCCCACGCCGAAGACGGCGCCGGACGCGCCGACCGTGGCCTGACCGGGGTCGGTGAGGACCAGCTCCAGGACGGAACCGCCGAGCGCCGACAGCAGGTACAGGGCGGCGAACCGGACCCGGCCGAGCATCAGCTCCACCACCCGCCCCAACTGCCACAGCGCGACCATGTTCAGCGTGACGTGCAGGATGCCGAACGTGCCCTCGAAGGGCGACTGGTGGAGGAAGGCGCTGGTGAGCATCCGCTCCCACTCGCCCCCGGCGACCCCTTCCACCCGCAGGGGCCCGGAGCTCAGGACCAGGCCGTCGCCGACAAGGGGGGTGCCGTCCGGAGCGACCAGCCGCGAGCCGAGCATGGCGAACCGGTCCACGATCTCCGGCCGCACCACCTCCGCCAGGTACGCGAGCACGGTGAGCGCGAACAGCCCGTACGTCACCACCGGCGTCGTCGACACCCGGCCGCCGGCGATGGTCCGGGCCTGCCGGACCGACCGCGCCCCCTCCTTCACGCACGCGGGGCACTGGTGGCCGACGGGCGCCGCACGCATGCAGTCGGGGCAGATGTACCGCTCGCAGCGGGTGCAACGGACCTGGCACTCCACCGCGGGATGGCGGTAGCAGGTGGTGGCGGTGGACTCGGAATCCACGGGCCGGCTCCTCGGGACGGGCGGACGGTGAGCCGGTGGGGACGGCGGCGAACAAAATAGCGAATGCCCGGGGACCGGCGCAGCGGCGGGGTGCGCCGTGCCGTAACCTCGGCACCCGGATGCCGCAGGGCAGGGGTGACGGGGGAGTCCGCATGGCCGCGATCAGTCTCACCAAGGTGCGGGAGACGGCGCCCGCGCTGGTCGATCTGTACCAGACCGCCGGGGTGTCGCTCACCAAGCACGGCATGGAGGGGACCCGGGCGGCGGTCTACCTCGTCGTCGACTACTCCGGTTCCATGAAGCCGTACTACAAGGACGGCAGCGTGCAGGCGCTCGCCGACCGGGTGCTGAGTCTGTCCGCCCACCTCGACGACGACGGCACCGTGCCCGTGGTGTTCTTCTCCACCGACGTCGACGCCGTCACCGAGATCGCGCTCGCCGACCACCGGGGCCGCATCGAGCGGATCGTGGCCGGCCTCGGACACATGGGCAAGACCAGCTACCACCTGGCCATGGACGCCGTCATCGACCACTACCTGGACAGCGGCGCCCGCCACCCCGCCCTGGTCGTCTTCCAGACCGACGGCGGCCCGATCAACCGGCTCGCCGCCGAGCGCTACCTGTGCAAGGCGGCGCCGCTGCCGCTGTTCTGGCAGTTCGTCGGCTTCGGCGATCCCGACAGCCGCCAGTTCGAGTACCTGCGCAAGCTCGACGAACTGGCGGTGCCCGGCAAGCGGGTGATCGACAACGCCGGGTTCTTCCACGCGGGCCGCGACCCGCGCAAGGTGACCGACGCCGACCTGTACGACCGGCTCGTGGGCGAGTTCCCCCAGTGGCTGGCGGCCGCACGCGCCCAGGGAATCGTCCGGCCCTCCTGAGCGGCGGTCAGTGCCGCAGGGAGAAGCCCAGCACCACCCGGGCCGACACCTCCACCGCCCCCGGGGCCAGCGTGCCGGGCGGGCCGCCGCCCGCGGAGGCACGGAACGCGGCGACGGGCTCCGACTCCGCGTCCTGGATGTGCAGCACCGGGCCCAGCCGCGCGTCCGCCGCCTCCGCGTACACCTGGGCCTTGCGGCGGGCCGCGGCCACGGCCCGCCGCCGTGCCTCGTCGAGCAGCGCCTGCCTGTCGCGCACCGCGAACTCCACGCCGTCGATCCGGTGCGCGCCCGCCTCGACCACGTCCGCGATCAGCCGCTCGAGATCGTCCAGCGCCCCGGTCTCCACCGCGTACGAGGCCTGGCACCGGTATCCGAGCAGCGTCCGGCCACCGCCGTGACCGTCGTACTCCGAGCTGAGGCCCAGCCGGGAGCCCGAGACCGAGGCGTCCGGCACGCCGTGCCGGCGCAGTACCTCCCGCAGCCGGGCCACGGCCTCCCCGGCCCGCTGGAAGGCCTGCTCCGGCGACGGTTCCAGCACGTCCACCGCCGGCCGGACCCGCGCGAGTGACGGCTCGGCCCGCACCGTGCCCGAGCCGAACACGCTGATGCCCCAGGGTTCTTCGATGGCCTGTGTCATAGGGGCATTGAAGCAGCGCGCCCCCTCCCCGCGCGTCGGATCACGTGTCGCACTCCAGCACCGTCCGGCACAGCCCGCAGCGTGCCCGGACCCGCCCGCGCACCGGCACCCTGATCCGCTGGTGGCAGGTCGGGCAGGGGAACGACACCCGGAGCCGGCCGGGCGGCTCGGCGGTGAAGGAGTAGGGGTCGCCGTCCGCCGCCGACCCGGCGGCGTGCGGGTCCTGCGCGTGCCGGCGGTCCCGGGCGTAGCGGCGGCGGCCCGCCCAGCCGGCCGCGGTCAGCGGCGGCTGCTGCTCGTCCCGGCGCGCCCGGGCCAGGCCCTTGCCGTACGCCGTGTAGGCCTGCGGACTCGTGAACCACACCGACGGGTCCTCGCCGAACAGCAGCGCCCGCTTGGCCAGCACGTAACCGAACTCCTCCGGCGTCAGGTACCCCAGCTTCTGCGAGGTCGCCGCGTCCTCCCGGTAGGCGTCGAGCAGCAGCCAGCCGGCGCCGAGGTACGTCGTCGCCGTGTCGGTGAGGATCTCGTTGTCCCGGGTGGAGGGGAAGGACAGGTCGAGGCGGTGCAGGTACACGTGCATCACCTCGTGCGCGAGGGCCGCGCCGATGTCCCGGCGATGGGTGCGGAAGCGGTCGTTCAGCTCGATGAAGTACTCCGGGCCCGCCGTCAGCTCCACGTGGGCCGCGTGGGTCATCTCGCGGAACGAGACGATCATGCGGGCGTCGGGCAGCCGGTAGTGCCGCACCAGCTCGTGCGCCACCCGCTGCGTGCCCAGGTACAGGTCGTCCGTGTCGCAGAACGCCACGTCCACCGGGGCCACACTGGCCGAGAACGTCCGGACGGTGTCGTACGACAGCCGCCGGTACAGCGCCGTGACCGCCTCCCGCACCGTCTCCAGGTGCGGGAACCCGTGCTCGACCGGTCCGCCGTTCGCCACGCCCGACCCCCAAGACGCCTGAACCCTGCCTCCGGAAACCCTGCTCCCACTGTACGAGGACCGTACGGCGTTCAGCGCCTGAGACGGTCTGCGACAGCCGGGCCGGCGCCCGTAGGGTGTGCGCCCATGACCACCAGCAACACCGGTACCGGTGCCGTCGAATCCGCCGTCCGCGAGGAGCTGGCCCGGCTGCGGGACAGCATCGACAACATCGACGCGGCCGTCGTCCACATGCTCGCCGAGCGCTTCAAGTGCACCCAGCAGGTCGGCCACCTCAAGGCCCGCCACCGGCTGCCGCCCGCCGACCCGGCCCGTGAGGCCCAGCAGATCGCCCGGCTGCGCACCCTCGCCGAAAGCGCCAAGCTGGACCCGGCGTTCGCCGAGAAGTTCCTGAACTTCATCGTCGCCGAGGTGATCCACCACCACGAGCGCATCGCGGAGAGCAACGGCGGCGGCGCGCGGGCCTCCGACTGAGACGGGTGTGCGCCCCCGGCGATGGGGGCGCACACCCGGGGAGCGCGACGGTCGCCGCGACGGGCCGGACATACGGCGCGTACCGAACCGCCTCTGTGCCCTGCCCACCGCATCAGGCAGCATGTCGTGCATGTCCGTACTGACGCGCGACGAAGCGCAGACCCGTGCCCGGCTCCTCGACGTCCACCACTACGCGATCGACCTCGATCTGACCCGTGGGGACGAGACCTTCGGCTCCCGGACCGTCATCCGGTTCACCGTCCGCGGCGACACGGACAGCACGGACACGTTCGTCGAGGTCAAGCCCGCGGAGCTGCGCACCGCCACCCTGGACGGACACCCCCTGGACCCGGCCGCCCTGGACGAGAACCGGCTGGCGCTGGAGAACCTCGCGCCCGGCGAGCACGAGCTGCGCGTCGAGGCCGCCATGCGCTATTCCCGCACCGGCGAGGGCATGCACCGCTTCACCGACCCCGCCGACGGCGAGACCTACGTCTACACCCAGCTCTTCCTCGACGACGTCCAGCGGGTCTACGCCGCCTTCGACCAGCCCGACCTCAAGGCCGTCTTCGACCTCACCGTGACCGCCCCCGAGGGCTGGACCGTCCTCGCCAACGGCGTCACCGAGCACACCGGCGACGGCCGCTGGAAGGCGGCCACCACCCCGCTGATCTCCACCTACCTCGTCGCCGTCGCCGCCGGCCCCTGGCACTCCGTGCGCACCGAACACCGCGGCCTGCCCTTCGGCATCCACTGCCGCCGCTCGCTCGCCCCGCACCTGGACGCGGACGCAGACGAACTCTTCGAGGTCACCCGGGCCTGCTTCGACCGCTACCACGAGAAGTTCGACGAGCCCTACCCCTTCGACTCCTACGACCAGGCGTTCGTCCCCGAGTTCAACGCCGGCGCGATGGAGAACCCCGGCCTTGTCACCTTCCGCGACGAGTTCGTCTTCCGGTCCGCCGTCACCGACACCCAGCGGCAGACCCGCGCCATGGTCATCGCCCACGAGATGGCCCACATGTGGTTCGGCGACCTCGTCACCCTGCGCTGGTGGGACGACATCTGGCTGAACGAGTCCTTCGCCGAGTACATGGGCTACCAGACCACCGCCGAGGCCACCCGCTTCACCGACACCTGGACCGACTTCGGCGTCACCCGCAAGGCCTGGGGCTACGACGCGGACCAGCGCCCCTCCACCCACCCCGTCGCCCCCGAGGACGTCCAGGACACCGCCTCCGCGCTGCTCAACTTCGACGGCATCTCCTACGCCAAGGGCGCCTCCGCCCTGCGCCAGCTCGTCGCCTGGCTCGGCGAGAAGGACTTCCTGGCCGGCATCAACACCCACTTCGAGCGGCACAAGTTCGCCAACGCCTCCCTCGCCGACTTCATCGACTCGCTGGCCGCCGCCACCGACCGCGACGTCCACGCCTGGGCCGACGCCTGGCTGCGCACCACCGGCGTCGACACCCTCGTCCCGAGCGTCACCGGCGACAACGGCAGCCGCACCCTCGCCGTCCGGCGCACCGGCGAGCGCCCCCACCGCATCGCCGTCGGCCTCTACGACCAGGACCCGGGCGACGAGGGCCGCCTCACCCCGCGCGAACGCCTCGACATCGACGTCCCCCAGGCGGAGCCCCGGCCCATCGGCAAGCTCCCCGCCCTGGTCGTGCTCAACGACGGCGACCTGAGCTACGCCAAGATCCGCTTCGACGCCGACTCCTTCCGGACCGTCCGCGAGAGCCTGTCCGGACTGCCCGACCCGCTCACCCGGGCCGTCGTCTGGAACGCCCTCAGGGACGCCGTCCGCGACGGCGAACTCCCCGCCGCCACCTACCTGGACATCGCGCGGGCCCACCTCCCGCACGAGACGGACCTCGCGCTCGTCGACGGCGTCCTCGCCTTCGCCGCCGGACAGGTCGCCGACCGCTACGTCGTCCCCGAGCAGCGGCCCGCCGCCCTGCACACCCTCGCCGAGCTGTGCCGCGACCTCATCCGCCGCACCGAGGACGGCGACCACCCCGGACTGCGCCTGATCGCCGTGCGCCACCGCATCGCGACGGCCGCCCACCCCGACACCATCGCCGCCTGGCTCGCCGACGGCATCGTCCCCGGCGGCCCCGAACTCGACCCCGAGCTGCGCTGGCGCATCCTCACCCGGCTCGCCGTCCTCGGCGCCACCGACGAGGCCGCCATCGCCGCCGAGCTGGCCGGCGACCCGAGCGCCACCGGCCAGGAGGGCGCCGCCCGCTGCCGCGCCGCGCTGCCCGACGCCGAGGCCAAGGCCCGTTCCTGGGAGGCCATGTTCGCCTCCGACGACCTCTCCAACTACCTGTTCACCGCCACCGCCCAGGGCTTCTGGCAGGCCGAACAGGCCGACCTCGTACGGGAGTACGTACCGCGCTACTACACCGAGGCCGTCGCGCTCGCCGCCCGCCGCGGCCCCGCCATCGCCGACGCCGCCGGCCGCTGGGCCTTCCCCGCCCACGCCGTCGACGCCGACACCCTCCGACTCGGCCGGGAGTGCCTCGCCGACGCCGACCCGATCCCCGCCCTGCGCCGCAAGCTCACCGACCAGCTCGACGACCTGGCGCGCGCACTGCGGGTGCGGGAGGCGAACACGGACTGACGCACCGGCCGCGGGCGGCAAGCGACCCCCCCCGTAGGGGGGGTTGGTGATGGGCGTGGGGGGTTCTTGGCCTTCTCGGTTGTCCTGGCTAAACAC